>NZ_JBWMAW010000014.1:0-106798 GCF_056521395.1 Rhodoferax sp. LS1R11
CGCCTTCAAACGCCCACACTTATCGGCTGTATATTTTTAATGATCAAAAACTCGACTTTCGTCTCGCTTTTCTCGCTTCACTGTGATCAGCGAAGCCTTGAATTATGACACGCTTTTGACTGCGTTATCAAAGTTTTTTAACTTTTTCCATCTCCAGATTTCTTCGAAATCCCAAAACACAAAAGTCTCAAAACCCGCATCAGCCAACTCTTGAATCAGCCTCTGCTCTTGCCACCACACTTTTATCAAGTGTCAGTAGCGAAGCCTTCAATTATGGCACGCTTTTTAGCCTCCGCGCAAGCAGACGTTAAAAAACCATCAAGAAACGTCCCTCGAACATAGTGCAAAGTGCGGACATGGCCCGCCCACCTGCCAATTGGGATGCGGCGCAACATCATCAATTTTGGACGCACAATCCTGTATGGCACTCAAGTTGCTTAGTGACTGCCTTCGAATCCCCTATCTATTGAACACACTCCTATGACTTATTGCGTCGCTATCAAACTCAACGCCGGATTGGTTTTTCTTTCCGATTCACGCACCAATGCAGGCTTGGACCAAATCAGTACCTTCCGCAAGATGATCGTCTACGAAAAACCGGAGGATCGCTTCATGGTGCTGCTTTCGGCAGGCAACCTGAGCATTTCACAGTCGGTGCGCGAGATTCTGCAGATCGAGCAACTCAAGGAGCACCAGGACAGCGAGCCGATCACCATATGGAATGCCAAGAGCATGTTTGATGCTGCGCGGGTGCTGGGCTCCGCCATTCGCCATGTGTATGACCGCGACGCCGCCTCTCTCAAGCAAGCGGGCGTTGAATTCAACGTCTCGCTCATCTTTGGCGGTCAAATCAAGGGCGAAGGCATGCGCCTGTTTCAGGTGTATTCAGCCGGCAACTTTATTGAGGCTACGCCCGAAACGCCTTACTTCCAGGTGGGCGAATCCAAATACGGCAAACCGGTGCTGGACCGGGTCATCACGCCCGAAACGCCGCTGGACGAAGCCGCCAAATGTGCCTTGGTGTCGATGGACTCCACACTCAAGTCCAACCTGTCCGTCGGTTTGCCGCTGGACCTGGTGGTCTACGAAGCTGACAAATACCAGACAGACAAAGTGGTGTGTATTGATGAAAATAACCCTTACTTCAGGATGCTGCACGGCAATTGGGGGCAAAAACTGCGGGAAGTCTTTGACAGCATTGAAGACCCGATGTGGAACGGCGAACAAACCGACATCCCGCTCATGATGCAGTCAGGCCGCAACCGACCGCTGAAGAAGATATCAACACCTCAGGAAAAACTGATCTAACACCATGCCCCTTATCGTCTTCTCCCACGCCAACAGTTTTGCCGCCAGCACCTATGGCGTTTTGTTCAAAAACCTGAAAGCGCGGGGGTTCACGGTCAAGGCGCTGGACAAATTTGGCCATGACAGCCAGCACCCGGTCACGAACAACTGGCCACACCTGGTCCAACAACTGATCGAGTTCACCCGAAAAGAAGTGGAGAAAGCAGGACAACCTGCATTCCTGGTCGGCCATTCACTCGGCGGTTTTTTGAGCCTGATGGCTGCGGCCAGGGCGCCAGAGTTGGCGCGAGGCGTGCTGCTGCTGGATTCGCCGATTCTGGGTGGCTGGCGCGCCGCCACGCTCGGCGTGATCAAAAGCACGCAACTGGTGGGGTCGGTGTCACCGGGGGCGGTGAGCCGTCGCCGTCGCAATAGCTGGCCCAGCCAGGAGGCCGCACTGGCGCACTTTCGCCACAAAAAGGCCTTTGCCCGATGGGACCCGCAGGTGCTGCAGGACTACATTGCGCACGGCACCCATGACGAAGGCCAAGGCGACGAGAAAAAGCGGGTATTGAGCTTTGATCGCGATGTGGAAACGGCCATCTACAACACCTTGCCCCACAACCTGGATGCGCTGCTCAAACATCACCCCGTGAAGTGCCCGGTCGCATTTGTGGGCGGCACACACTCGGCGGAGATGAAGCAGATAGGGATGGCCATGACCGAAAAAGTGACGAAAGGCCGCATCATGATGCTCGACGGCAGCCACCTCTTTCCAATGGAAAAGCCGGAGGTCACGGCCGCGGCGATTGAGGCGGCGTTGCTCAATTTGCAGACACTGGCCTAAAGCAGACAGGCCAGGGGGCCTACCACCCCGGATCGGTTCCCGGGTGGCGGTCACAGCGTTCAGGCCGCCCAGGTGACCAGACCGCTCCAGGCCGTGGCCAACACCACCACACCAAAGACGATACGGTAGTAAGCAAACCCCACGAAGCTGTGGGTGGAGATAAAGCGCAGCAGCCAGCGCACACACAGCCAGGCGCTGATGAACGACAACACCAACCCGACGAGGAACATGGGCAAGTCGGCCATGGACAGCAACGCACGCTCTTTATAAAGACTGTAGGCACCGGCACCAATCAGGGTGGGAATCGCCAGATAGAAAGAAAAGTCGGTGGCAGCCTTGCGCGACAGGCCGAGCAACATACCGCCAATGATGGTTGCGCCGCTGCGGCTGGTGCCAGGAATCATGGCCAGACACTGCACCAACCCGACTTTCAGCGCATCCATCGGCGTCATCGTCTCCACGTCCTGAATGCGTGCCAGCGTTGGGTTGTTTTGCTGGCGCCGTTCGGCCCACAAAATGATGAAGCCGCCAATGATGAAGGTACTGGCCACGACCACGGGCGTAAACAGGTGCGCCTTGATGGCTTTGCCAAACAGCAGACCCAAGACAACGGCGGGCAGAAAGGCAATGAACACATTCAACACAAAGCGCTGGGCCTGTTTGTCTGAAGGAAACGCCACCACCGTGTCGCGCAACTTCTGCCAGTAAACGAGGATCACGGCAAAGATGGCGCCGGTCTGAATGGCGATTTCAAACACCTTGGCTTTTTCGTCATGCAGGTTCAAGAGAGCACCCGCCAGGATCAGGTGGCCAGTGGAAGAAATGGGCAAAAACTCCGTTAACCCCTCGACGATGCCCATGATGGCGGCTTTGATCAGCAATGCAATATCCACGTTTAATCCTGAAAGTGTGACGCTGGATTATCACAGGCGCATGTGACGCTTCTCACGCCACGCCGACGCGTTTCACACCGGCAGATCGGCATTTCGTCGCACCCTGCTGGTGGGCAGGCGGTCGACTGGGCACAGTTCACCCACCGACACATCCTTCATGACACGAGCCCCACCATGCAACTCACCCCCGTCATCGCCGTTCACATGACTGCCGCCCTGGGTGCGCTGGTCATTGGACCCGTCGCCCTGTGGGCACGCCAAGGCACGATTCAGCGGCCAGGGATGCACCGCGCGTTTGGCTACGCCTGGGTCACCCTGATGCTCCTCGCCGCTTTGTCCGCCCTCTTCATTCGTGACTACCAGCTGCCCAACATCGCTGGCTACTCGCCCATTCACCTGTTTGTGCCTTATGTGTTGCTGGGCTTGTTTGGCGCCTTCAGGCAGTTGGCCCGCAAAAACTACGCAGGTCACCGAAAAAGCATGCAAGCCTTGTATTACGGCGCCTGCATCGGCGCGGGCATTTTCACCCTGCTGCCGGGCCGCTACCTCGGCCAGTTGGTCTGGGGCCCATGGCTCGGCCTGCTTTGACCACCTGTTTCACCGTTTTATCACCAAGGAGAACTCTCATGTCCACCACCTACCCCAAGCATTCGACCGACGATGACCTGGAGCAACTCGCCCGCAAGCGGGTGGGCGCCCGCATGGGCTGGTACGTCCACGCGACGGTTTACGTCATCGTCAACCTCGCGCTGATCACCGCGTCCCTCAGCACCGGGCGCCACTGGGCGATATTCCCGGCCCTGGGTTGGGGTTTGGGACTGTTGATGCACGGCCTCGCCGTGTGGCTGGCGATGCCCGGCGGCGGTTTGCATGAGCGCCTGTTGCAACAAGAGCGCGCCCGTTTGGCCAGCCAGCGCGATCCGTGGTGAAATTCTCCACATGAGCCCTGAAGAAATCGACCGAATTGCCCGCAAGCGCGCGGGCGCCAAGCTGCGCTGGTATGTCCACGCCCTGGTGTATGTCTGCGTCAACGCGGCAATGTTCACCCTGGCCAGCCTGGGCTTGCACCGCTGGTCGCTGTTCCCGGCCCTGGGCTGGGGCCTGGGCCTGGCGCTGCATGGGGTGTCGGTCTGGATGCTGGGCGCGGGCAGCGACCTGCGTGAGCAGATGTACCGACAAGAACGCGACAAATTGCTGCGTCAGCACGCATCCGGCGACACGACCAAACCTTCCGGCGACGTCTGACCGGCCATGCGCATCAACCGGGTTGATACCCTGCGCCGTTTTCTGGAAACGGTGGCCTTTAGTCTGGTGATTTCCGCCCTGCTGTACCTGGGCTTTCCGGACCAGCCGTACGAGCATCAACTGGTTTACTCCATCGCCATCGGCATTCCCATCTGGGCCATCATCGAATTTGGCCGCCTGGTGCTGCTGCCCAACCCGGATACAGGCTGGCCTCGCGGCTGGGGCGGCCCGCTGCTGGTGACCCTTGCCGTGGTTTCGGGCTATTTCATAGGCACCTATGCGGGCAACCTGTGGTTCGGCCGGGCGGGCTGGAGCCATGTGGGGGACAACCACCGGGTCTCCTGGCTCGTCACTGCCGTGGCAGGTGTCGCCGCCAGCGCCTACTTCTTTTTCCGGGGCAAGACCGCCTATCTGTATGCCCGCATGCAAGCCGCCCAGCGCCTGGCGGCGGAGGCGCAACTCAAGCTGCTGCAATCCCAGCTGGAGCCGCACATGTTGTTCAACACGCTGGCCAACCTGCGCGCCCTCATCGGTACCGACCCGGCCCGTGCGCAGGACATGCTGGACCGCATGATTGCCTACCTGCGTGCCACGCTGGGGTCGTCGCGCGTCAGCGCACACCCCCTGCAAGCCGAATTTGACCGCCTGCGCGACTACCTTGAACTGATGGCCGTGCGCATGGGCCCGCGCCTGCAGTACACGCTGGACCTGCCCGCCGAACTGGCCGCCCTGCCCCTGCCGCCGCTGCTGCTGCAACCCTTGGTTGAAAACGCCATCAAACACGGGCTGGAGCCCAAGGTGCAAGGCGGCAGCATCACCGTGCGGGCCCGGCTGGACGGCACGCTGATGACGCTGGACGTGCTCGACACCGGTGTCGGCCTGGACCCCGGGCGCCTCAGCGACGACGGCTTTGGCCTGGCCCAGGTGCGCGAGCGGCTGGTGACCACCTACGGCCCGCAGGGTGCTATTGAATTAATAGCTACTCCCGCAGGTGGTACCTGGGCTAGAGCCACATTTCCTATAAATTCAGCGCCCAACCCCTATTCAAATGACTCACACAGCACTTATTGCTGAAGACGAGCCCCTGCTCGCCGCCGCCCTACAGGCCGAACTGGCCCGCGCGTGGCCCGCGCTGCAGGTGGTCGCCACCGTGGGCGACGGCGCCTCGGCCGTTGCGCAGGCGCTGCGCCTGTTGCCCGATGTGCTCTTTTTCGACATTCGCATGCCCGGCCTGAGCGGGCTGGACGCCGCAGCGGAATTGATCGACGCGTGGAACACCGAAGCCGTGGAAGGCAAGCCCTTTCCTGCCCTCGTGTTTGTCACCGCCTACGACCAGTACGCCGTGCAGGCCTTTGAGACGCATGCCATGGACTACCTGCTCAAGCCCATTCAGGCGACCCGGTTGCAAAAAACAGTGTCAAAAGTGCAGCTAGCCCTCGCCAACCGTGCGCAAGCAGCTATCAATTTTGAAGCAACCCTGGGGCAACTCCGGGGCCTGCTGGGCGCCGAGCCGCGGCCCAACCAACTGCCCTTGAAGGTGATCCAGGCCAGTGTGGGCAACGCCATTCGCCTGGTGCCGATTGACGAAGTCGTCTATTTCGAAGCGGCCGATAAATATGTGCGCGTGCTCACCGCCCGCCATGAATACCTGATCCGCACCCCGCTCAAAGACCTGCTGCCCCAGCTCGACAGTGGCGCTTTCTGGCAAATCCACCGCGGCACCGTGGTGAACGCCAACCACCTTGACACCGTGGTGCGCGACGACGCCGGCAAACTCACCGTGACCCTGCGCGATCGGGACGACAAACTGCCGGTCAGCCGCCTGTACGCCCACCTGTTCAAGGCCATGTAGCCAGGCCGCGCACCCGGGGTGGGTTCGTGGGATGATGCTTTTCACATCCACTTTGACACTCAACATGTCTGAACCGCTCACCCTCTTGTCGCTCCCCCTGTTTCCCCTGGGGACCGTGCTTTTTCCCGGTGGCTCACTGCCCTTGCAGATCTTTGAAGTGCGCTACCTGGACATGATTGGCAAGTGCCACAAAGCTGGCGCGCCCTTCGGCATCGTCTCCCTGACGCAGGGCACCGAGGTGCGCAAGCCCGACCCCGATGCGCCCAGCGGCGACGGTTTCGCGCAGGAGGCCTTCCATGCGGTGGGCACGCTCGCCAAAATCACCGAACTCTCCAAACCGCAGGCGGGTTTGATGGTGATTCATTGCACCGGCACCCAGCGTTTTCGCGTCTCCCGCCAAGAAAAGCTCAAGCATGGCCTGTGGATTGCCGATGTAACTGTCATGGCAGACGATCTACCGGTTGAAGTACCCGACGACCTGAAAGGCGTGGCGACCGCCCTGGGCGAAGTGATCAAAACCCTGCAAAACAGGGAAATACCCGCCGACCAGATGCCCCTGCGCCCGCCCTACCGGCTGGACGACTGCGCCTGGGTCGCCAACCGCTGGTGCGAGCTACTGCCCCTGCCACCGGCGCTTAAACAAAGACTGATGGAACTGGACAACCCCCTGGTGCGGCTGGAGCTGGTGAACGACCTGCTGACGCGCAATGGCATTGCCACCTGAGCTGAAACAAGATTTATAAAAAAGAGAGAGACACGACATGACCATGCACTTCACCACCGTCAACGACGTGCTGCCGGAAAATAAAATGCGCCTGTACCCCACCAAGGTGATCAACATCATTGGCGGGCCGGGCAGCGACAAGTCCCTGTTTTCTGCGGCCATCATCCTGCACCTCAACCTGCACCAAAAAACGGTCGAAACCATTCCCGACTATGCCAAGTCACTGGTGTGGCAGCGCAACTTTGAAGTGCTTAAAAACCAGTATTTCATCGCCCAGCGCCAATATGAAATGCTCAACCTGCTCGACGGCCAGGTGCAGTTTTTGATTACCGAGTGTTCATTGCCCCAGGTGCTGTACTACAACGACCATTACCCCGAGAACATCTGCGACATCACCAAAACCCGCGCGCAGATATTGAAGTGGTACAAGCAGCACAACAACGTCAACATCCTGGTCGAGCGGGGTGAAAAAAAGTATGTGCACACCGGCCGTTTTCAGGATGAAGACGAGGCCCGCCAGATTGACCGCGGCCTGCGCGCCACACTGGAGCGCGAAGGCCTGCATTTCACTTCCCTGCCGCCCGACGTGGCGGCCATCAACGCCTTTGCGTCAACGCTACTGGACTAGCGACCCCGGTGGCCATCACCGCCGCCGTGATTGCCGTAGTCCCCACGGCCTCCACGGTCGTCCCGGCCACGCTCGTCTCTTGACCAACCGCCTTCATGTCGGCCATGGCCGCGCTCCTGGCCCCGGCCCCAGCCGTAACCTGGGTACTGCCATTCAGTCCGGATGTACCGTGGTGGTGGCATGTAAACCGGTGCGGGCCGCACGTAAACCACCGGGCGGGGCTCCACATAAACCGGGCGTGGCTGGTGATACACCGGGTAAGGCTGGCTGTACACCGGCTGGTGTACCACCACAGGGCGGGCATTGGCCACACCCACCTGCACGCCGGGTGACGACACACCCACCGACCAATACACATCATCCGCCCGGGCGGCACCCGTCATGCCCAAGGCGGCAATGGCCAAGGCACCTGCGGCCAACAGGGATGAGGTTGAACGAATTGTTGTCATTAAGAGTTCTCCTGTGAAGAAAGACGCGGGGCCAAAAAAGCACCCTGCATCTACAACGCAGCGCCTGCGCACAAGGATGGCAGCGTTCGTGTCACAAACATTGCCAGATGTAACAGGCCGCCGTCAGCGGCCTTGCCTCAAGCGCGGCGCAGCGCCTTGGGCACCCAGCCCGCCAGAGTGTCGTTGATGCGCTCCTCATGGCGCTGCCACCAGATGCCCAAGGCCACCGCGCCCAAGCCAATCAGCGTCAGCGCAAACGGGAACAGCAGGCTGTCACCAAACACCTCGTGCGACAAATGCCCCAGGTACATCGCCACGCCCAAGCCACCTAACACGGTAAACACCCGCCGCCCGATGACCGCGCCGCCAAACACCATCACCAGGTTGATCAGGCAATACAGCGCTTTGCCCACCTCAGAGCTGGAGTCCCGCAGGCTCAGGCCGCCCCAAAACATCAGTGCACCGAACAGATACAGCCAAAACGCGTAGTCCTGCCGCCAGTCGGGCAGCGTGGCGCGGCGGCTGCGCACGTCCACCCACACGGCGATAAAGCAGGTGGCAATGCCAAACACCAGCGACACATCGCGCATGAAAGTCCAGTCCCAATGCGGGCCGTCCTGCATCAAGGCATTGGCCGCGTCCATGCTCAGGTACCACAGCGTCACCGCAATCGGCATCACCATGAAGGGCAGGCGGTAGCGCCACAGCATCACCACGCCAGCAGCCAGCGTGGCAAATTCAAGCGTGATCCAACGCCAGTTGATGTGCGTGTGGTAGGCCGAATAGCTCTGCGACCCACCCGGCGGCCACAAACCCATGGCCTGCTGCACACACCACACAATCAGCGGCACCAGGCACACCGCCAGCGTGGCCAGAATACCGGCGGGCACAGACAGTTTGCGTTTTTTCAGGTGGTCCGCCACCTTCAGGCAAGCCACCAGGTACGCCGCGCTGATGCCCATCAACCCCCACGCGCCAAAGGCCTGCCAGCCCAAGGTCATGAAAAGCGTCATGGCGCCAATGGCCACCATGCCGCCAAAGTAATACAAGGTGTTGGTAAAACTAAAGCCCGGGCCCCGGTGCCCATCGCGCGCCGCCTCGGCGCTGGCCAGCGCGGCGGCGGCCAAGCCGGGTGCATTCCAGCGCGACCACAGTTGCTGCGCCTGCCCGGTGGACAAAATGCCCGCCTGCACAGCGGCATGCAAATCGCGGCGGCTGACGGCCACCGTGTGCGGCGGGCGGTCTCGGGGGTCATCGTTAATCATGTCGTTTTGCTCTTATCCCATGTTCTTTTTACATATTACTGCACGCCCCAGGCCCCTAGAATTCTGGCCATGCCAACGCCCAAAACAACGCCTGCCACCACGCCCAACCGCCGCCACAGCCCGCCCCTCGCCCCCATCCTGGACCAGATCCAGACCGAGGCGCAGGCCCTGTTTGGCCGCGGCCAGGTGGCCAGCTACATTCCCGCCCTGGCGCAAGTGCCGCCGCGCCAGTTCGGCATGGCCGTGGCCATGACCGACGGCAGCACCCACACCGCAGGCAGCGCGCACACGCCGTTCTCGCTGCAAAGCATCACCAAACTGTTTGCCTTTGTGCTGGCCTTGAAGCTGGTGGGTGACGAGCTGTGGACCCGCGTGGGCCGCGAGCCCTCGGGCGCGGCTTTCAACTCCATGGTGCAGCTGGAAACCGAAAAAGGCATTCCCCGCAACCCCTTCATCAACGCCGGGGCGCTGGTCATCACCGACATCCTGACCACCCGCTACGCCCACCTGGACATCGCCCTGCTCGGCGCCCTGCGCCGCCTGACCGACGACCCCGCCCTGAACTGGAACACGCACATTGCCAAGTCCGAGCGCGACACCGCCCACCGCAACATGGCCATGGCCTACTTCATGAAGAGCTACGGCAACTTTGTGAACGCGCCCGAGCTGGTGCTGGACAACTACTGCCGCCAGTGCGCCATCGAGATGAGCTGCGCCCAACTGGCCCAGGCCACCCTGTTTTTGGCCAACGACGGGCTCGACATCGGCAAAGACGCCCGCCACGGAGAGCAGTTTTTGTCCCGCGAGGCGGCCCGCCGCGTCAACGCCCTGCCGGTCAAAACCGGGGTGGGCGGCGGCATTGTGGCCATCGTGCCGGGCCGGGGCACCGTGAGCGTCTGGGCCCCTGAACTGGACGCCAAAGGCAACTCCGTGCTGGGCGCTTTTGCACTGGAGCGGCTGGTGCAGTTGACAGGGTGGCACGAGGGGTAGGCGTCTAGAATCGGGCGCATGAGCCACCCTACGCCAGCCACCCCCAAAACAGCCGCTTCTGCAGCCCCGGAAGCCACTTCCTCCACAGGAAAACCCAGCAACTTTTTGCGCCAGATCATCGAGCATGACCTGGCCAACGGCACCTACGCCCAGCGCCAATGGGCAGGCCAGCCCGGCGACGCCGCCTTGCACGCCGCGGGCCAACCGGACCCTGCCAAAATCCGCACCCGCTTTCCGCCCGAACCCAATGGCTACCTGCACATTGGCCACGCCAAGAGCATCTGCATCAACTTTGGCCTGGCGCGTGACTATGGTGGTGTATGCAACCTGCGCTTTGACGACACCAACCCCGAAAAAGAAGACACCGAATACGTCAACAGCATCATCGACGCCGTCAAATGGCTCGGTTTTGACTGGAACGGCAGTGCGGACGCAGCCCCCTACCAGGCCAGCGACTACTTTGACTTCATGTACAAAGCCGCCGAATGCCTGATTGAGTCCGGCCACGCCTACGTGGACGAACAAACCATTGAGCAAATCCGCGTCAACCGGGGCGACTTTTCCAAGCCCGGTGTGGACAGCCCGTTTCGCACCCGCACCCCGGCCGAGAACCTGGCCCGGTTCAGGGAAATGCGCGACCACCAGCACGAGGACGGCTCCATGGTGCTGCGCGCCAAGATTGACATGGCCTCGCCCAACATCAACCTGCGCGACCCCGCCATCTACCGCATACGCCGCGCCACACACCACAACACAGGTGACAAATGGTGCATTTACCCCATGTACACCTTTGCGCACCCGATTGAGGACGCCCTGGAGCAAATCACCCACAGCCTGTGCACGCTGGAGTTTGAAGACCAGCGCCCGTTTTACGACTGGCTGCTGGAGCGCCTGATTGAAGGCAAACTCTTCAGCGCCCCGCCCCCGCGCCAGTACGAGTTTGCCCGCCTGAACCTGACCTATGTGGTGACCAGCAAACGCAAACTCGCGCAACTGGTGTACGACCACAAGGTCAACGGCTGGGACGACCCCCGCATGCCCACCATCGTGGGCCTGCGCCGCCGCGGCTACACGCCCGAGAGCCTGCAACTCTTTGCCGAACGCATTGGCGTGACCAAGAGCGACAGCTGGATTGACTACAGCACGCTGGAAGGCTGCCTGCGCGAAACGCTGGACAGCAGCGCCACCCGCGCCATGGCCGTGCTCGACCCCATCAAACTCGTGCTCACCAACTGGGACGACGTCATGGGCGCAGGCACCCTGGACCACTGCAGCGCCCCCATTCACCCCCACCACCCCGAGCTGGGCAAACGCGAATTCAAAATTGGCAAAGAAGTGTGGATTGAGCGCACCGACTATGAAGAAACGCCGCCCAAAGGCTTCTTCCGCCTGTTCCCCGGCAACAAGGTGCGCCTGAAATACGGCCACGTCATTGAATGCACCGGCGCCACCAAAGACGATGCAGGCAAGGTGACGTCTGTGCTGGCCACGCTGATACCGGACACCAAGAGCGGCACGCCCGGCAGTGACAGCGTCAAGGTCAAAGGCGTCATCACCTGGGTGGGCGTGGACGACGGCGTGGCGGTTGAAGTGCGCATGTACGACCGTCTGTTTCTGGAGGCCCAGCCCGATGCGGGCGGCAAAGACTTTATTGAAGGCCTGAACCCCAACAGCCTGAAAGTAGTGACCGCGATGGCGGAGCCGTCACTGGCTGGCGCTGCGCCCGATGCGAAGTTTCAGTTTGAGCGGCATGGCTACTTTGTGGCCGACCGGGTGGATCACGCGGCTGGGAGGCCGGTGTTTAACTTGGCGGTGGGGTTGAAGGATAGTTGGGGGAAGTAAAGATCAACAATTGATGCTTCAACATTCACGACAATTCAATAACAAAATCCAGGGGCAACAATGGCAAAAAGTCCAGCAGTAATAGCGACCGAGGTCGTCAAAAAATTTGAAAGCTCGCAAGACGCACTTGTATTGCAGTCTTCCGATCTTTCTCTTGAAACCATCGCACAAATGGTGGACTCGAAGGCCATTGACCTTGCTCCAAAATATCAACGACGTGATCGCTGGAATTCGCAGGCTCAATCGGAGCTGATTGAATCTTTCCTGCTGAATGTCCCAGTTCCACCCGTTTACTTGGCGGAGGACGATTTTGGCACCTATTCAGTTATCGATGGGAAACAGCGAATAACGACTATCAGGAGATTTTTGCGAAACGAATTCGCTCTCGGCACACTTCCTAAATTTTCAGAGGTGTCGGGTATGAAATTTCAACAACTGCCTCGACAACTACAAAACGCGTTGTCTATTCGACCCTATTTGCGAGTCGTCACATTGTTGAAGCAGACAAACCCTGACCTCAAATACGAGGTTTTCACGAGATTGAATACAGGCGGAGAACCTTTACTCGCTCAAGAGATTCGCAATGCAATTTTCCGCGGTCCTCTCAACGATTTGATTTATGACTTGAGTCAGGAAAAATTCCTACGTCAGCAGTTGAAAATAAAGTCGGAAAAGGAAGCGGCGTTCAAAGAAATGCAAGATGTTGAATCAGTTCTAAGGTTTCTATGCATCAGTGAGAATTGGGAGAAATTTAGTGGCGACATGCGTCGCACACTTGATGAGTTCATGGGCGCCAATAAAGGTTCATCCAGATCAAGGCTTTTGAATTTCCGGAACAAATTCAAGACGGCCTTGAGCAGATGCGAAAAGTTATGGGGCAACCACGCATTTAGAAGGTACGCTCAAAATGACTATCGTGATCAATTTCTTGCCGCCATATTCGATGCTGAAATGGTTGCCGCTAGCGAACTGACTGAAGCACAATTTGAAAAAATTCTATCGGCTAAGGCTAGCTTAACTAAGGCTATGAAAGTCTTGTTCGCCGACGATAGATTCGAGAACGCAGTCCGCGTTTCCACGAACACTCCATCCAAGCTTGTCTATCGGGTACAAGCCGTTAAAGATTTGTTGCTTAGCCTTGCCTAGATCGGCAGCAATGTCAGTTGCAAAGCAAGACTTTTTGGTGCGGATTGACACGCTTTTGGCGTGCTTGAAAGAGGCGAACCTTAGCGATGGTCCGCCAACCGAACGTGTGCGCAATCAAGTTGCTGGAATGATGCGTCAGGGCTTGGCTGTTCTAACGTTTGCTGCGTTTGAGTCATTTATACGAGAGCGAACAGCAGAGTGCATGAAAAGCTTCGATCCGAACGTTGTGGTGTTTGCGGATCTATCTGACGCTATACAAGAAGCAGCAACCATTGGTGCAACTCGAGGTCTTCTTTTTCGGTTTCGGTTTGAGGACCCGGAAAACAGACACACTTGGGCACTTGAGCAACTAAAGGCTATTGCGTCATCGGACACTTCACTTAAAAATATTTCTCAGCTTTCTTTTGGAAGCGATAAGGCGAACCTCGACGAGGAAGATATTCCAAAAATTCTGAAGTCTTTTGGAGTGGACAAGCCTTGGCCCAACATTACAGACGTGGCTAAGCGAGCCGGGATGGGTGGGTTACTTGATGCCAAAGCGCAATTCATAAAAATCAAGCAGACACGTCACGCTTCAGCACATGAAGTTACTGCTAGCGTTCCATACGGTGATCTGGCTAGTTCAATACAAACAATAAGAGGGCTCGCTGTGGGATTCGATATGCTGTTGTCCCATGCTGTGTCGGTACACAACCTCGGACGCATTCCCGGCAAAGCACTGGAACCCAAAATTGATGCCAGCCACATCAAGCTACTATTCATCGAGGAATACCCTGCTCTATCAGATAGCTACGAGGCATATCGAATACAACCCGCAACTCAAACGTCTCCAGCAAGTAAGGTCGTGCTTTGTACGTTTCCGTCAAAGTTTGAAGCGCTAGCGTATGCGGTTGGAGAGGCCAATACTAATCAAGAACAAGTAATCGACGTTGGATCAGGCGGTTTGATACTTGATTGGCACAGTTGGTAGAAAAATTCTCTGTCTGAGCATGCGCCCCCAAACCATCCAAATCTTCCTACCCGCCGGTGACCCGCGCGGTATGCGCGTAGCCGAAATCACGACGCGGATTGTTCGCGTGATCGAAGTGCCACGCAGCCAGTTGTCCGAGTTCATCAAGACATCCGAGGCGCAGCAGGTGGCGGTTTACTTTTTGATGGGCGAGTTGTCTGAGGCCGGGTTGCCGCGCGTGTACATCGGGCAGTCCGGCAGCGTGGGCAACCGGCTGGTGCAGCACAACCAGAGCAAGGACTTCTGGAACCGGGCGCTGGTGGTGATTTCGCTCACCAACAGCATGACGCAAACGCACGCGCTGTTTCTGGAGTGGTTTGCCATATCCGAAGCGACCAAGGCCGGGCGCTACAGCCTGGAGAACGGCAACACCGGCGCACGGCCCCACACGCCCGCGCCGCTGGAGGCGGACTGCCACGAGATTCACGAAACGGCGGCCACCCTGCTGGCCACGCTGGGTCAGCCCATTTTTGAACCGCTGACGAACGCGCCAACGGCCCGAGGCGAGAAAGAGCTGTTCTATTGCAAGGGCTCGGGCGCAGACGGTGTGGGCGAGTACACGACCGAGGGCTTTGTGGTGCTCAAAGGTTCACGCGGGCGCGTGGAAAACGTGGCCTCCATTCAGGGCACCTCTAACGTGCGCCTGCGCGAGCAACTAGTGACGGAAAACATCATGACGGAGCAAAACGGCATTTACGTCTTTACCCGTGACCATTTGTTCCCCAGCCCCAGCATGGCCGCCATGGCGCTCATGGGTCGTTCGGCGAACGGCTGGGTCGAATGGAAGACCCCACAAGGCAAGACTCTGGATGAGGTGAAGAGGCAGTCGGTGAAAATCGTCGACTGAATTCGCTATATTTTTAATAGCTACCCCCGCACGTCCTGACTTGGCTAGAGGCCTAAAACGTATAAATTATTGTGGCAATCCGCCGCTCTGACAGTCCCCAAGAAAAGAAACATTGAACTCGCCATGCCTCTATCCTGGAACGAAATAAAATCCCGCGCGCTCACCTTCAGCCGTACCTGGGCTGACGCCGCCAATGAAGACAGCCAGGGCAAACCGTTCTGGATTGATTTCTTTGAAATCTTTGGCATCACCGACAAACGGGTCGCTACCTTCGAGCATGCGGTCAAAAAACTGCCCGGCATCAAGGCAAAAACGGATGGTTTTGTTGACTTGTTTTGGCCCGGCATGCTGCTGGTGGAGCAAAAGTCGCGTGGCAAAAATCTGGACGTCGCCCTTACTCAGGCGCTGTCTTATTTTCCCGGCATCGTCGAGCGAGATTTGCCGCAGATCATCATCGTGTGCGACTTTGCGCGCTTTCGGGTCCACCGGCTCACCACCGGCGAAACGATTGAATTTTCACTCAAAGACCTGCACAAGCACATCCGGCTCTTTGGTTTTGTCGCGGGTTATAAAACGCTGGAGATCAAGCCGCAAGACCCCGTCAACATCAAAGCCGCCGAACGCATGGGACGGCTGCACGACGCCTTGAAGGCCAGCGGCTACATCGAGCACCCGCTAGAGGTACTGTTGGTTCGCCTGCTGTTTTGCCTGTTTGCGGATGACACCGGCATTTTTCAGCCAGCACAGTCGTTTCGCACCTTCATTGAAGAGCGCACCGTCAAAGACGGCTCAGACCTGGGTTCGCGTCTGGGTCAGCTGTTTCAGGTGCTCAACACCGATGAAGCCAAACGCAGCAAAGCGTTGGACGAGCAAGTCGCGGCATTTCCGTATATCAACGGCAAGCTGTTTTCCGAAACGCTGCCCATGGCCGATTTCACCAGCGCCATGCGCGAGGCCTTGCTGGATGCCTGCGCGCTCGATTGGTCGGCCATCAGCCCGGCCATTTTCGGCAGTCTGTTCCAGAGCATCATGGACGAGAAGGCGCGGCGCAACCTGGGCGCGCATTACACGTCTGAGGAGAATATTCTCAAGCTCATCAAGCCACTGTTTCTGGATGAGCTGTGGGCAGAATTTGAGAAGGTCAAAAGCAACAAGAACCGGCTGTTTGAGTTTCACAAGAAGCTGCGCACACTCACGTTTTTTGACCCGGCCTGCGGCTGTGGCAACTTTTTGGTGATCAGTTACCGGGAAATGCGCGAACTGGAGCTGGCTGTGCTGCGAGCCTCTCATGTCTCAGGCCAGTTGGCCGTGGATGTGCATCAACTCATTGGCCTCGACGTTGACCAGTTCTACGGCATTGAGATTGAGGAGTTTCCGGCTCAGATTGCGCAAGTCGCCATGTGGTTGATGGACCACCAGATGAACTTGCGCGTGAGCGAGGAGTTTGGCCTGTACTTTGCTCGCATTCCGCTACGCACCAGTCCGCGTATCGTGCATGACAATGCGCTGCGGTTGGACTGGAATGAGGTTTTGCCAGTCGAGCGCTGCAGCTTTGTACTGGGCAATCCGCCGTTTGTGGGAAAGAAGGAGCAATCAACAGCCCAAAAAGCTGACTTGGCCCCGGTGTTCGCTCCCATTGGCGGTTCCGGTGTGCTGGATTTGGTAGCGGCTTGGTACGTGAAGGCAACGCATTACCTTCGTGGCTCGGCACCGGCGAGCGCGGGACAGTTGCCTGAGGCGCAATCAGCTCGGGCACAAGTGGCGTTTGTGTCGACCAACAGCATCACGCAGGGGGAGCAGGTCGGTGTGCTTTGGAGTTGGTTATTAGCGCAGGGCGTTCATATTCAGTTTGCACACCGTACTTTCAGTTGGAACAACGAAGCCAAAGGCAAGGCGGCAGTGCATTGCGTCATCATTGGTTTCGGGCTGGAAGACCGCCAGGGCAAAGTAATTTATGAGTACGACGACATCAAGGGCGATCCGCACGCGGTGCCTGCAAGCAACATCTCCCCTTACCTGACTGATACCGCATCTGTGCTGATTGCCAAGCGATCCAGACCCATCAGCCCGGTCCCAGAGATTGTGTTTGGCAGCAAGGCCGTTGATTTTGGTCACTTTATTCTGGACGAGGCTGAACTACCCGGTTTCCTCGCGAAGGAGCAGCAAGCGAAGCCCTACATCCGCGAATACATTGGTGGTGAAGAGTTTCTGAATGGCTCCAAACGCTTCTGCCTGTGGCTCAAGGGCATTGCGCCTGCTCAGTTGCGTGCCATGCCGGAAGTGCTGAAACGAGTTGAAGCCGTCAAACAAGAACGCCTCAAAAGCGTGAAAGCACCTACGCGAGAACTTGCAAAAATCCCCGCCGAGTTTGGCGAAGATCGGCAACCATCCACGCCTTATTTACTGATTCCCAAAGTCAGTTCTGAAAGTCGGGACTACGTACCCCTGGGATTTTTCGAGCCAAACGTCATCATCAATCCGTCTGTACTGGTCGTGCCACAAGCCGGATTACTCGAACTGGGCGTTCTGCAATCCTCCATGCATATGGCCTGGATGCGTGCAACTGCCGGACGCATGAAAAGTGACTATCAATACTCAGCCAGCATCGTCTACAACAACTTCCCCTGGCCGGAGTTTCAGCACAATTTTAAGCAAAATCAACTTCCAGCCCCCGTGGATAAAGCGCAGGCAGCTATCGAAACTGCAGCACAAACGGTGCTCGACGTTCGTGCCAAATTCCAGACTGGCGACCAACCGGCTACGCTGGCCGACCTATACGACCCGCTGACCATGCCGCCTGAGTTGCTCAAAGCACACAAAAAACTCGATGCCGCTGTGGACAAAGCCTACGAGGCCAGCGGCGGCAAGAAGAGTTACAAGAGCGACGCAGAGCGCGTGGCCTTTCTGTTTGAGCTGTATCAGCGGTTCACCAGCCTGCTGCCTGCGGATACCAAGAAGACCAAAATCCGAAAACCAAAATCTCAGGATCACGCATGAACCCAGCATCACGACTCAACGATCTCGTCGAGTTTTTTAATTCAGCAAATCCCAACGCCGCAATCAAAGAGGTGTGGGAAAAGTACATGGGTGCAGCATCGGCGCCATTGACCGAGGATGAAGTGCTGGACGTGATTCAGGCAGTGCTTGCTGAAATTCGAGCGGTGGAGGCAAAGCTTAAGGAAATCGGCGCACCTACCAACTTATACACAGATTGTGTCACTCAACTTCGAGCTGGATTCTCACCTACCCAACTAGCCACAGCATGGAGTGCGCATCGAGAGCAAATGGTCAAGCGTGCAACACCGCTGGCGCTTCAATGGGCAGCATGGGCGTTGAGTCAGTTTGATGAGAATGAAATTGACGACGAGGCCATGGAGTCCTTGCGAACCAGCTTGGCAGAGCAAGAAAAGCTCCTGCAAGAAACCGATTTGCCCGCAGGCTTGCGCGAAATGCTGGAGCGCCAAACCGCCGCATTGCGTCGTGCGCTCCATCTCTACAAAATTCAAGGTGTCGCGCCGCTGCGAAAAGTGGTTGCCGACTCTTTTGGCGAATTGACAACTGCCTCCTCTGAACTGGTGGCGTCAGTTGAGACTGGCGGGCCCGAAGTCAAGCAGGTGCTGAAGCAAGGCATGGCGTTGATTGGCAAGGTGGCAGAAGTTGCAGACAAAGGTTCAAAAACCATCAAGTTTGGCAAAGAAATTTATGAACTTGGTACTACCGCCTTGACGTATTTTCAAGGGCTGCTGAATTGACGACCCACCTGCGCGAGCTGCGGCATCAAGTTGGTGGAGCGCACGCCCACCAAGGGCGGCGCGGGGTTTTGGGAGAGCAGCGACTACCCCAGGTGCAAGTCGCGGTTGCCAATGGCGGCGGCGTTGCGGCAGTTAGCTGCTATATTTTTAATAGCTACTCCCGCACGTTCTATAAGGGCTACGACACCATTTGGCATATAACTGGCTTGTGCCAGAAATTCTGTGAAAGGATTTGAAATGAACACTTCGCCTAAAGCAGTTCGCCTCGATGAAGACATCTCGGTGGCAAGCCCGCTGGCCGGACAGCTTGATTTGCCACAGCGAATCGCGGCACGTAGCGGCCAAACCAGCGAACCGAGTCCCTCTGACGCAAATGGCAAAGTGGCACAGACTCAGCAAAGCCGACTGATGCCCTCACCCAAAGCGCTGGAAAAAGCACTGACGCAATCCGCTGAGCAGGCACAACGATTGGCGGCGGCCTTTGGTGTTGTCGTGCCAAGCATGAAACCCAGAACCCGCGTCGCCCCCAACGGCAAGACGCTGACCAAGGCAAAGCGGTAGTCGGTGAAAGTTGTCGACTGATTTCGCTATATTTTTAATAGCTACTCCCGCACGTTTTATATGGGCTAGAGGCCAATTTGACACAAAAACAGCTCCCGCCGGTAAACTTGGACTTATGCCATCTCTAGCAACGCGCCCAGCGGGTTGAACCGCTGGACAGAATCCAAGGAGCTGATCGTGATTAAAGTTCTCAATGCCCGGCTGACTGCCCCGTTCACGCTGGAAGTCGACTTTTCGGACCACACGCAAGGTGTGTTTGATGGTGCGGCATATCTTGCGGCCCGTTCCGGGCCTTTGCTGGACAAGCTGCGCGAGGCCGATTACTTTGCGCGTTTGTTCATAGACGCGGGCGCATTGTGCTGGCCCAATGGATTGGAGATTTCGCCAGCCAAGGTCCATGAACTGTCAAACATTCACACGGCGGCTTAAGTCATGAACCCAACGTATCAATTCAACCCGAAACTCGATCTCACTTTTACCCGCGTGGTCGATGTGCCCAGAGCGCTGGTGTGGCGCGCCTGGACCGATCCGGAGCTGCTGAAACCGTGGTTCTGCCCCTTGCCGTGGAAAACGATCGCCTGTGAAATCGACTTGCGCCCAGGCGGTATTTTTCACACCACGATGCAGTCACCGGAGGGCGTCGAATTTCCCAATGCGGGTTGCTTCCTTGAAGTCGTGCCGAATGAAAAGCTGGTCTGGACCAACGCCCTGCTGCCCGGCTACCGGCCCAGCAATCTGACCACAACCTGTGGCTCCGATGACACCAGCTTCATGTTCACCGCCATGCTTGAATTGGCCGACGACGGGCCGGGCACGCGCTACACCGCGACCGTGGTCCATGCGGACGAAACCGGTTGCCAAACGCACGCGGCGATGGGATTTGAGGCCGGTTGGGGGGCGGCGCTGGATCAACTCGTGGCCATGATCAAGCGCGGTCTCTGATCAGACCAAAGCCTTGCTGGCCGTGGCGGGTATACAGACGCTATAGTTTGTATAGCTTCTTGCGCCTGTTTCACGAGCGCTAGAGGCCTAAAACGACAAAATAGTTGACTGCATTACAGCCACCCCGCTAAAAAAAGAACACCATGCTGAATGAAGAACAGTTAAAGGCACTGATGGCTGAACTTGAGTCAGACACTGCCGAACGCACCGAATCGACGAACAACACCGACAAGTTTGGGATAGCGATTTGCGCGTTTGCCAATGACTTGCCCAACCACCGGCGGCCCGGTTATTTGCTGGTGGGCGTGAAGGACAACGGCACTTTGGCAGGCATCAAGGTGACGGATGATTTGCTCAAAAATCTCGCGGGCATTCGCTCCGACGGCAACATCCTTCCACAACCGATGATGAATGTGGCCAAGTTTTCTCTGCCAGACGGCGACGTGGCGGTAGTGGAGGTGCATCCGTCTGACCTTCCACCGGTGCGTTACAAGGGGCGCGTGCATATCCGGGTTGGCCCACGAAAGGCGATAGCAAACGAGCAAGAAGAGCGCTCACTGTCGGAGCGGCGCGTCGCGCAAGCCAAGTCGTTTGATGCCCAACCCTGCTCAGAATCCACAATTGCCGACCTGGCACTTGGTCAGTTCGACGCCTATCGGCGCGAGACCGTAGATGCAGAAACCATTGCCGCCAACCACCGCCCGCTGGAGCAACAACTGGCGTCTTTGCGCTTGTACGATCCAGACCGGCATTGCGCCACCCACGCTGGCTTGTTGGTGGTTGGCAAGAATCCCCGCTTTTTTATGCCTGGTGCCTATGTGCAATATCTGGAATTGCCGGGCACCTCGCTGACGGAAGTCCCTGTCGATCAGGCAGAAGTGGCGGGCGATCTGCAAAGCGTGCTTAAAGAATTGCTGGGGCGTGTGCGTTTGTTGATCAAGACGTCCATGGTGCAACTGAATCCCTTGCAGGAGAAGCTGGTACCTAACTACCCCGAGGGTGCTATCCGCGAGCTGTTGATGAACGCGGTAATGCATCGCAACTACAACAGCAATTCGCCGGTCCGGTTTTACGTGTTTGCCGATCGCGTCGAGATTCAAAACCCGGGCGGTTTGTATGGCGAGGCGACACAAGCCAACTTCCCCACCCGCAATAGCTACCGCAACCCGGTAATTGCAGAAGCGCTCAAGTCGCTGGGTTTCGTGAACCGCTTCGGCTACGGTGTGCAGCGGGCGCAAGCGTTGTTGGCCGAGAACGGCAACCCAGCTGCTGAATTTGAGTTTGACGAACATTCGGTACTGGTCAAGATACACAAAAGGCCATGATGCAATTCGCCAAGCATCAAGCCCAGAACTCGCGTCGCCCCCCCCCAGTTACCAATCGAATCAAAGTAGACCTTGCCAAAACAAAGCGGGGGAATTAGGATTTCTGAGCGTCAACGTTGACGCCCCCAAAGCGCATGGGGAATGCCGGATCGATCAAAGAATTGAAGTTGGCGCGCTAAAAGTTTCTGCCCCGTCACACCGTCAAGGAGTCAGCATGAACAACGCCATCACCCAAGCTGAAGTCAGTTGCACTGACACTAAAAGCGAACCCAAACCTGATCCTGCAGCCCCCAAGGGTTGTGGCTTCGCGTTTGAAATCAAGGTCAAAGGCGACCTGCACATTCACAATCACTGTGCAGGCGAGACGGCACCAAACCCGCCTGTGAAAGAACCCGCGCCCTGCTGCGCGCCCAATGGCGCGGGCAACACGTGCTTGCCGCCCATCGCCGGGCGAAAACACAAGGCCAGCCCGGCGCAAAAATTTGCCAAACTCGCCGCCAGCAACCGGGTGCCCAGCGTGTTGGCTGCCGGTGCGATGCATTTGGTGCGGCGGTTTCTGGCCGACGCCAGCCCGGCCAACCCGCTCGAACAAGCCGCCTTCGCACGCCTCGCGCAACCGCCGCAAGCCTTGCGGCAAACCCTGGCCTGTGCGGCCGCACAGGTTGACGGATTGGGCGACAAACTGCGCAGCAATTTGTTTGACACGCGCATTTTGGGTTTGGGCACCGACGAGGCGCTCGACCCGGTTCGGCTCAACAAAATGTTTGGTGCCGAAATCGTGCAACGCGCGGGTATTGCTGCCTTTGGCGACGCGGATGTCGACGAGCGGCCGGGCAAGATTCGGGTATACGAGCCGGTGGGCGAAGACTTTTTCTCTCAAGTGCGCATTTGCAGCATCAATGGTCTGCGCACCGGCAATTTCATTCCCCCGGTCGCGCCCGGCGCTTATCGCCCGGAGGAGATCGCGAAAGACTGCGTCATTTCGTTGGTCAATAACGAACCGAAAGTCACCTGCCAGGTACGCACGGGAAATTGTTTGGGCGATACCAGCACGGGAGGCGAATGCCTCACCGTGCCCAGCGTCGTGGCTGGCGACGGCGTTTTGCTGCAAGGTGTCAACTTTTTCAGCGTGAACGCCAAGGTCTTGTTGGCTGCACGCGCGCCAGCCTCAGGGTCGTTTGAACTGGATTGCCACGTCGTGGGCGATCTGGACACGCCCGTCAACGAGACGGTGAACGGGCAAACGCGCCTCGTCAACGATTGCCGCGTGCATGACCGCATCAGCGTCACCTTGCCCGCCGATCTGCCGCCAGCGCTGTACTACATCAGCGTATCCGTCCCCAACATCACGGGCATCGCCGCGCTGGGCAATAGTCTGGTGTCGAACTCGCAGGTCATCGAGGTGTTGCCCGCAGTCACCGCGCGCTTCCAGATCACGGCCGAAAAGCTGCATTGCCGCGGCGAAACCTCGCCCGCGTCGTTCGGATCGGATGAAGTCGGCCTGCGTTTCCTCGCCATGGCCTTGAACGCGGACCTCTCCACAGGTCCGCTGCAAGAGGCCAAAATCCGCTTTGGCGATGTGGATTCGGGCGACAACCGAGACATCGACCGAATCATCTTCGACCAAACTGCGCCGATGGCTGGCGTGGCGTTGATGGTGCTCGGCCACGAGGTTGATGGCGAAGATGCCTACAACAACATGGTCACGTCGGTCACCGATATTTTTGTCGATTTGGTCAAGGAGCAGGCCAAGTTCATCGCGGGCGGGCTCTCGGCGGCGGGCATTACCGCCGCCGCGCTCAAAGCGCTGAGCACGCTGCAAATCGTGGTGGCGGCCATTGCAGTTGCCGTGACACTGGCGATTGATCTCATCATCGCGGCCTGGGCGCCAGCCGACTTGATCATCGAAGACCCGACGGGTTATGCACTCACGCAACTGGCACAGCTCACCAGCCCCAATTTTGACGTGCCCCCAAGCTTGCACTTCACCACCGGCGGCGGCATTGTGGTGGACACGACGCCACTTGAAAAATTGGCGACCCAGTACAAGGAAAAGCGCAACTACTACAGCGAAGACGAGTCCAGCGCCTACGAAGTCTTCTACCGCATCAACCGCGTTGCGTAAAACGGGCAAAGGGTAAAGTCTGGTAGCGGCGTTACGGTAGATTTTTGCTATTCTTTTAATAGCTACTCCCGCACGTTCTACCTGGGCTAGAGGCTAAAAACGTACAAATTTCTTATACAGATTGAAGCCGTCAACACGGCAAATCGATTGGCAGCCTCATGCAAAACCCCAATACGGGTATTATCAACCCCATTATGGGTATTTCAAGTAGCAACCAAACCTCCGGCAATCTGGCAGACGCCCTCTTTCCAAAGGGGCGGCAGCGGGTGCTTGCCGTATTGTTTGGCAACCCCGGGCGCAGTTTTTATGCGAACGAAGTGATTGCGCTCGCGCAGTCGGGCACAGGGGCGGTGCAGCGCGAGCTGCTCTCTTTGTCTGAGGCGGGTTTGCTCACGGTCAGCAAACAAGGCAACCAGAAGCATTACCAGGCCAATGCGGATGCCCCAGTGTTTGCCGAGTTGCGCTCGCTGGTGCTCAAAACGATGGGGCTGACCGATGTATTGCGCGTCGCCCTGACGCCGCTGGGCAGCCAAATTGACCTGGCTTTTGTTTATGGCTCTGTGGCCAAACAGCAGGACACCGCTCACAGCGACATTGACGTGATGATCGTGAGCCCGAGCCTGGGGTACGCCGATGTCTTTGGCGCTTTGGAAAGCGCCGCCGCCACGCTGGGCCGCAAGGTCAACCCCACGCTGTATTCGCCCGCAGAAATTGCCAAACGCATCAGCCAGGACAACGCGTTTGTCACGCGTGTGCTGCAGCAGCCCAAGATATGGCTAATAGGAAACGAGGATCAACTCAATGCCCAACCCACTTGACAACCTGTGCGGCCCCGGCAAGCCGCTGCAGCTTGAGGCCCCTGATGCCAACGAGCTTGCGGGTTTGCTGCGCAGCGGCACCGCACGGCTCAAAGACGCACGCAACGCCACGTTGGCACTTGAAAGCCAGTTTGACTTGGCCTACAACGCGGCTCACTCCCTGAGCCTGGCCGCATTGCGCCGCATGGGTTATCGCGCAGGCAATCGGTACATCGTGTTTCAGGTGCTGCCGCACACGCTGGGATTGGGGCCCGAAGTCTGGCGGGTGCTGGACAAATGCCACAACACTCGCAACTTGGGTGAGTATGAAGGCTTGCTCGACGTGGACGAGCGCTTGGTCAAGGACCTGATCACAGCCACGCAGGCAGTGGCTGACGCGTTGGGCAAATAGAGCCGAAAGTGCTACTGTTTTAATAGCTTCCCCCGCACGTTTCACCTGGGCTAGAGACCAATTTCATATAAATTGGTTGACCATATCTTGTTCCGGCAACCGAATCCAAGCGCTTACGGCTGAGAATCGCGACACTTGAACTGTCGCAATAAGTGCTTTCGCGTCAATTTAAGTGTCGCGAGGCTATGTTTTCCCGCAGTAAAAACCTGGAAAACAGCAGCATCAACCGCATATCCATCAGGTCAAGCCCTTAACGCCCACCCCATGCTGAACATCCTCAAAAACCTGCTCACCAGTTTCATCTCCCCCGACGCCGCGGGCTCGCCCGCCAGCCTGACGCATCGCCTGCAATTGGCCACGGCGGTGCTGCTGGTGGAGGTGATGCGCGCCGACCCCACCATCAATGCCACGGAGCGCACCGCCACGCTGACGGCACTGCGTCAGAAATTTGCCCTGGCGGATGACGAAGTGAATGAGCTGATGGTGCTGGCCGAGCAGAAGGCCCAGGGCGCCAATGACTACTTCAGCTTCACCAGCGGTATGAACGAGCATTTCTCGCAAGCGCAAAAGATTCATGTGGTGGAACTGATGTGGCAAGTGGCCTATGCCGACGGCCACCTGGACGCCAATGAGAACCACCTGATCAGCAAGATCGCAGGCCTGCTGCACGTGACGCACGGCGAATACATAGCGGCCAAGCTGCACGCCAAACAGGCGGCGCAATTAGCTTAGGCGGGATTGACACAGTTAAACTGCGCCTCATGCGCCCCTCAGAAGCCCTCTCCCTGCACCGCACTCGCATCCGTGAGATTGCGCTGAGTCATCACGTAAGCGGTGTGCGGGTGTTTGGGTCTGCCCTGCATGGTGACGATGTCGCAGGCAGTGATCTGGATCTGCTGGTAGAGCCCACCGCGCAGACAACCATGATGGACATTGGCGCCATCCGCTTTGAGTTGAAAAAACTGTTGGGGCTGGAGGTTGACGTGCTTACGCCGAACGGTTTACCCGCCAAGTTTCGGGATCAAGTTTTGCGCGAGGCGCGGCCCGTATGAGTCGGGCGGACCCGTTGCGTATTGCGGACTATCTGCAACATATTCTTGAAGCCATCAACAACATTCAGTGGTTCCTTGGGGCTTTGCCTATGAAATGCGTAACGCGTTATCACATGGGTACTTCACGGTGGACCATGCCATCGTTTGGCAAACCATTCAGCAAGATCTGCCCACGCTGAAAAACCAGATTTCAGCGTTGGCCTGAGACATTGGGGCGACCGTTGGAGTAGGCCTTTGTGCCTACTTCGTATTATTTTCAATCCACCGCAACGGCCCCAGGCAGGGGTATTGCTCAATCCACGCCCGCAACTGCTGCTCCTGGCGCGGGCCGTGGGCGGCGTATTCGTCCTGGCCCACATGCAGGTCGGGCGCCAGGGTCGGGCCGGGGAACGGCACGGCGGCGCAGGCCTTGAAGAGGCGATCGTGGCTCAGGCACGATTGGCGCACATACGCCCACACCTGGTCGCGCAAAAACCATTGGTCGACATTGGGCGTTTCTACGGCACCAGGGCGGTAGTTGCGCAGCAGGGTTTGCAGGTTCGGCAGCACACCGGCCACGCCACCCCATAGCCCGGCCAGCATCAGGTCGGTGTGCGTCCACCAGTCGCGCATGAGGTGAAACCACTGCTTCGATGCCCGCCACGCCTGCACGGCCTGGGCCTCGCGCAGGTTGAGCACGGAGTCCACATCGCGCACCAGAAAGCAGCCGACGCCCGGGTCATTGGCTACCTCAAAGCGCCAGCACAGCTTGTCGCGCGGGCTTGCGTTGGCGTTTTGCATGACCACCTCGCCGCCCAACTGTTTGATCAGGCCGATGAACGGCGCCGGTACGGAGTCATCCACATGGAAGCGCAGGGTCCAGCCGGGGTAAATGTCCGGCGCCAGCAGCAGGTTGCGCAGGCCGCCGCGCAGGTAGGTGGGCTGGGCACCCCAGAGCGAGTACGAGATGACGTGGCGTTTGCCGGGCTGCCCGGCAAAGTCTTGCGGGCGGCCGGTGGGCAAGGCCCAGCCTTTGGCGGCGGAGGCGTCGCAGCGGCGGTCTTTCAGCGCAAGCGAACGGGTGCCAGCGGCAACCGCTTCGTCATAGCGCTTCAGGCGGTACAGGCAGAAGGTGAGCCCGTCAAGAACGGCGAAGTTATCGGGCTGGATGGCCAGCACGCGCTGGGCCAGGTCGACGCCCTCGGCGCAACGGTCCAGGCGCGCGTAGCAAATCGACAGGTTCAGCAGGGTCTCAAAATGATCGGGTGTGACTGTGAGCTGGTTTTCCAGCATCGCAGCCGCAGCCTGGTAGTCGTTCAAGAAAAACAGGTAGTAGGCGGCCTGGAGCGTCAAACGGGGGTCTTGATGCGGGGCCTTGTTGACGGCGGCCAAGGCCTGGCTGTGGCCGCTTGCGCGGGCTTAGCGGTGTTGGCCGAACTCGTGCCGGTCGGCGGCTGCGTACAGGTCGTCGGCAAAGCCGCGCTCACTGCGTGGCAGGGTGCTGGCGTAGTCGCGCAGTTGATCGGCGGCTTCGCTGGCGGTCAGTGCGCGGCTGGCCGCCTGTTGGCGTGTGGACACGGTGGCCACCAGCGCGGCAACCAGGTGGTGGGTGGCCACGGCCAACTCACGCAGGGCCAAACCAATATCAGAAGTGGGTGCGGTCGCCAGATGTGTGGGGCGAAGTGCTGTTGTAGACATAACAGTTCCTTTGGCAAAAGTAGTAATGTTGCAGTGCAGTATAGGGTAAACCCTAGGTTTTGTCTTGCGCTTGAAAAAACGGGGGTTGGGGGACTTGCGAAACACGGCGGAACCCTGACTTGAATCAAGTCCGTTGCGCAACGCAGCGACCTTTTAATTTCCAGGAACCAACCCATGTCTGATTTGCTGCAAAAACTCGAATGGCGCTACGCCACCAAAAAAATGAACCCGGCCCAGCCGGTGCCCCAGGACAAAGTGGACCGCATTGTCGAAGCCGCACGGCTGGCGCCCACCTCCAGCGGCTTGCAGCCTTTCGAGATCATCGTGGTCACCAGCAAAGAGGTGCGCGAGCAGATCAAGCCCATCGCCTGGGGTCAGGAACAAATCACCGACTGTTCCCACCTGCTGGTGTTTGCCGCGTGGGACAACTACACCGCCGAGCGCATCAACCAGATGTTTGACATGACCAACGCCCAGCGTGGCGGCACCAACGAGGGTTGGGAAAACTACCGCAAGATGCTGCTGAGCACCTACCCCGGGCGTGACCCGCAGGTGAACTTCGAGCACGCAGCCCGCCAAGCCTACATTGGCCTGGGTGCGGCCTTGATTGCGGCGGCCTTTGAAGAAGTGGACAGCACGCCCATGGAGGGGTTTGACCCCAAGGCGCTGGACGGAATTTTGGGCCTGAGCGCTCGCGGCCTGCGCAGCGTGGCCATCCTGCCCCTGGGCTACCGCGCAGATGCGGGTGACTGGCTGGTGAACCTCAAAAAGGTGCGCCGCCCGCTTGAACAGTTCGTGACCGAAGTGAACTAAGCGTCGATGACGGCGGGTTGGCCCCGTGCATTGGGTTAACCTCGCCGCCTCACTTCAATAGGAACACCATGAAAAAACTAAACGTCACCATCAAGCTGCAAATGTCCGTGCCTGATGACTGGGAGCTGGTCGAAACGTCTGAGGGCGGGCAAGTGTTGAAGCTGCCCACCAACCAGTTTCTGGACCTGGCCATTGAGCCGCTGTTTGCCACCGACCCCGAAGAAACCTGGACCAGCACCGAAAACGACGATGCCCTGAACGACATCCTGGACATGGTCGAGAGCGAAGAAGTGGCTTACGAGTTCGTCACCCACTGATTTTGGGCGCCTTGCTGGGATTGATCAGGTACTTGGTGCCCGTCGCCCGCTGACCATAGACAGCCATCGCCTCGGGTTGCAGCGCCTCGGCCAGCGAAATTTCTTTGGAGTAGCTGCTGGCAAAAGTGGTTTTCAGTTCGGCCGCCACACGCTCCCGCAGTGCCTGTGCGGCCTGCGCACCGATGCGCTGCAGGAACGGAAACAACAGCCACCCACCCATACCCCAGGCAAATCCGAAGTTGCGCACAAACTCGGTTGGGCCGGTGTCCAGCCCGCCGTAGATGTAAACCTGCTTATAGGTGGTGGAGCCGTAGCGGCTGTACTCTGTAGCGGTGCGATTCAAAGCCGCCTCCATGCAGGTCAAAATTTGCCCCGCCAGCTTGCCGCCGCCGGTGGCATCGAAGGCCATGGTGGCCCCTGTGTCCACCAGCGCCTGGGTGAGGTCCTCCATGAAGGTGGGCAAGGAGGTATCGCACACATAGGGGGCACCGAGGCTCGTGAGCAGCGCCGCCTGCTCAGGCTTGCGCACGATGTTGACCAGGCCGATGTGGTCCTTGATGCAAATTTTGTTGAGCATCTGCCCAAGGTTGGACGCCGCGGCCGTGTGCACCAGGGCGGTGTGACCCTCGCGCCGCATGGTCTCCACCATGCCCAGCGAGGTCAGCGGGTTGACGAAGCAGGAGGCGCCTTCGGCTGGCGTGGTGCCCTCGGGCAGCAACAGACATTGGTCAGCCTTGATGACGCGGTACTGCGCATACATCGCCCCGCCCAGCACGGCCACGGTCTTGCCCACCAAGGCTTGTGCCGCCTCCGAAGAGCCCGCTGCAACCACCACACCGGCACCTTCATTGCCCACAGGCAGCGACTGGCCCAGTCGGCCCGCCATGCTTTTCATCAGCCGCGCAGGAATGTGGGCGGTGACCACCGGGCTGGCGAGCGTGCCGGACACCCTGGCCGTGCTGATGTCGGCCGCGCCAAAGAGCAGCCCGATGTCCGAGGGGTTGATGGGCGTGGCTTCCATGCGCACCACCACTTCGTCTGGCGCGGGACTGGGGGTTTCGACCTGGAGCAGTGATATTTCCAGCTCGCCATCGGGCTTGACCAGCGACCGAAGCTGAAGCCCTGCGGGGGTGGGATGGGGACTCATGGGGTGCTCCTGTGTTTGAAATTCACTCTAGCACAGGGACAGCTTCAGCAAGGTTCGCGGGGCCATCTAGCGGTGACGAACCCTTTGTGCAAACAGCTCGAATTCTTCGATGGGCAGCGGGCGGCTAAAAAGATAGCCTTGATAGGCAACGCAGCCCATGTACGCAAGGAGGTGTCGTTGCGCCTCGTTTTCCACGCCCTCTGCGATGACGGCCAGCCCCATGCTCTCGGCCAACGCAATGACCATCTTGGCAATCGCAGCGTCGTTGGGGTCGGTCAGAATGTCCCGCACAAAACCCTGGTCGATTTTGAGTTGGTACAGCGGCAATCGTTTCAGGTAGGAAAGCGACGAGTAGCCGGTACCAAAGTCATCTAGTGAGAAACCCACGCCGTGCGCCTTCAGTGCGGCCATCTTGGTGATGGTGCTTTCCACATTGGAGACGAGCAAGCTCTCGGTCAGTTCCAGCTTGAGTCGTTGCGGATTCGCCCCGGTTTTGCCGAGTGCTTCCAGCACCTGATCGACAAAGTCCAACTGTTGCATCTGCTGGGCACTGACGTTCACCGCCAGCGTGAGATGCTCCATGTGGGGCTGGGCGGCCCAGTTCACCAGTTGGGCGCAGGCGGTTTCCAATACCCAGTACCCCAATGGCAGGATCAGGCCGGTTTCTTCGGCCATGGGAATGAATTCGGCGGGGGACACCAGGCCGCGCTGTGGGTGCTGCCAGCGAACCAGGGCTTCGGCACCGGTCAGGCGACCCGCATCGACCACTTGCGGCTGGAAGTAAAGCACGAACTGTTGCTGTCGCAATGCCTCGCGCAAGTCGGTTTCCAGGTCAGCACGGTCGGTTGCGACGGCCTGCATCTTTTGATCGAAGAAACGCTGCGTGTTGCGCCCTGCCGTCTTGGACTGGTACATCGCCAGATCGGCCTGCTTCAGCAGTTCATCAACAGAGTTCTGGTGGCCTGAAAACAGCGTGAGGCCAATGCTGGGCGTACTGCGGTGCGCGTGCCCGGCCAGCCGATACGGCTGACTGAGCGTCGTGAGAATTTTGGCACCCGCGGCCTCCGTCTGGTTGGCCGCTTCTTCGGCGTTCTCACTTAAAACTTCAAGAATCACGATGAACTCATCGCCGCCCAGACGCGCCACGGTATCGCCTACGCGCATGCAGGCAACCAGCCGTTGCCCGACTTGTTTCAGCAGCAGGTCCCCCATGTCGTGACCCAGGGTGTCGTTGATCGTCTTGAAATTGTCCAGGTCAATGAGGAGCATGGCCCCTGGGCGCCCGCTTCGTGCACTGGAAGCCATCGCCTGTGAGAGCCGGTCCATCAGCAGTCGCCGGTTTGGAAGCTGGGTCAACGGGTCGTAAAAGGCCAGATTCATCGCCACTTCTTCAGCCACCTTGCGCTCGGCCTGCAAGGCGGTGATCAGCAGCCCCGTGACCACAGTACTGGCCATGTAACTCCAGAGCAGAAAGAGGCTGACATGGGTGTCGGGCAATGAGAAAGTCCCGTGGCCCGTGATGGTTCCCCAGGCAGCAACCACTGAAAAAATCAATCCGGCCATGGCCGCGCCGGTAATCCCAAACCGCAGCGCGGCCCATGCAAACAACGGAAAGGTCAGGAATGCCAGAGGCAAAGACCGGCCCTGCGGGCCAAAGTCATGGATGAACACCAGCCACATCACCGGGCCAGCAACCAACAGCCAACCCAGCAAGGCCAGGCGACCGCGACCCAGTTGCTCGATGTTTTTGCGGGTCAAACTCAGCAACAGGGGGGCAATCAACAGGACCCCGACGGTGTCTCCCATCCACCAGGACAGCCATGCTGACCCCAGCGCGGTGAAGGGCATCAAACCGGCCACATAGAGATTGGCAACGCCCAGTGTGGCCGACACGGCCATGCCCACACCCGCGGCGATGACGAACGAACCCACGTCAGCCTGACGGTTGAATGCAGGCTCGAATCCAACGCGGTGGAGCCATCTCATGGTCATGAGCGGGGCGAGCGTATTGCCCACGGCAATCCCGGCAGCAAGATACCAGGGCGAACCAATCGCCAGATTGACAAGCAATGCACCCAGGTAGACGCCAGGCCAGACCTCACGCCCCCACAAGAGCAATGCGGCAACCGCAATACCTGTCGGTAACCAGACGAGCGTGATGTGGGCTTCCGTATAAGGCATCTGAAGCCCCAGCCAGCCCGTCACCAGGTAGCCCAGGGCCAGAAAAAAAAGCCGGCTCTGAATCATGTTTTTAAGGGAATGAAAGCCTTTTTTTTTATTATTGAATTATCGGCACGGTCCCTGCGCTTGAATTCTCGCATGTTGCTGCTGCATCGAATTATGGGGCGCGGATTGAATGGATGGTCGTCCCGGCCAGGCAGGGCGTCAGCCGTAGCGCGCGACCGTCAGCCCTTCCATGCTGATCTCGGGTTGACGTCCGGAGATCAGGTCGGCCATCACGCGGCCAGTGCCTGCGGCCATGGTCCAGCCCAGGGTGCCGTGGCCGGTGCTCAGATAAAGGTTCTCAATTGGCGTTTCACCCAGAATAGGTGTGCCGTCGGGCGTCATGGGGCGCAGGCCGGTCCAGAACTCGGCCTGGCTCACGTCGCCGCCCTGGGGGAACAGGTCGCTCACCACAAACTCCAGCGTCCGGCGGCGCTCTTCATCCAGCGCGAGGTCAAAGCCCGAGAGCTGCGCCGTGCCGCCCACGCGGATGCGGTCGCCCAGGCGGGTGACGGCCACCTTGTGCGATTCGTCCATGACGGTGGACTCAGGCGCCTTGGCAGCGTTGGTGATGGGCACGGTGATGGAGAAACCCTTGACCGGGTACACCGGAATGCGAATGCCCAGCGGCGCCAGCATGCGCGTGGAGTAGCTGCCCAGCGCCAGCACGTAGCGGTCCGCCGTCAGCAGGCCCTCGTCTGTTTGCACGCCCGTGATGCGCCCGCCGCTGCGCTGCACGCTTTGAATGTCCACGCCAAAACGGAACTTCACGCCCAGTGCCTTGGCCTTGTCGGCCAGCGCGTTGGTGAACTTGAAACAGTCACCGGTCTCATCGCCGGACAAGCGCAAGGCGCCGAGGAACTTGTCCTGCACGTCGGCCAGCGCGGGCTCGTATTGCAGGTAACCGGTGCGGTCCAGCAGCTGAAAAGGCACGCCGTATTCCTTCAGTATCTCGATGTCTTTGGCCGTACTGTCCAATTGCTTTTGGGTGCGAAACAGCTGCAGCGTGCCCTGGTCGCGGTCGTCGTACTGGATGCCGATCTCGGCACGCAGTTCTTTGAGGCAATCGCGGCTGTACTCGGCCAGGCGCACCATGCGACCCTTGTTGACGCGGTAGCGGGCTTCGGTGCAATTGCGCAGCATCGACAAGCCCCAGCGCCACATGGCGGGGTCGAGCATGGGCTTGATGACCAGCGGGCTGTGGTGCATCAGCAGCCACTGAATGGCTTTGAGCGGCACACCAGGCCCAGCCCAGGGGGACGAGTAACCCGGCGACACCTCACCGGCGTTGGCAAAACTGGTCTCCATGGCCGGACCCGGCTGGCGGTCCACCACCTCCACCTCATGCCCGGCGCGGGCCAGGTAGTAGGCCACCGTGGTGCCGATGACGCCGCTGCCCAGAATGAGTACACGCATGTCGTTGCTCCAATGAGGCCCGGTGCCGCGCAGGAGGCGCAGCGTGTGTGGGCCGATGCCAGAGGCATGAGCAAAGCCCGTGCCATCGGCGGCTCAACCTGAAAACTGCAATAGAAACAAAGACTTGGAGCGTGAGCTTGCCTGCGTCTGTATGAAGCGGCTGTATTCAAATCAATACAAAATCAATTCACAAGCCTTGCCATTCAGAAAATACCCAATATTGACAAGCACTTGGCCCATTCGTATTAATATCGATACAACGTATCAACTTCAATACAAAACCGCATGCGAATTGATGTCTGCTTCGCCGACCGCGTCGGCATCGCCCAGGAAATACTGGCCAAATTGGCCCACCGTGCGCTGGATGTCTCGGCGGTGGAGGTGGACCCGCCCCACATCTACCTCGAAGCCCCCGCTTTGGGGGCGCTGGACCTGGCGGCGCTGCGCGGCGAGCTGATGCAGGTGGACGGCGTGCAGACGGTGGCCGAGCTGGAGATGCTGCCGGGCGCGCGGCGGCGCCTGTACCTGGACGCCCTGTTGGCCTCGCAAACCGACCCGGTGCTCGCGCTGGACGGGCATGGCGTGGTGGTGGTGGCCAATGCCGCCGCCGTGCTGGCCAGCGGCGTGACCGAGCAGCAGTTGACCGGCATGTCGCTGCAGGAGCTCACAGGCGACCCGCAGTTGGTGGACACGCTGATGGGCGCCGACCCCAGCCAGCGAGGCCAGCGCCTGCCCGCCAGCGAGGTGCAGCTGGGCGGCGTGCGCTACCAGCCGGAGACCGTGGCGCTGCACGAAGTGGGTGGCAGCGTGGCCGGTGCCGTGCTGACGCTGCACGCACCGCACCGCATTGGCGAGCGGCTGAGCGCGCTGCAGAACTACAGCGCGGGCGGGTTCGAGACCCTCCTGGGCCAGTCGCCCGCCATCCGCCAGCTCAAGCAGCGCGCCATGCGCGTGGCGCAGGTGGATGCCCCGCTGTTGATTCGCGGCGAAACCGGCACCGGCAAAGAACTGGTGGCGCACGCCTGCCACGCGGGCAGCCGGCGCAACAAGCAGCCCTTTTTTGCGCTCAACTGTGCGGCATTGCCCGAGAGCCTGGCCGAGAGCGAGCTGTTTGGCTACGCACCCGGCGCCTTCACCGGCGCGCTGCGCGGTGGCCGCCCCGGCCTGCTAGAACTGACCGACGGCGGCACGCTGTTTCTGGACGAGGTGGGCGAGATGTCGGCCTACCTGCAGGCCAAGCTCTTGCGTTTTTTGAACGACGGCAGCTTTCGCCGCGTGGGGGGTGACCGCGAGTTGAAGGCCGATGTGCGCATCATCAGCGCCACGCACCGCGCGCTGGAAGACATGGTGGCCACTGGCGAATTTCGGCAAGACTTGCTGTTCCGGCTCGATGTGCTGCAGCTCAAGCTGCCGCCGCTGCGCGAGCGCACCGAAGACATCTTGCCGCTGGCGCAGGTGTTTCTGGAGCGAGCCTGCGCGCAAATCGGGCGGCCGCGTGCGCGCCTGAGCAAGGCGGCTGGTGAAGCCCTGCTGACCAACCCCTGGCTGGGCAATGTGCGCCAGTTGCAAAACGTGGTGTTCCGGGCCGTGACCATGAGCGAAGCGCCGGTGATCGACACCGGCGATCTGGAACTGGCCGGTGTTGCCACCAGCAGCCATGAGGGCATGATGGCCGACGAGGTGGGCAGCCTGGAGGACGCTGTGGCGGGCTTTGAGCGGGTGCTGCTGCAGCGCCTGTTGCCCCAATACCCGTCCACCCGCAAACTGGCCGAGCGGCTGGGCACCTCCCACTCGGCCATCGCCACGCGCTTGCGCAAGTACGGGTTGGGAAGCTGATGGCGCGCACCTATTAGGATCGAAGCCTGTGCTATTTTCATCACCTAAAACCATGCCAAGCGCCCCCCCCTGCCCCTCCTGCCGGGCCCCCATGGAGGTTCATGTCTTGCCCAGTGTCAACGGCGGCACAGTCGAGCTGGACCTGTGTTACCACTGCCACGGCATCTGGTTTGACCCGCAGGAGAACCTGAAACTCGCCCCCGCTGCAGTGGTGGAGTTGTTTCGGGTGCTGCACGAACACCGTGACGAAGTGCGGCAACCGCTGGCGCTGAAGATCAGCTGCCCGCGCTGCAGCAGCGCGCTGACGCAGGGTTTTGATCTGGTGCGCAGCGGCCGCTACATCACCTACCGCTGCGCCAAAAAGCATGGGCGCTTCAGCACGTTTTCTTCGTTCATGATTGAAAAGGGCTTTGTGCGGCTGCTAACCCGCCCCGAGATTGATGACATTGCCCGGCGCGTGGCGGTCATTCACTGCACCAGCTGCGGTGCGCCGGTGGACATCCGCAAGGACCACGCCTGCCCGCACTGCCGGTCAGCCTTCTCCTTGATTGACCCGCAGGCGGTGGAGCAAGCCATGAAAGGCTACGCGGCCGCCGCCCACGGGCCCACCGGCATCAAGCTGCCCGAACTGGCCGACGCGCTGGTGATGGTGGAGCGCGACCGGCAGCGGGCGCTGCGCGAAGAAAAGGCCCAACGCGGCGCCTTGTTCACCAGCAACGCCATGGAGGGCATCGACCTGTGGGCCGTTGGGGTTGCCATGGTGTGGAAGATGCTGGACTAAAGCCATTATTCTTATAAATCACTCGGTCTTGCACACTGTGAACACACGCCTCATCCCTTTCACGCCCCCCACACTCACCCGCCGCTACACCCTGCTCGGCGCCCTGGGTTGGCTGGCGCTGCCCGCGTCAAGTCATGCGGCGGCACCGATGGCGCCACCCTCTGGCGTCTGGCCCCAGGCGTCGCAAGTGCCGGGCGGCATTGCCCGCCTGTCACTCGGCCCGGCGGCGGTGCGGCCCGTCGCATCTGCAGGTGAGGTGCCCTTGCTGGTGCTGGGCGATGTGATTGAGTGGACGGCGGTGGTCGGCATTCCGCTGGCCGCCGCGCCCGGCGAAGCCAGCATTTCCGTGAAGACCGAGGACGGTGGCCAACGGCAGGTGCGCTACACCGTGGCGCCCAAACGTTATGTGGAGCAGCGCCTGAAAGTGGCGCCCGGTACGGTCGATCTGTCACCCGACAACGAGGCGCGCTACGTGCGCGAGCACGCGCATCTGGAGCAGGTGATGGCCACCTTCACCGAGCCCCTGCCGACTGCGCTGTCAACCTCGTCCTTGCGCATGCAGGTGCCAGTGCCGGGGCGGCGCTCCAGTTCATTCGGGCTGCGCCGCATCTTCAACGGGCAGCCACGCAACCCGCACAGCGGCATGGACATTGCTGCCGCCACCGGCACACCCGTGAGGGCGCCGCTGCCAGGCCGGGTGATTGACACGGGTGACTATTTCTTCAATGGCGGCACGGTCTGGCTGGACCACGGCGGTGGCCTGCTCAGCATGTATTGCCACCTGAGCACCATCAATGTGAAACCCGGCGACACGCTGACAACCGGCGAGAGGCTGGGCGCCGTGGGCGCCACCGGGCGCGTGACCGGCCCGCACCTGCACTGGAGCGTGATGCTCAACCGCGCCATGGTGGACCCGGCACTGTTTCTCGCGGCCAGTTAACTGGAAGCTTTGTGAATGGCCGCGCGCATGCGCTCGATGGCCTTGCTCACATCCACCTCGAACTCTTTCCACTTCTCAGCACCGGCGGCCTTGAGTGAAGCGAGTTTGTCCTGGGCCACTTTCAGTTCCTGTTTGAGGATGACGATTTGCTCGTCCATTTTGGTTTTGGCCTCACCCGTGGCCAGGGCGGCCTTGCGCTCGATGTCGGCGATGTTGGCTTGCGCTGCCAGCAGCTCCTTGTCCGCCTTGGCGACAAATTGCGCCTGCGTGGTTGAGGTACTGGCGTAGTCGAATTTGGGCATGGCCTTGACCGCTGCCTTGGTGGCGCCGGGCAACATAATTTTGCCGTTCTGGTTGACGATCTGCGCCACAGGAATAGCCACGTCATGGCGCCCCATGCCCAGAAACCCGCCCGCGCCAATGATCACGAAAGAGATGTTTTGGGCAGGATTGATGATCAGGTCTTCGACTTTGCCCACCTTCTCTCCGGCATCGTTGTAGACCGTCTTGCCCATGATGCTTTTCTTGACGCTCCAACCCTGCGCCACTTGGGTCAGGTCAAACGTGGCCACGCTCAGAGTGGTGGTTCCGGCCACCTGGGACTGGGCAGGTACCATCACGGTCAATAGGCCAGCCAGAGCCAGTGCGACGGCAAGGAGTTGTTTTTCCATGGGATTTTGCTTTCAAGAAGATGAGGGAAACCGGGCGGCAGGCCTACCCTGTAGCCGCTGTACCGTTTGTAAATCGCCCGACCGATTCCGTCCGTGCGCTGGCGCACCCCGGCGTCCCGGATAATCCATCGCCATGAATCTCTCACTCTTTCCCCTTGGCTGGCAGCACGATCTGCTGGGCGGCCTGTTCATCGGTTCGGGCGCGGCGTTGCGGCAGGCCAACTAGGCCGCCTTGCGATGCTGATCTGCTTCAACAAGCCCTACGGGGTGCTCAGCCAGTTCACGCCCGAGGGGCGCTGGCAAGGACTCAAAGACTTCATCGCCTTGCCCGAGGTCTATGTGGCAGGTCGGCTGGATGCCGACAGCGAAGGCCTGTTGCTGCTGACGGACGACGGCCCATTGCAGGCCCGCATTGCAGACCCGCGGTTCAAGATGGAGAAGACCTATTGGGTGCAGGTAGACGGGGTACCCGATGACGCCGCGCTGCAGACCTTGCGCCAGGGCGTGCAACTCAATGACGGCCCCACCCTGCCCGCCCGCGCCCGCAGGATGGACCCACCACCCGCCTTGTGGGAGCGCGTGCCGCCCATCAGGGTGCGAAAAGACAAGCCCACCGCGTGGATCGAACTGACGATTCGCGAGGGACGCAACCGCCAGGTACGGCGCATGACGGCGGCCGTGGGCCTGCCCACGCTGCGCCTGATTCGGGCCGCCATTGGCCCCTACACGCTGGAGGGACTGCCTCCCGCAGTCTGGCGGCAACAGGAACCCCCATGAATTTTCCTCTTCAAGACGGGTCTGTCACACCCGCCACCTTTGCGCTGACCCGCCGCACCAGCGAGTTTGCCGACGCTGCCACCGAGGTACGGTTTTTGACCCACCATCTCGAAGGCACAAAAGCGCAGTTGCGCACCACCCTGCTCCTGTGCTCGTTCTTCTACCTGCTCTTTTCATTGACGGATGTTGCCGTGCTGGGTTACGGCCCGACGGCGCTCACCCTGTTCTTGGCGCGCCTGTCCGTGGCCATCACGCACCTTGCCTCCACCGCGGTGGAGGTGGTGGGCATGGGCACCTTCATGCTGATCGCCAGCTGTCGCCCGGGTGAGCTGCCCTGGCATGCGATGTCCATGGCGATCATGCTCATCGTGGTCTACCTCTTTATTCCCAACCGGCTTTTGTACGCACAGACCATCGCGCTGAGCTCCACCGGCGTCTTCATTTTTCTGGCCTGGGCCGAAGGGAGCCTGAAGCTGGCCGAGATGTTCACCATGTCGATGCTGCTGCTCCTGGCCAACACCTTTGGCAGCGTGGCCGCACGCCGGCAGAATCGCCTGTGGCGCGAGGAGTTCCGGGCACAGGTATCGCTCAAAAACCTGGCCGTTCGCGACCCCCTGACCGGCTGCTACAACCGGCGCTTTCTGCATGAAAAACTGCTCCACGGTGAAATCTCCCGTGCCCAGCGTTACGGTCTTTGCCTGAGTGTGGTGATGTGTGACCTGGACCACTTCAAGTCGGTCAACGACCAGTTCGGCCACCCGGCAGGCGACGCCGTGTTGCAAAACTTTTCCCACCTGTTGAAGAAAATGACGCGGGAAGGCGTCGACAGCCTCGTGCGCTATGGCGGAGAGGAGTTCTTGTTGATCCTCCCCGAGACCGACCTCGGTGGCGCAGAACTGCTGGCCGAGCGGCTGCGCACCAGCTTTGCCTCATCGGTCACCGTGGTTGACGAACAAAGCATCCGTTCAACCGCCAGTTTCGGCATAGCCAGTGTGGACTTTTCCAACACCAGCAAGGGCATCACGCTTTACGAGCTGATCAAAAGCGCCGACCAGTTGCTGTATGACGCCAAGAGCGGCGGGCGCAACCAGTTGAACTCATTGCAGCTGGTGTGAGGGAACCAGCGTCCGATGGACGCTACGGTTTGCCGTGAAATTGCCGATATAGTAAAAAATCAGCTCGACAACCCCAACCAAAGGACGCTTCATGCCAGATATCTCCGTTTTTTTTCAGACGGTCAAATTGCCCGTTATGTCGGAGGTAGCACATTCGCTGATACGCACGCTCAATGCAGAAGATGCAACGGGCGAGCAAGTCGCCACCATCATTGCCAAGGACTCGGCCCTGACGGCCAAGCTGCTGCGCCTGGCCAACAGTGCCAGTTTTGGCCTGCCACGCGGTGTGAGCACGCTCAATGACGCGGTGAGCCTGGTGGGCATGTCGCGGGTCCGCACACTCGGGCTGGCCGCCGCCATGGGCGATGCGTTTCCCGTGGCCCCCGGCCTGGACCGGGCCGATTTTTGGCGCAGCTGCATGGTCAGCGCCGGGTACGCCCAGTGGATGTCGGCGCACCTGGGCATGGATGGCAGCCAGGCCTGGCTGGCCAGCATGATGGTCCGACTGGGTGAACTGATGATTGCCCAGGCCCAACCCACCAGCGTCCAGGAAATAGAAAAACTGCCTCATTTGCCCGGTGGCCGATGGGAACGCGAAGAACGCCTGACCGGCTTCAGCGAAGGTCAGATTACCGCCGAACTGGCTCGCCGCTGGAACTTCCCCAAGGAGATTGTTCACGCGCTGGACGCCTCATCCCACCCGATGGAGGTGCGGCCCTTTGACCGCCTGGGCGGCATCGTGCACCTGGCCATGCTGCTGGCTGATATGCCAGCCGGTGGGGTCGAGATGCTGGACGAATTGCCCCAGGACGTGGTGCAAGCCCTGCTCCTGAGGCCCGAATGGATGAAAACAAACTTTCCCCTGCCCGGTTCGTTTGCCGATATCTCAACAGTCTGACGTACCGCCCCAGCCTTTTTAGCTCCTGTTTTTATAGCTGCTTGCGCACGCTACACGGGGGCTAGAGGGCTTTTTCTTATAAATTTCTGGGCAACTTGGATAAAGAGCGGTCGGCCGTCGACAATCCCCCTCATGCAAGCGCAAGACATCATTCATTTCTGGTTCGAAGAACTGAACAACAAACAGCTTTTCGCCAAAGATGCCGCGCTGGACGCCATGATGCTGGAGCGCTTTGGCGCCACCTTGATCATGGCGGGCCGGGGGGAGTTGTTTGGCTGGCGGGCCACGCCCCTGGGCCGCTTGGCCGAGATTGTGGTACTTGACCAGTTCTCTCGCAACCTCTACCGGGGCACACCCCAGTCGTTTGCGCAGGATGCACAAGCCCTCACGCTGGCGCAAGAACTGGTTGCCAGCGGTCAAGACCAAACCCTGACGCTGGCGCAACGCACCTTCGCCTACATGCCCTATATGCACAGTGAGTCGCGCCTTATCCACAGGCAGGCGGCTGAACTCTTTGCCCAGCCGGGCCTGGAAAACGCACTGAACTTTGAGCACCGACACCAAGCCATCATCGCCCGGTTTGGCCGCTACCCGCACCGCAACGCCATTTTGGGGCGGGTATCGACACTGGCTGAGCAGTCGTTCCTGAAGCAGCCGGGTTCGTCTTTTTAAAGGCCAGCGCCTGAAAAATATCAGCTGCGGCCCAAGTCCATGGTCCAGTATAGGCGGTAGGTCGCAGCATCATTGCGCACACAAGCCACAGCGATGTCCCTGAAGGTAGGGTTCATCAGGTTCTGGCAGTGGCCGGGGCTGTTGATCCAGCCGGTGACAACGCTTTGCACGCTGGACTGCCCTGCCGCGATGTTCTCACCCACGGCCGAATAGCTATAGCCGGTGGCGAGTACGCGCTGGACCAGCGTTCGGCCATCCAGGCTGGTGTGTGAAAAATAATTGTTGGTCGCCATGTCGCTGGAATGACCGGTCGCCGCCTGCAACAGCGGCGTGTTCCAGACCAACGCCGTTGCGGGCGCGTAGGTGACAAAGCCGCACACGGCGCCAGCCGCCCGAAAGGCGTTGACTCTCTGCAATATCTCGGCCTGGATACCGGCGGAGCCGTTCAGCCCGCAGTTGGCATCAAGCGTTGGCGAGCTGACGACGGGCACCGTCACGGTCGTTGTGGCGGGCGTGGTCACCACCACGGGGGCAGGTACCAAAGCAGTGGGACTGGCTGCATCGCCACCAGACCCACCGCCACAGGCCACCAAGGTGCCAGCCCAAAAGGAGCCCGTCAAGGCATTCGTCCATCGTGTCATTTGCAGGGCGGTCATGGCGTGATTTCCAGGGTGGCAAAGCCTGAAATTATGGCGGGCCCTGCCCGCACTAACACCAGTTTCTTGTAAGTAAACGTGCCTCGATCAGGAGTCCGCGTCGTCAGAGGCAACAGGGTCTGGCGCAGCGGTCATCCGGCCAACGCGCCCCAGCGTGCTTTCAATCAAGCGGTTCAGCTTGTCCGCCGCGCCCGTGATAGCCTGATAAAGGGTACCGGCATGGTGGGTCACAGCCAGTGGCTGGCGACCTTCAATGCGGGCTTCCATCACACAGCGTTTGTCGGTTGGGCCGGTCTTGTGCCCGTTGTCATCACTCAGGTGCATCTCAACCCGCGTGATGTGCCCCTTGTGGTGAATCAAGGCGTTGCTTACTTCACTGGTAGCCCAAGCGGCCAGCGCCTCGTGACCTTCAATGTGATGGTCGGTATTGATTTGGATTTGCATGGCTCATTATTCGCCCGCATGGGGCGACAGGTTGTAGGACAAGGGGCCGTTTACGTTGGCTGACGTTTATCATCAAACTTACCGGACTAAACTGCCCGCCATGTCTGTGACACTCCTTCATGTCTAACGCGCAATGGTTCCTGCTGGTGGGAGGACTGTTGATGGTGCGGGGGCTGACAACGACCGTTCTCAAACACTCAGTCGTGACCGCCGCCATCATCTACCTGGCCGTGGGCATCCTGGTGGGTCCCAGCGTGCTCAATGTCTTTCACTTCAATCCGCTCAAGGAATCTGCACTGCTGGAAGCCCTGACCGAGGTGGCGGTTCTGATTTCCCTGTTTTCTGCCGGTGTGAAGATGCCGGTACCCTTCACTTTCGCGCGCTGGCAGGCGCCCATTCTGCTGGCTACCGTGTCCATGACGGTCACGGTGGGCATGGTCGCGGCCTTTGCCTACTACGTGCTGGGCCTTCCGCTGGGGGCTGGCGTGTTGTTGGGCGCCATCGTGGCCCCTACCGACCCGGTGCTGGCCACCGATGTACAAATTCGCCACCCCGGCGACCGGGACCACCTGCGCTTTACCCTGACCTGTGAGGCCGGCATGAACGATGGCAGTGCGTTCCCCTTTGTCATGCTGGGCTTGGGTTTGCTGGGTCTGCATGACCTGGGCGACTCAGGGTTGCGCTGGATTTTCGTCGACGTGGTGTGGGCCACCGTGGGCGCCATTGCCATTGGCATCGCCGCCGGTGTTGCGCTGGCCCGTGTCGGATGGACGCTGCGCCGGGAGCCCCACAAGCACGAACTGATGGACGACTTTCTCGGCCTCGGGTTGATCGGGCTTGTGTATGGCCTCAGCGTGATGGTCAACGCCTGGGGGTTTTTGGCCGTGTTTTTTGCCGCCGTGTCGCTGCGCCAGACGGAGCTGAAACTTTCTCAGTCTGCCCAAGGCCTGCGCGATGCCGCCGCAGACGCCGAGCCCCTGCACACCGTAAGCGAAGGCTCGCTGGTGTTCAAGGAACATCTGGAGCGCCTGTCTGAAGTCGTGATGATCTTGCTGGTAGGCGGCACCCTTTTCATCAACTCATGGAACTGGCAGGCGGTCTGGCTGGCCCTGTTTTTGTTCATGGTGGCGCGCCCGATCAGCGTGCTGATGGGCCTCATGGGCACGCGCACCACCTGGCGCATACGCGGCATGACGGGCTGGTTTGGCGTGCGCGGCATTGGCTCGCTGTATTACCTGATGTACGCAATACAGCACGGTCTGGAGGAATCGCTGGCACTGCAATTGATCCAGCTGACGCTGATTGTGGTGACCCTGTCCATCCTGCTGCACGGCGTCAGCGTCAAACCGCTGATGGGCTATTTCTGGCGGCGCAGCAAGCGCGAGACCACGCCATGATCTGTGGTTGCCACAATAGCGGCCTGAATCGTCCCCAAGAAAAGGAATCAACATGAATCTCACCCCACTTGCCGCGCCCCTCGTCGTCGCGCTGTCCGTGTTCATGACAGGCTGCTCCAAAGACGCGTCTACCGAAAAACCCGCCACGGACACCGCGGCCGTCAGCAAGCCGGCTCAACCCATGGAAGCTGTGGCCGCCCAGGGCAAGGGCTTTGCGGTAGGCGCGCTGATGAGTGCCAATACCGTGTACGTGATGTTCGATCCCCAGTGCCCCCACTGCGGCCAATTGTGGGAGGCATCGGTGCCGCTGCAAAAGAAGGTGAAGTTCGTGTGGGTCCCGGTGGCGTTCATCAACGCCAAGAGCGCGCCTCAAGGGGCAGCCTTGCTGTCAGCCGCCAATCCCGCGCAAGCCATGACCGAGCATGAGAAATCGATTCTGGCCGGCACCGGCGGCACCGCAGCCTCGGCCAGCGCCCCGGCTGAACTGGAGCAAGCCATCAAGAAAAATACGGTCCTGTTTAACAGCATGGCCGTGGAGTCGGTACCTTACATCCTCGCCAAAAACCTGCGTACGGGGCAGCTCGTGACCAACACGGGCGCCATGACGACGGCTGCGCTGGCTGATTTTCTGGGTGTGGACCAGCCCTGACCTGCCGTTGCAAAAGATGACTTTCATCAATTCGGCCAGCCGCCATCGGCCTACCATGGGCCGATGATTTCGAACCCCAAGCGCACCCTGCCTGATGGCATTCGAACGCTTGCACAGCTATTTTCCTGGCGTGTAGCCCAAACCTCGCAAGCCGAGGCCTATCGTCAGTTCAACCCGCAAACAGCGGTTTGGATCAGCACCAGCTGGGCCGAGGCGGGTGAGTTGGTCAAGCACTGTACGCAGGCCCTGGTCCGGCTGGACTTGCCCCGCGGCGCACGCATTGCCATTCTGCTGCCCAATGGTCTGGATGCCATCTGCATCGACCAGGCGGCCCTTGCCCTGGCCTGTGTCCCGGTGCCGCTGCATGCCATTGACAACCCCGAGAGCATTGCTTACATCCTGGACGACAGCGAAGCCGCGATGCTGGTTACCGCGTCTGACAAGCAGTGGCAAGCCATTGCGTCAGCGGGCAGGGTTCTACCCCATTTGCGTGAGGTCGTGGTGGTGCGCCATGAACCAGAGAATTCCGACGCGCTTGAGATCCCGCGTGTGCGCTCCCTCAGCAACTGGCTGGCATCCGCTGAAGGTGGCTTGAACTCAGCCCCGACAACGCGGACGCCACCTGCCGAAGACGAACTCGCTGCGCTGGTCTACACCTCAGGCACCACGGGCAAACCCAAAGGAGTCATGCTCACGCACGGCAACGTGGTGTCCAATGTGGACGCCACACTCGACCGGGTCGCGCCACTGGCCAGCGACATATTCCTGTCTTTCCTGCCACTGTCACACACCTTTGAGCGCACTGCCGGCTATTACCTGCCCATCGCGGCGGGTTGCTGTGTCGCCTTTGCGCGTTCAGTGGCGCTCTTGGCCGACGATCTCAAAACCGTGCGACCGACCATCCTGGTGTCTGTGCCCCGCATCTACGAGCGGGTGCATGACAAACTGCAGGAAGTGCTGGCGGGCGCCCCTCTGCGGGCACGCCTCTTCAACATGGCAGAGACTGTTGGGTGGCGCCGTTTCTGCCGCCAGCAAGGACTGCCTGTCCCGAAGCGGGGTCTGAAGGTGTTCGATGAGTTGGCCTGGCAAGTGCTGGAACCGCTTGTCGCCCAGCGCATGCTGCTTCAGTTTGGCGGCCGCCTGCGCGTGGCGGTCAGCGGCGGCGCGCCTTTGTCGCAGCCCATCGCGCGCAGCTTCCTCGGGCTGGGTCTGCCCATTGTGCAGGGCTATGGCATGACCGAGACATCCCCGATCGTGACGGCCAATGCGCCGGACGACAACAACCCGGACACCGTGGGACGCCCCCTGACGGGCGTGGCACTGCGCATCGGCGACAACCAGGAACTGCTGGTGCGCGGCCCCGGCGTCATGCGCGGTTACTGGAAGCGTGACGATGACACCGCACTTGCTTTTGTCGATGGCTGGCTTCGCACCGGTGACCAGGCAGCTATTGAAAACGGGCGCGTGCGTATTCTGGGCCGGATCAAGGAGATCATCGTCACCTCCACGGGCGAAAAAATTGCCCCCGCTGACCTGGAGTTGAGCATCACCGGGGACCCCTTGTTCGAGCAGGCCTACGTGTTCGGCGACAACCGTCCCTTCATTGCCTGCGTCGTGGTCCTCAACTGGGCTCAGTGGTTGCGACTGGCCACCCGCTTGAAACTCGACCCTTTGCTGCCGGGCAGTCTGGAGAACAGCGAAGCCCGGGCTGCGGTACTGGCACACATCAGCTTGCTGACCCGTGGCTTTCCGCACTACGCACAGCCCCGGGCCGTGCACCTGACCTCGATCCCGTGGACCCCTGAGAACACGCTGCTGACACCCACGCTCAAAATCAAGCGCAACAACCTGGCGACGCACTTTGCCGCCGAAATAGCGGCACTGTATCGACGCTAATTGTTCCTCGCCATCCAGGCATGGGGCCCTGATTGACCAGACTAGGCAACAACCAGACGATTGCGACCCGTTTTTTTGGCTTCGTACAGTGCCGCATCGGCTCGCGCCACGGCCAGGTCAGTGGATTCGGCCAGCACATGGGCGGACAGACCGGCCGAAAAGGTCACCTGCAACTCGGGATGTTGAGACCAGTTTTTCGGGTCGGCGCAACACTGGCGCAGGCGCTCGACGACGTGAATGGCCTCGTCGACCGAGGTCGATGGCAACAGCAACATGAACTCTTCGCCACCCCAGCGCGCCAGCATGTCTCCCGCGCGAAGCGGCGTGCTCAGGATATTTGAAAACATGCGCAAAGCATCATCTCCGGCCTGATGACCTCGCGTGTCGTTGATGTGTTTGAAGTGATCGATGTCAATGATGCAAACACACAACGTGGCTTGCTGGCGGTGGGCTTTGCGGTCCTCCTGCGCAAATACCTCCAAAGCCTGGCGCCGGTTTGGCAACCCGGTGAGTTCGTCATGCGAGGCCAATTGCCGAACTTTCTCCAACACATCGCGAAGTTCCTTCTTCTGCGTTTGCAACTGGTGGCGCAGTGCACTCAGCTCGCCAGCCAAAAAAGAAATCGCCGGCAGCACAATCGCACTGAGCACAAAATTAAATGCCTCAGTCGTGGGGTCAAATGTCTCTGGCCACCGATGCGAACAAGCCAGCATCACAACCGCCAGGGAAGCAACCGACAGCCAGCCAAGCTGGCGACAGCGGCGCCGCTGACAACTCTGCCTTACCGCCCACCACGGCGGCAAATTGAATCACCAGACAAATCAAAAAAACACCACTGGCACCCAGCGTGCGCATGAGACGCAAACGCTGTTTGGACTCGGTTCCCAGCAACAGGTCCGGCATGGACTTGATCATGAGGCTCAACCTATAAAAAGCCACTTTCCGGGCTTTGTGAGCCCGGGACAACGTTATCGCTGAATTCTACGACCGCCCCTGTTTTCAGAAGACTGCGTAATAGTTCACTGCACGAGCGCCTGCGAGGGTGACGAACACGACGACTTGTCATGGCATTGGAGTAGAGTCACTTGGGTCAAATTCTGTAACCACAAACTACTTAAGGGGTGTTCTCATGGGCATGTTTAGCTTTATCAAGGAAGCTGGCGAAAAACTGTTTGGCCACAAAGAGGTAGAAGCTGCTGCGGCCACCGCCGCCACGGACAACTCTGCCAAAGCCAAGCTGGACGAGCTCAATGCCTCCGCCGCCTCGGCCATCGGTACCTATATCGAAGCACAAAACCTGGGCATCGAGGGTTTGAATGTGGCCTTTGACGGTGCCAGCGGCAACGTCACCCTGCAAGGCAGCGCACCCACCCAGGATGCCAGCGAAAAAGCAGCCCTGTGCTGCGGCAACGTCAGCGGTGTATCCAGCGTGGACAACATGCTGGCCGTGACCGAGGCGGCCAGCGAGTCCCGGTTCCACGACGTGGTGCGCGGCGACACCTTGTCGGGTATTGCCAAGGAATACTATGGCAACGCTGGCAAGTACATGGCTATTTTTGAAGCCAACAAGCCCATGCTGAGCCACCCTGACAAAATTTACCCAGGCCAGAAACTGCGTATTCCAGCCCTTTAAAAGCGTTCATAGTCGGGGCTGGCCACTCAGCCGGACTTGGCCATCCGCTGGCTCTCCAGAAAAGCGAACACGGCCGGGTCGTCGCAAAACGCCACATTGAAACGTAACCAGGGGCTGGGCTGCAGATCCGGGCTGAAGAGATGCCCGGGGCCCAGTAAGATGTCCTGCTCGGCGGCCTTGTAGGCCAGTTCCGCAGCATTGGGGATGTCCGGGTGTTTGGCCCACAGGAAAATGCCCGCCTTGGGTTCGAAAAAAATCTCGAACCCTATTTTCAGCAACGCATGGGCTGCCATTTCATGCGCCTTGGCCAGACGCTCACGCAGGCTCTTGATGTGCTTTCTCCACCGCCCGTCGATCAAGGCCCCATAAGCCAGGCGTTCGCTGAATTCGGAGGACGTCAGCCCGGAAATCATCTTGAGCTGGGCCAGATCTTCCAGCAAGTCGGGGTTGGTGGCCAGATACCCGACCCGGATATTGGGTGAAATGGTTTTTGAAAAACTGCTGATGTAGATCACCCGGTTCAACTGGTCCAGACTGGCCAGCGAGGGCCTGGGCTCGGGGTCCAGATCCGCGTAAATATCATTTTCAACCACCAAAAAATCATGCTTGTCCGCCAACTGCATGACCCGGTGCAGATGGGCCAGTTGCGCTATGGAGCCAGTCGGGCTTTGCAGCCGGGGCTGGGTGAAAAAGACCTTGGGCTGGTGCTCCAGAATCAGGCGCTCCAGCGCCACCAGGTCATACCCGGCCGGGGTACGTGGCACACCAATCAGGCGAGCCCCCAGAAATCGCAACGAAAACAGCAGATTGGGGTAACCGGGGTCGTCCACCAGCACAGCGTCACCTGGTCGCACCAGACGCCGGGCGACCAGGTCCATGGCCTGGCTGGAGCCGTGGGTCAGCAGCACCTGCTCGGAGGTCACGGCAATCTCCTGCTCGGCCAGCAGGTCGCGCACCAACTGGCGCAGCGGCGGATAACCCTTGGGCTCACCATAGCCCCCCAAATCCACGTTGTCCGCAGCCAGACTGCGCAGGCTGCGGCGCACCCCCTCCTGGAACAGCCAGTCGCTGGGCATCCAGCCGCAGCCGGGTTTCATGCGCAACGCACGGTTTTCGAAAATCCGGCGCAGGTACCACATCGAGTCAAAGCTGAAATTGGGGCCATGACCGGGCACCTCGGTAGCCGAGACGGGCCGGTGTTTCACAAAAAATCCCGAATGGGGTCGTGAGGCGAAGTAGCCCTGCGCCACCAGACGGTCATAGGCGTCCACCACCGTGAACACACTGACCTCGTGGGCATGGGCAAATTGGCGGATGGACGGCGCTTTGGAACCCGGTCGCAGCGAACCGTCCTGAATCATCAGGCGAAAGCCCTCGACGATCTGCTGGACCAGCGGCGTCGAACTCTGGGGATTGAGAGAAAACATGAAGAAAGCCAAGGGTTTGTCTGTATAGGTGCCGTTTACTGCACAGTGCATCCTCAAAAGGATGTCATCTGTATATGGTAGCCGTCGCAGTCAGGTTCTACATTCACGGGAGTTTCCTAACCGCCTCAATGACCTTCTGGAGTGATATGCAACGCGAACCTCACCTGAAAAATGCTTCCCTCATGGCCCGTCGTCAAGCCGCGATCCCCCGTGGAGTCGGCCAAAGCCACGAAGTTTTCATTGCACGCGGCGAAAATGCCGAAGTCTGGGATGTCGAAGGCAAGCGCTACGTCGACTTCGCGGGTGGCATTGCGGTGCTCAATACCGGACACCGTCACCCGGCGATCATTGCGGCCGTCAAGGCACAACTTGATCTCTACACCCATACCTGTTTTCAGGTTCTGGCGTATGAGCCTTATGTGGAATTGGCCGAGCGCATCAATGCACTGGCACCCGGTGACTTTGCCAAGAAGACCCTGTTTCTGACCACCGGCTCCGAAGCCGTAGAGAACGCCATCAAGATTGCCCGCTCTTACACCAAGCGGGCCGCCGTGATTGCATTTACCAGCGGCTACCACGGCCGCACCTTGCTCACATTGGGTTTGACGGGCAAGGTAGCCCCTTACAAGACCGGCTTCGGGCCTTTTCCTGCCGAGATTTTTCATGCACAGTTTCCCGATGAACTGCACGGTGTGAGCATTGGTGACTCTATCGCTTCGGTGGAATCCATCTTCAAGAACGACGTGGAAGCCAGCCGCGTGGCGGCCATCATCGTCGAGCCGGTACAAGGTGAAGGCGGTTTCAACGTGGCACCGAAAGAGTTCCTGCAACGCCTGCGCGCTTTGTGCGACCAACACGGCATCCTGCTGATTGCCGACGAAATCCAGACGGGGGCAGGTCGCACCGGGACCTGGTTTGCGGTGGAACAAAGCGGTGTAGCGCCCGACATGATCACGATGGCCAAGTCCATGGCCGGTGGCTTCCCGATCTCTGCGGTGGTCGGTCGCGCCGACGTGATGGATGCACCGGCGCCGGGCGGCCTGGGCGGCACCTACGCAGGCAGTCCCCTGTCATGCGCCGCAGCCTTGGCCGTGCTGGATGTTTTCGAAAAAGAAAACCTGCTGGAACGCAGCCGCCAGCTCGGCGCACGGCTGATTGCCAGCCTCAAAACCATGGCAAGCAAAAACACCTGCATTGCCGATGTGCGCGGTATTGGTGCCATGGTGGCGATCGAACTGTGCAAGGGTGGCGATCTGAAACAACCTGACGCCGATCTGGCCAAACGCCTGTGCGTGGAAGCCACGCAACGCGGGCTCATCCTGCTGTCATGCGGCACTTACGGCAATGTCATTCGCATCCTGGTGCCATTGACCGCCAGTGACGCCATTGTGGATGAAGGTCTGGCCATCATCGACGCCTCGCTGACCGCCATTCAGGCCGTTTGACTTCCTTGGGACAAAATCAGGCATATTTATTGCAATCTGTAAATTAGTCCCATTTATTTTGACCTGAATTGAACACCGAAAGAACCCTGCCCAACATGTCATCCAAAGAACTTGTGAAGTTTGCGGGAGTTCAGAAAACCTACGACGGGAAAACGCTCGTGGTTCGCGACCTCAACCTCGAGATTCAAGGCGGGGAATTTCTCTCATTGCTAGGGCCTTCGGGCTCCGGCAAAACCACCACCCTCATGATGCTGGCAGGGTTTGAGTCGCCAACCGCCGGCGAAATTTTCCTGGCGGGCAAACCCATCACGAAAACACCGCCCCACAAGCGCAACTTCGGGATGGTGTTCCAGAATTACGCACTGTTTCCACACATGACCGTGGCCGACAACGTGGCCTACCCGTTGACCGTTCGAAAACTCGGCAAATCAGACCGGGAAGCCAAGGCCAAACGCGCGCTGGACATGGTTCAAATGGGTGGCATGGGCGATCGGTTTCCGGGACAGCTCTCGGGCGGCCAGCAACAACGTGTAGCGCTGGCCCGCGCGCTGGTGTTCAACCCCCAGCTGGTCTTGATGGACGAGCCCCTGGGCGCGCTGGACAAGCAACTGCGCGAGCACATGCAGATTGAACTCAAGGCCCTGCACCGCCAGCTTGGGCTGACGTTTGTGTATGTCACACACGACCAGTCGGAGGCACTGACCATGTCAGACCGCGTGGCGGTTTTCAATGACGGTGCCATCCAGCAAATCGATGTGGTGACCCAGTTGTATGAAACCCCGGTCAACCGCTTTGTGGCCGGCTTTGTCGGTGACAACACGGTCTTTGACGGCCGTGTTTCTGCAGTGAACGGCACCCAGTGCGACGTGCATTTGCCTTGCGGTACCGTGCTGACGGGTTTGAATGTCAATGCAGCTGCAAGCACCAACACCGTACAGGCCTGTATCCGGCCGGAACGCATTTTGGTGCACCTGGCGGACACAAAGCCCGGCAGCAATTGCATCGAGACTCGCGTGGCCGACGTCATCTATTTTGGTGATCACCTGCGGCTGCGTTGCACGCTCAAAGACCAGGTGGATGCCACCGTCAAGATTCCCTTATCCGCACATGCCATCCCCCAGCCCGGACAAACCGCCTGGCTGCATTTGCCCCCCGAGCACCTCCGGATCTATCTTTGATCCGATTGCAAACTTTGATTCCTTGATTTATTACCCATCCAGAAGGACCTCGTCGATGAAACTCAAACCTATCGTGGCGGCTGTTGCGGTCATCGCCTCATTTGCAAGCTATGCCCAGACCCAAATTACGGTCGTGAATTTCGGTGGCGCCAACGGCAACGCCCAGAAGAAAGCGTACTTCGAACCCTTCGAGAAAAGCACGGGCACCAAGATTGTCGGCGTTGAGTACAACGGCGAGCAAGCCAAGATCAAGGCCATGGTAGAAGCCAAAAAAGTAAGCTGGGATGTGGTGGAGGTTGAGTCCCCGGACGTGGCCCGCGGATGCGACGAAGGTCTATTCGAAAAAATGGACTTCAGCAAGATTGGCAACAAAGCTGACTTCACGCCCGCGGCTGTCCACGAGTGCGGCGTGGGCACTTTTGTCTGGTCCACCGTCATGGCCTATAACGCTGACAAGCTGAAAACTGCACCCGTCACCTGGGGCGACTTCTGGGACACCAAGAAATTCCCGGGCAAACGCGCCATGCGCAAAGGCGCCCGCTACAACGTTGAGTTCGCCCTGATGGCCGACGGCGTGGCTGTGCAAGATGTGTACAAGGTCCTGGCCACCAAGGAAGGTGCCGAGCGCGCCTTCAAGAAGCTGACCGAACTCAAGCCCAACATCCAATGGTGGGAAGCAGGTGCGCAGCCGCCCCAGTTTCTGGTAGCGGGCGATGTGGTCATGACCACTGCCTACAACGGCCGTATTGACGCAGCCCAGCGCGAGGGAAAAAACCTCAAGATTACCTGGACCGGTGGCATTTATGACCTCGACTTCTGGGTCATCCCCAAAGGATCTCCCAACAAGGATGTAGCGATGAAATACATCGCGATGGCCAGCAGTGCGGACGCACAGGCTGAGTACGCCAAGAACATCTCCTACGGTCCCACCAACACCAAGGCGTTGGCCAAGCTCGACGCCAAAGTGCTGGGCGATCTGCCTACTTCGGCTGCCAACTCCAAGACCGCATTGCAGTTCAACGTGAGCTTCTGGGCAGACCAGGGCGAAGCGCTTGAAAAGCGTTTTGCCGCTTGGGCGGCCCAGTAAATCTAGCCTAGTAGAAAAAGAAGGATTGCGATGGCACAGACCATGACTTTGGCAAACGGTGACTTGACGCGCCAACTGCGGCGCGCTGAGCGCCGCAAACGTGCTTTCGCAATCTCGCTGACACTGCCCCTGCTGCTGTTTCTGTTGGTGACGTTTCTGGTGCCCATTGGTGCCTTGCTGGTACGTGCCGTAGAGAACCCCGAAGTGGCCAGTACCTTGAGCCGAACGGTTCAGGCGCTTTCCTCCTGGAACCGCACCACGGCACCGCCAGACGCGGCCTACGCGGCCATGATTGAAGACTTGTCTGCCATCAAAGAGCAGTCGGACGCTGGCGCACTGGCACGCCGCCTCAACAGCGAGGTCAGCGGCGCTCGCTCCCTGATCATGACGACCTATCGTGCACTGCCACTGGAGAGCGGTATGACGCCGCCCCAGGTGAAAGACCGCATGCTGGCGCTGGATGTCCGCTGGGCCGAGCTGGACTACTGGCAAGCCATTGCCAAGAACGGGTCGCGCTGGACGCCGGACTACCTTTTGACCGCGCTCGACCTGAAGCGAGACGTGCAAGGCCATATTGAGCAAGTTGATGCTGACTCAGCGGCTTTCCGAAAGATTCTGGTGCGCACTTTCAAGATCAGTGCGGTCGTCACTTTATTTTGCCTGTTACTGGGTTATCCCCTGGCTTACTGGTTGTCCACGCTGTCGGCCCGCAAAGCCAACATGCTGATGATTCTGGTGCTGGTGCCGTTCTGGACCTCGATTCTGGTGCGCTCAGCGGCCTGGATCGTCTTGCTCCAATCCAACGGCCTAGTGAACCGGGCTTTGATGGGCATCGGGCTTTTCGATGAACCGCTGCCACTTCTTTTCAACCGGCTGGGCGTGATCATCGCGATGGTGCACATCCTGCTACCGTTCATGATCCTGCCTTTGTACAGCGTCATGAAATCAGTGCCAACGACCTATTTGCGTGCGGCCGTGTCGCTGGGCAGTTCACCCCTGGCTGCATTCTTCAGGGTGTATGTGCCGCAAACCTACCCAGGTGTCGGTGCTGGCGGCCTGCTGGTGTTTATCTTGAGTATTGGCTACTACGTCACCCCCGCGCTGCTCGGCGGACCGGATGACCAAATGCTGAGCTACTACATTGCGCAGTACACCAATGTCAACGTCAACTGGGGCATGGCCTGTGCGCTGGGCGCCGTCCTGCTGACCGCCACCCTCGTGCTGTATGCGCTGTACCGGCGTGTGGTGAAGTCTGAACTGAGCATGGGATGAGCTTGATGAACTTTTTCTCCCTCCCCATCTTCCCCGCCTACTCGACGCTTGCCGACAAAGTCGGCTGGTATGCCCTGCGCGTGCTGGGTATTGGTGTGCTGCTGTTTTTGCTGTTGCCGATTTTGGTCATCATTCCCCTCTCGTTCAGCTCCAGTTCGTTCCTGTCATATCCCATACCGGGCTGGTCCTTGCAGTGGTATGACAATTTATTCAGCTCTGACGACTGGGGCCGTGCCACCCGCAACAGCTTCATCGTGGCCCCTTTGGCCACCTTGCTGGCCACGGTGTTGGGCACCCTGGCAGCGGTGGGGCTGGCACGCGTTCAGTTCTTTGGCAAAGGCTTGCTGATGAGCCTGCTGATCGCGCCGATGGTGGTGCCCATCGTGGTGGTGGGTGTCAGCACCTATCTATTCTTCGCCAAAATCGGGCTCGCTGATACCTACACCGGTTTGGTGCTGGTTCACGCAGCCCTTGGCGCGCCGTTTGTCCTGACCACCGTGCTGGCCACACTGCAAGGCTTTAACCACAACCTGGTTCGAGCCAGCTTGAGTCTGGGCGCCAACCCGACAGAAACCTTTTTCCGCATCACACTGCCCATCATTGCGCCGGGGGTCATCTCCGGCGCCTTGTTTGCCTTCGCCACCTCGTTTGACGAAGTCGTCGTGACGCTCTTCATTGCCGGTCCGACCCAGGTGACCTTGCCGCGCCAGATGTTCACCGGCATCCGGGAGAACATCACGCCCACCATTGCCGCCGTCGCCACCCTGCTGATCATTTTCACCACCACATTGATGCTGGGGCTCGAATGGCTGCGCGGGAGAAGGCGTTGAAAAACCAGCCTTTGTCGGGCAACGCAATGCCCCGTTTTGGTGGTATCGCCAGCATGATGCGCCTGCCTGTGGTCACTTCGGCACAAGGCCTGGACGCCGCGTTCATCGGCGTGCCGCTGGATATTGGAACCTCACACCGACCAGGCGCGCGTTTTGGCCCACGCCAGATTCGCGCTGAATCGGCCCTGATTCGCCCCTACAACATGGCCACGGGCGCCGCGCCTTTCGACACCCTGCAGGTCGCTGACCTGGGCGATGTGGCCATCAACACCTATTCGCTGGCCAAGTCGTTGCCGATCATCACCACGTTTTACGACGACGTGCTGCGCGCCAACTGCACCCCACTCACCATCGGCGGCGACCACACCATCGCCCTGCCCATCCTGCGCGCCATCGCGGCCAAACATGGCCCTGTGGCCATGATCCACGTGGATGCCCATGCCGACGTCAATGAAGACATGTTTGGCGAGTCCATTGCGCATGGCACGCCGTTTCGCCGCGCCGTTGAAGAAAAACTGCTGGCCTGCAACAAGGTCTTTCAAATCGGCTTGCGTGGTACGGGCTATGCGTCTGACGACTTTGACTGGCCGCGCTCCCGGGGCTTCACGATCGTGCAAGCGCATGAAGTCTGGTACCAGTCACTCGCGCCCCTGATGACCCGAATCCGGACACAGATTGGCGACACACCGTGCTACCTGAGCTTTGACATTGACGGCATCGATCCCTCATTTGCAGGCGGCACCGGAACCCCTGAAATTGGTGGGCTGACGGTCCCCCAGGCTCTGGAAATTATTCGCGGCTGTTACGGCTTGAACATTGTCGGGGCCGATCTCGTGGAGGTCTCCCCGCCCTACGATCTGTCAGGCAATACCGCGCTGCTCGGCGCCAACCTGCTGTACGAAATGTTGTGCATCTTGCCCGGTGTCACACGCCGGTAAGCAGCGAGCACCTGTCACGGCAATGCATGCGAAAAATTCGAAAACCAGCTACCCTCACTGACTTGCTTCAGACCTCCAAACCCATCCAACAGAATGACCGCCATGGACATGAAAACATCCCCGCTCGCCCTGCTCAACGACCCCAGCCTGCTGAAAACCGATGCACTGATCAACGGCCAGTGGGTTGCGGGCAGCAGCCGATTTGACATTCTTGACCCCTCCAACGGCCACAAGCTGGCCGATGTGGCCAACCTGGGCCCCGCAGACGCAGAAACCGCCATTGCCGCCGCCAACGCCGCGTGGCCGGCCTGGCGTACCAAGACCGCCAAAGAGCGCAGCATCATTTTGCGCAAATGGTTTGACCTGCTGATGGCCAACCAGGAAGACCTGGGCCGCATCATGACCGCCGAACAAGGCAAGCCCTTTGCCGAAGCCAAAGGCGAAGTCGCCTATGGCGCGAGTTTTGTGGAATGGTTTGCGGAAGAAGCCAAGCGCGTCAACGGCGAGACGCTGCCCCAGTTTGACAACAACCGCCGCCTGATGGTGATCAAGCAGCCCATCGGCGTATGCGCCGCCATCACGCCGTGGAATTTTCCGCTGGCCATGATCACCCGCAAGGTGGCCCCGGCACTGGCCGCCGGTTGCACCGTCATCATCAAACCCGCCGAACTGACGCCACTCACCGCCCTGGCCGCCGCCGAATTGGCCTTGCGCGCGGGCATTCCAGCCGGTGTTCTCAATATGATCACAGCCGATGGCAACAACTCGATCGCCGTCGGAAAAGTCATCTGTGCCAGCGATGTGGTGCGCCACATCAGCTTTACCGGGTCCACTGAAGTGGGTCGCATCCTGATGGCCCAAAGCGCACCCACCGTCAAGAAAATGTCGCTGGAGTTGGGGGGCAATGCGCCCTTCATCGTGTTTGACGATGCTGACATTGACTCCGCCGTTGAGGGAGCCATGCTCAGCAAATACCGCAATGCGGGCCAGACCTGCGTCTGCGCCAACCGGTTTTATGTGCAGGAAGACGTGTACGACCAATTTGTGACCAAGTTCTCGGCCAAGGTCAAGGCACTGAAAGTTGGCAACGGTTTCGAGGACGGCGTCATGCAGGGCCCGCTGATTGAAGACGCCGCGGTGGACAAGGTCAGCCGCCATGTGGCTGACGCCGTGGCCAAAGGCGGCAAGATCACAGCCGGTGGCAGCAAAATGACCGGCCAGTTTTTTGAACCCACGGTGATCTCGGACGCAACGGCGAACATGTTGTGCGCAAAAGAAGAAACATTTGGCCCGTTTGCCCCCGTGTTCCGTTTCAAGACCGAGCAGGAAGCTATCGACGCAGCCAACAACACCGAGTTTGGTCTGGCCAGCTACTTCTACAGCCGCGATGTGGGCCGCATCTTCCGGGTGAGCGAGGCGCTGGAATACGGCATGGTGGGCATCAACGTCGGCATTCTGGCCACCGAACATGTGCCGTTTGGCGGCGTCAAACAGTCGGGTCTGGGGCGTGAAGGTTCACACCTGGGCATGGATGACTACGTGGAGGTCAAATACCTCTGCATTGGTGACATCCTGAAGTAAAGCCAAGACGACAATGCGGAGAAAAATGAGGTCTACCGCAGCTTCTCCAGGTGTAGTGACTCGCGTTTGAAACCGGTCGGACTTGCAATCAGCGGCTTTGCCGACTCTGGCGTGTTGTTGAACATGGCCTTGATCTCCGTCGCTTTGGCATCGAACAGTTCGACCAGATCCTCGGTGCGATAGCCATGGCGGGTGAACGTTGGCTCCAAGGCGTCAATGTGGCGTGACAACACCGATTCCACCCCCAAAAACTCTGATTATCAATTTATCCAGTTCAGCCGGAATTTTGTCGGGTGACAGCACGAAGTCAACACATCCAGTAGCCTGAGCGCTGAGAGGCATGCCGCTTACTTCGGCAGAAGCGTCTTGAGTAAAGGTTGTTCCCCCTACTGCCTTGATACGTTTGCAGCCTTCGGCACCGTCACCGTCGTAGCCAGAAAAAACAATGCCGACCGCGCGCTCGCCCATGGCTGTTGCGAGCGATGTAAAAAATAAATCTACCTGGGCGTTCCTACATGTTCGCGGGGAGACGACTTTCAGGACATCAATCTCAATTAAAAGATCTGCATTGCCAGGAACCACATAGACCTGATTGGCCAGTATCTTCATACCAGATGCGGCAAGCACTACAGTCATCTTTGTATGGCGCGACAGAATTTTTGCCAATTGACTATGGGCGGCAGGGTGGATATGGGAAATAACTGCAAATGCCATACCTGTGTTGGATGCCAGAGCATCAAAGAACGCCTTATAGGCGTTGAGGCCTCCGGCTGAGCCGCCAATGCCAACAACGAAGTTAGGAAGAGATTTCCTCATATGCCTGACGTCAGTCGATTAGTTAAACACCTATATTTTTTCTGGCACTGATACTTTTGCCGACTTTCTTTTTCTGATCTGGGCCTGCGGTCGCCTCGTCCTCCATGGGTAGCAGATGAACTCCATCGTCACTAACAATCATTTTTTGAACATCACTTGAATGTCCCGTGCCACGAGACTTGACGATGTAAAGGCCACGCGTCCGCCTTCTGCCCTCATTTTCTTCTAGTTCCCTAACGACGATCCAGGTGTCAATCAAAGACGAGACCCCGATTTCACCACTGGTGTCGTTTTGGGCCGTTGAAGAGACGAGACTCGTGAAAACGCCGGTGATTCCTTGGGACTTCAAGGCGTCAATCATGCGGGTCAGCATGGACTGGATTTCCGATGTGTCGGCCTGCCCAATGAGACTTGTCAGGGGATCTATAACAACCGCTGTTGGTTTGAAGTCTGCAAGGATTTTGTATAAGTCGAGTAAATGCGTCTCCAGACCAAAAAAAGCAGGCCTGGTGGAAACAATTTTCAAAAGTCCTTTTTTTGACCACCTTTCCAGATCAAAACCTACGGAACGCATATTTTGAATGAGTTGCCCAGGAGATTCTTCGTAAGACAAGTAAAGACACCGTTCGCCACGTTTGCAACTTTCTACTGTGAAAGCCGCCGCAAGGCTGGTTTTGCCCGTGCCTGCGGTACCTGAAATGAGTACGGTGCTGCCTCTGGTGTAGCCCCCACCCGCAAACAGCTTATCCAGGGACGCAATGCCTGTTGACACTTTCTCGGCGGTACCAGGATGGTCCAGTCCTGTCGAAGTAATAGGAATGACGGAAAGCCCGTTTTTATCAATCACAAAAGGGTATTCGTTGGTCCCATGGTTTGAGCCGCGGTACTTAATAACGCGAATTCTGCGGGTTGAAACTTGTTGCCGGACCCTGTTGTCCAGAAGAATGATGCAGTCGGAAATGTACTCCTCAAGACCGTGGCGGGTAAATGAGTTTTGCCCTTGCTCGCCGGTGATGACGGCCGTAACCTCTTTCTGCTTGAGCCACCGGAAAAGCCGCTTGATCTCCAGGCGAAGAACGCCTGCATCCGTAATGCCTGCGAACAATGACTCAATGGAATCCAGCACCACGCGCTTGGCATCGATGGAGTCAATAGCCAACTCCAAGCGGATAAACAGCCCTTCAAGATTGAACTCGCCTTTTTCGTGAATATCGTTGCGGTCCAAAAGAACATGTTCGAAGCGAATTTCATCTTTTAAAACAAGGCCGTGCAAATCCAGGTTGAGAGAGGCAACGTCCTGATAAATTTCATCCTCGGTTTCTTCAAAGGACATGAAGACTCCGCGCTCGTTGTAATGGATCACGCCATTCACCAGAAAATCAATTCCCAAAAGGGTTTTTCCTGAGCCCGCTCCTCCACTGATTAGTGTGATCCGGCTCTTCGGTAGTCCGCCCTCTGTGATTTCATCAAAGCCTTTGATGCCCGTAGGACATTTTTGCAGTTTGCCGTGATTGGAGTCGGGTTTTGCATTTTTGCGTGTTTTAGCCATTTCGAAGCCTTTCTGCATTTCATCTCTCGCCAAATGCATCTTTGACGAACGTCGTGCTCGGGGTCACGCACTGCCAATCAATATCACTGCAAATCGCAAGAAGTTCTGTTCGGCAACGAACACAGTGCCGTTGAAAGTACACGATGTCACTTTACGGTTGCTTGATATCTTGCGAGGTGACAAGCATCAAGACTGACGCGCAAATCAATGCATTGACTCTGCCGACAAGGATGTTGCCCCACACAGAGCCATTCGCTTTTGACACAAGCATTTCTTGACCCGCGAGATTTCCTTCTTTTTTGCATTCAACCGTCATATCTCCGGTGCTTTTGTTCACGGTAACACTGCCAGGCGAGATCACAAACCACTGTCCCGCATCGTTGTATTGCTTCTCTGTGCCAAACGCTGTCACGCTCAAGGAGCGTCATGCGATGCACCTTAAAAAATTGATCACCATTCGTGCCTCATTGATCAGGTTACGATTTCGCCATGTGCAGTCATTACCAGGGCATCAGGGAACAGGAGCGCTACAGGCGCCAGTTTGGCGTGAGCCCGCCCCGTGACATGGGCAAGACCGACATGTGGCCCGGCTACGAAGGCACCTTTATTCGGCGCCATTCACCTACCAGCACAGGCGATGGTGTTGCGCCCCAGCGGGAAGCGCTCTTGGGTTTGTTTGGACTGGTGCCATCCTGGTCACGGGACACCCGGATCGCCAAAACAACGTACCACGCCCGCAGTGAAGCCGCGGCCTCACAACCCAGCTTTCGCGATGCCTGGAAGCGGGGCCAGCACTGCATCATTCCGGCTGAGGCTTTTTATGAGCCTGACTGGCGCAGTGGCAGGCCCATTCCCACGCGCATTGCCCGCGCGGACGGCGAGCCGATGGGGATGGCCGGCTTGTGGTCGGTCTGGCAGTCACCGCAAGGTGCGCAAGTGCACAGCTTTGCCGTGCTCACTCGCCATGCGGCTCATCACCCGCTGATGCGCCTGTTGCACAAACCGGCCGATGACCAGCATGCCGTCGTGGTCCTGCCAGAAACCCATTACGACGCCTGGCTGGATGCCCGTCCTGAGCAAAGCATGTCTTTGTTGCGACACTACCCCGCCGAGTTGTTACGGGCCGTGCAGGCAACACCCACCCACTACAGCGGGCTCAGCGCAGGCTGGTGATGTAGTGCGCCAGGTTTTCGATATCGGCATCGCTCAAGGTTTGTGACACGCTCGTCATGTTGCCCGCATCGTTGGTGCGTTTGCGTTCCTTGAAATCACGCAACTGCTGAACGATGTAATCGTATTGTTGCCCCGCCACCTTGGGAATTTCGTTCTGCCCGGCAAAGGCGCCCAAGTGGCACATCGCACAAAGCGTTTCATCGGCCTTGGCCTTGCCGAGCTTGACCTTGGTGTCATCCGCCTTGAACGTGGAGGGCTTGGCCGTCTGGCCGGCGAAGTAGTTGGCGATATCAATCATGTCTTCCCTGCTCAAGGGCATGGCCATGGGTGTCATCAAGGCGTTGGTCCTTCGTCCCTCCTTGAAGTCCTTGAGCTGGATGTAGAGATACCGCCAACTCTGCCCCGCCAGGTTGGGAAACAGGCCTGACAGGGAGTTTCCGTCTACGCCATGGCACGCAGCACAGGCCTGTGCCTTGACGCGCCCGGCTTCAACATTCTGCGCTGCAGCCGTCCCAAGCCACAAAGTGATCAGAACGGCCAGCGCGACACGCACAAAAGGGTTGCGCATGGTGTAAATGTCTTTAACAGAAAGGCTCAGTTCGCCAGCGCAAACACGACCATGGAATTACCCCGCTTGAAGTCAATCTGGGTATTTCCACCGCACCCCATGGCAATGTACTGACGGCCCTTGACCGCGTACGACACGGGCATGGCGTTGGCGCCAGCGCCGCAGTTGTACTCCCACAGCAGCTTGCCGGTCTTGGCATGAAGGGCGCGGAACAGGCCATTGCCTTCGCCGTAAAACACCAGGTCGCCCGCGGTCGCCAGGGCGCCGCCAATCAGCGGCTGCTCGGTGTCAAACTTCCAGGCCATCTTGCCGGTGTCCACATTGACAGCCGCAAGACGGCCCCACTGCTTCTCGCCCTCCACCACCTTGAAGGCGCCGCCGAGCCAAAGCTTGCCACCCGGGTATTTGGCAGTTTCCACGTGGTAGGTCATGGGTTGGTGCAGATTCAGTGCATAGGCCATGCGCAACTCGGGGTTCACCGCCATCGGCGACCACTCCACGCCGCCGTTGGCGCCTGGCAGCATGCGTGCGCCGGTCGGTGTCGGCAGCACCCACATGTTTTCCTGCGGGATCATGGCCTCCGAGAAACGAATGAGCTTGCCGTCAACGCGATCATGCACATAAATGTGGCCGGTCTTGCCGCCATGGATGACCGCCGGAATCATCTTGCCCGTGTTGTCCTTCACATCCATCAGGATGGGCGGACTGACCGCATCCAGATCCCACACGTCGTGGGCAATGTATTGGGAGTGCCATTTGTACGCACCGGTATCCAGGTCCACCGCCACCATGGAGTCGGTGTACAGGTTGTCTCCGGGCCGCTCGGCGCCATACAGGTCAGGCGACGGGTTGCCGACCACGAAAAAGATGGTGCGCGTCTTCAGGTCCACGGCAGGGTTCATCCAGACACCGCCGCCCAGCGTCTGGTAGAAAGAACTGTCGCGTGCGAGTTGGGCTTTTTCCGCCGCGATGTCGCGCTTCATGTTGCGGCCAGTGGCATCGTTCTCGGCCCACACGCCTTCATGGCCTGTCTCGGGAATGGTGTAGAAAGTCCAGAGCAATTTGCCCGTGGCCGAGTCAAACGCTTTGACAAAACCGCGAATGCCGTATTCACCACCATTTGTGCCGATCAACACCTTGCCTTCGACGACCGTGGGCGACATGGTCTCGCTGTAGCCCTTTTCAGGGTCGGCAATCTCGGTCTCCCACAACACTTTGCCGGTCTTGGCATCCAGCGACATCAGCTTGGCGTCCAGCGTCCCCATGAACACCTTGCCGCCCTCAATCGCAACGCCGCGGTTGTTGGGTCCGCAACAGAAGGTGGTGATGGGCCCCATGTTGTGTTTGTAGTGCCAGAACTCGGCACCGGTCACAGCATCCAGCGCATAGATGTGGTTGTAGGAGGTGGTCATGTACATCACGCCATCCACCACGATGGGGGCCGTTTCCATCGACTCCCGCACCTCGGTCTGAAAGGTAAATTCAGGCCGGAGCTTGTTCACGTTGCCCGCATGGATCTGCTTGCCGGGATAGAACCGGGTCTGGGCGTAGTCGCCATGGGTGTGCAGCCAGTCTGCGGCCTGGGCACCAGCGCCATTGAGCTGGGCCTGTGTCACATTGATGCCTTTGGCAATCGTCACGGCGCCCGCGCCCATGTTTTTTTGACCCTGGATTTCTTGCCCGCTGGCCATGCCAGCAACGACACACAGTGCCAAAGCGGCACCGCCCCCTTTGCTTGATTTCAAATGTTTCATTTGTCATCTCCGGTAATTGGTTTTGAGTTCCGCAGGGGTGGGCTTTCCATAAAAAAGTGCGCCCCAGCCAACGATTAAATTCAGGGAAGACAGGCGCCGAATTGATAAAAATCAACGATGAACGACTGGTCGGCAAAGCACACTCGCACTGACGGTTGGACCCCATTTCAGGCTCCCTGCAGGAGAAGCGCAATGTATAAATTAAGACCCTTCCGATTGAGCTTGTGGGTGGCTGTGCTGTGGTGCAGCTTTTTTCAGGCGATCGCCCAGCAGGGCATGGATCAAATCAACATCAATGGCCAATTCGTCCTGGCCGCCAAGGCAGGACGGGTTGCGCGGGTCGCTGTGCTGCTGGACGAGGGTGCCAAGGTCAATTCGCGTGACCGCAATGGCGACTCCCCCTTGAACCTGGCCGCCGCCAGGGGCAACACGGAACTGGTGGCGGTGTTACTCAAAGCCGGTGCCGATGTCAATCTGGCCAACCTCGCCGGGGTAACCCCCGTCATGGGGGCCGCATTCAGCGGCAATGCCGACGTCCTGCGCAAGCTGCTGGTGGCCGGAGCCCACATAGAGCCCGTTGATCGCGTCAAAAAAAATGCGGCCACCTATGCCGCAGGCAGTGGGTGCCAGGCGTGTCTGGCGGCGTTGATCCGCGCGGGAACTGCCGTGAATGCCCCGCTGGAAAATAATCTCACGCTTCTCATGTGGGCAGCCGCCTACGGCCACGCGTCATCGGTCCAACTGCTGCTGGACCAGGGCGCTGATCGGAGTCTGAAAGACAGCCGCGGCAAAACAGCAGCAGACATGGCGGATGAAGGGCATCACCCCCATGTGGTGAGCCTGCTGTCTACCGGTTCAACCAGGTGATGCTGAGCTGCAGCACAGTGGCAAATGTCACCCACATCAGGTAGGGCATATTGACCAGCGCCACCCACCTTGCACGCGGCCAGATGGTGGCAAGCGCCCACAGCAAGGTGCCCAGCACCAGCAAGATGTCCACGCTGGCCAGTTCGTTGTTGCGCAGGCCAAACTGGATGGGCGTATAGGCCAGGTTGAACACCATGTTCAGCACAAACGGCCACAGCACGCGCCAAGGCAAGCGGCGCTTGAAGCACTGCCAGGCCACAAACCCGAAGCTGATGGCAATGATGATGTAGAGCACCGTCCATGCCGGGCCAAACACCCACGCGGGCGGCGCAAAAAAAGGCTTGGTGAGCTGGGCGTACCACTCGACGGTGCTGCTCATGGGGCCACACTGAGTTTCTTGAGCTGGTACAGCGCATCCAGCGCTTCCCGCGGTGTCAAATTATCAGGATTCAGGGCTGCAACCGCTGCCTCTATGGCGCTGGCAGCTATGTTTTCTGTAGCAGGCGGTGCCGCAAACAGGTCCACCTGAGCCTGGCTTTCGGAGGCCTGGGCCTCCAGCGTCTCCAGCGTGTGGCGGGCGTGGTTGACCACGGCGGCAGGCATGCCCGCCAGGCGGGCCACCTGAATGCCGTAACTCTTGCTGGCCGGACCGTGCTGGATTTCGTGCAGAAACACGATGTCGCGCCCCGACTCGACCGCGCTCACGTGCACGTTGATGGCACCGTGGTGCTTGGCCGGGAACTCGGTCAGCTCAAAGTAATGGGTGGCAAACAAGGTGTAGGCCTGCGTCTTGTCGTGCAACTGGGTGGCAATGGCCGAGGCCAGCGCCAGACCGTCAAAGGTGCTGGTGCCGCGACCAATCTCGTCCATCAGCACCAGCGAGTTGGGCGTGGCAGCGTTCAGAATCTGCGCGGCTTCCAGCATCTCCAGCATGAAGGTGGACTGGGCGTTGGCCAGGTCATCGGCGGCGCCAATGCGGGTGTGGATGGCGTCAATCGGGCCGAGGCGGCAGGCGCTGGCGGGCACATAACTGCCCATGCTGGCCAGCAGCACAATCACCGCAATCTGCCGCATGTAGGTTGATTTACCGCCCATGTTGGGGCCGGTGATGATTTGCATGCGCTGCTTGGGGCCCATGCGCGTGTCGTTGGCGATGAAGGCACCGCTGCTGGTCTCCGCCAGGCGGGCTTGCACCACGGGGTGGCGACCCTGGGTGATGTCCAGGCAGGGCTCCTTGGCAAACTGCGGGGCGCACCAGTCCAGCGTCAAGGCGCGTTCGGTCAGGGCGCACAGCACGTCCAGCGTGGCCAGGGCGCGGGCCACTTGCGTGAGCCGGGGCACAAAGGCCTGCAACTGGTCCAGCACTTGCTCATACAGCCATTTTTCGCGGGCCAGCGCCCGCTCCTGCGCGCTCAGGGCCTTGTCTTCAAAAGCCTTGAGTTCGGGGGTGATGAAGCGCTCGGCATTCTTCAAGGTCTGGCGGCGGCGGTAGTCGTCGGGCACCTTGTCCACCTGGCCCTGCGTGACCTCGATGAAGAAGCCATGCACTTTGTTGAACTGCACACGCAGGTTGGCAATGCCGGTGCGGGCTTTTTCACGCACCTCCAGGTCGAGCAGAAAGCTGTCGCAGTTGGTCTGGATGGCGCGCAACTCATCCAGCTCGGCGTCAAAGCCGTTGGCGATCACGCCACCGTCGCGCACCAGCACGGCGGGTTCGGCGTCGATGGCACGGGCCAGCAACTCGGCACAACCCTCAGGCGGCAGCAAATGCGTTGATATTTGAGTCAAATAGGGCTCTAGCCCCCGTGGGACGTGCGCTAGCAGCTCTGCTTTTTGTAGCGTCTGTTGCAACGCCACCAGCTCGCGCGGGCGCACCTGGCGCAGTGCAATACGGGCGGTGATGCGCTCCACGTCCGTGCTGCCCTTGAGTTGTTCGCGCAGCTTGACCCATGCGCCTGCGCGCAAAGCAGCGATGGCGCCCAGGCGTTGCTGGGCCTCCGAGCGGTCACGCCGGGGGGCGAGCAGCCAGTTTTTCAGCAAGCGGCTGCCCATGCCGGTCATGCAGGTGTCCAGCAGCGAAAAGAGCGTCGGCTTTTCTTCACCGCGCAGGGTCTGGGTGAGTTCCAGGTTGCGCCGGGTGGTTTGGGGCAGGTCAATCAGTTCGTCATTGCGCTGCACGCGCACGCTGTGCACGTGGGTCAGTGCCCGGCCTTGGGTGTGTTCGGCATAACCCAGCAGTGCGGCCGCGGCCGCGTGGGCCTGGGGCAGGTCTTGCGCCTGCCAGGGGGCCAGGCTGGCGGCCTGGAGTTGGGTAAGCAGCGTGCGCTCGCCCAGGCCAGCATCAAACTGCCAGTCCGGCCGCACGGTGATGGAGAGCCCCGCCGTCGCCTGCAAACCGCGAAGCCGCGCCTCAAATGCCGGCGTGGCACCGGCGCTGAACAACACCTCACCCGGGCTGATGCGAGCCACCCACTCACCCACTTCATCGGGCGTGCACTCGGCCAGATGCACCTCGCCCTGCGTCACGCTGAGCCAGGCCAGGCCACAGGTATTGCGCGGGCCCTGGTGCACGGCCAGCAAAAGCGACTCGGTCTTGTCGCTCAGCAACTCCAGGTCGGTCAGGGTACCGGGCGTGACCACGCGCACCACCTTGCGCTCCACCGGGCCTTTGCCGGTGGGCTCGCTCATCTGCTCGCAAATAGCCACCGACTCGCCCAGCTTGATGAGCCGGGCCAGATAGGTGTCGACCGAGTGAAACGGCACACCCGCCATCACCACTGGCTGCCCGGCCGACTGGCCGCGCTGGGTGAGCGTGATGTTGAGCAAGCGGGCGGCCTTCTCGGCGTCTGCAAAAAACAGCTCGTAGAAGTCGCCCATGCGGTAGAGCAAGAGGGTGTCGGGGTGGTCGGCTTTGAGACCCAGGTACTGGGCCATCATGGGGGTGTGTTGTGCGAGGTCCTTGTCCATATTTGTTTTTCTTTATTTATGCGTGCGGTACACGTTGGCACCACCCGCTTGCAAGGCCAGTTGGAGAGCTTCATTCGGCATAAGAGAGCCTCGCCCTGATCTGCTGACTAGACCGGCGAATGCGTCTTGAGCCAGTCTTTCAAAGCCGCATCCACACGGGTTTGCCAGCCTTCGCCAGTGGCGCGGAAGGCCTGTACCACATCACTGGACAGGCGGATGGTGGTGGAAACCTTGGTAGGCGCCTTTTGTGGCCCGCGCAGGCGCATGCCTAATGTTTTTTGCAGCGCAAGGGGTAAAACTTCGTTGGCGGGTTTGAACGTGCGCAGATCCACCGCGGTCAATTCGCGAACTTCGCCGTCAGCGTCAATGAGGGGGGTACGTTTGTTCATAGTCTTTAACTTCCCGAGTGTTGGCCTTGCGAAAACTGATGACCCTGATGCCGCCTTCAATCGGCGTGAAGCACAGCACATGCAGCCGCTCCTCAAGTAGCCCTACGGCCACATACCGCATTTCGGGGTAGGGCTTGCGTGTGTCCTGCTTGACGATCGCCGTATCAAAGTCGAAGTCAACCGCACGCTCAAACGGCAGTCCACGTTCACGGATGTTGGTGTCGTTTTTGCCAGGGTCGAAATCGATATGCACTGACCTAATTGTAGTTACAACCATCGAATGTGGTCCATCTCTTTTTGTTACTACAGCAAAGTGCAGGGCTTTACAGATATCACGCATGCCTGTGTCAGCCGCCGCCTGCCCCCCATTACATTAGAAAGAACACAGCCCGCGCGCCGACTGACACCCTGCAAACCCCAGACGCCATGAACATCAAAAAAATCACCTTGCTGGTCGCTGTCGTGGCAGCCATAGGCGCCTTCATGGCGCTGGACCTGGGCCGCTACCTGAGCCTGGACTACCTCAAGCAAAGCCAGGCCAGCTTTGCAGCCTTGTATGCGCAACAGCCCCTGACGGTGGCGGCGGCCTACTTCGGCCTGTATGTGCTGACCGCCGCCCTGTCCGTCCCCGGCGCGACCATTTTGACCCTGGCCGGTGGCGCTGTTTTTGGGCTGGGCTGGGGCCTGCTGATCGTGTCATTTGCCTCCAGCATCGGGGCCACCCTGGCGTTTTTGACGGCGCGTTTTGTCCTGCGCGACAGCATGGAGACCAGGTTTTCAAAACGTCTGGCCGACATCAATCGCGGGATTGAAAGAGACGGCGCGTTTTACCTGTTTACCCTGCGGTTGGTGCCGCTGGTGCCGTTTTTTGTCGTCAACCTGGTGATGGGCCTGACCAAGATGCGGGCCTCGGTGTTTTATGCCGTGAGCCAGCTGGGCATGCTGGCGGGCACGGCCGTGTTCGTGAATGCGGGCACGCAGCTGTCGCAAATCAACTCTTTGAAGGGCATCCTGAGCCCGGCGCTGTTGGGCTCCTTCGTGCTCCTGGGCGTGTTTCCGTTGCTGGCGCGCAAGGGGGTGGATGCCATCAAAAAACGCCAGGTCTACGCACGCTGGGCGGCTGTGCGGCCCAAGACGTTTGACCGGAACCTCATCGTGATTGGCGCGGGTGCGGGCGGGCTGGTGTCGGCCTACATTGCCGCCGCCGTCAAGGCCAGGGTCACGTTGGTCGAGGCGCACAAAATGGGCGGCGACTGCCTGAACTATGGCTGTGTGCCCAGCAAGGCCCTCATCAAAAGCGCCAGGCTGGCGCACCAGATGCAGCATGCAGAACGCTATGGTTTAAATAGCACTATCCGCACGTCGGACGGGGGCTACAGCCTTATTTCTTTTAAAAAAGTCATGCAGCGCATACAAGAGGTGATTGCCGCCATCGAACCCCATGACAGCGTGGCGCGCTACACCAGCCTGGGCGTGGACGTGCTACAGGGCTACGCCAAGATCATCAACCCCTGGACGGTCGAGGTTGCCCTGAACGGCGGCGGCAAACAGGTGCTGACCACCCGCAACATCGTCATCGCCGCCGGTGCCAGCCCCTTGGTGCCGCCGCTGCCGGGTTTGAATGAGGTCGGTTTTGTGACCAGCGACACGCTATGGGACACGTTTGCGCAACTCGATGACGTCCCCCGGCGCCTGGTGGTGTTGGGCGGTGGGCCCATTGGGTGCGAACTGGCGCAAAGTTTTGCCCGGCTCGGCTCCCAGGTCACCCAGGTGGAGATGGCGCCCCGCCTCATGCTGCGCGAAGATGCGGACGTGTCCGCGCTGGTGGCCAATGCCCTGAGCTTGGATGGCGTGCAGGTACTGACCGGCCACAAGGCCCTGCGCTGCGAGCTGCAAGGTGCCGCCAAAGTTCTGGTCGTTGAGCACGCGGGCGAGCAGACGCGCATTGAATTTGACCAGTTGCTGTGCGCCGTGGGCCGTGTGGCGCGCCTCACCGGTTATGGGCTGGAAGACCTGGGCATTCCGGTGCAGCGCACGGTCGAGGTCAACGAGTATTTGCAAACCCTGTACCCCAACATCTACGCCGTGGGCGATGTGGCGGGACCCTTCCAGTTCACCCACACCGCGGCGCACCAGGCCTGGTATGCGGCGGTCAACGCCCTGTTTGGCGACTTCAAGCAATTCAAGGCCGACTACTCGGTCATTCCCTGGGCTACCTTCACCGACCCCGAAGTGGCGCGCGTGGGCCTGAATGAACAGGAGGCCAAAGAACAAGGCGTGGCGTTTGAGGTCACCCGCTATGGCATCGACGACCTGGACCGGGCCATTGCCGACAGCGAGGCCCGTGGCTTCGTCAAGGTGCTGACCGTGCCCGGCAAGGACCGCATTCTGGGCGTGACGATTGTGGGCACCCATGCGGGCGACCTGTTGGCCGAGTGGGTGCTGGCCATGAAGCACGGGCTGGGCCTGAACAAGATCCTGGGCACCATCCACACCTACCCCACCCTGTCAGAGGCCAACAAATACGCCGCAGGGGAATGGAAACGGGCGCACCAGCCCCACCAACTGCTGGGCTGGGTACGCAAGTACCATGACTGGAAACGACGCTAAAAATCCACTATGAAAACGCCCCAATTCATCCAGCTGCACCATGACAGCGCCGACGTCATTCGCCACGAGTTGCTCAAAGGGCTCACCAACAACCCGCAGCCCGGGGGGGCGCAGGTGTCACCCAAGTTTCTGTACGACTCACTCGGCTCCCGCTTGTTTGAGGCCATTACCGAGCTGCCCGAGTACTACCCCACACGCACCGAGGCCGCGATCTTTCGCCAGCATGGCGAGGCCATGGCCTGCCAGGTGCCTGCAGGCGCCACCCTGATTGACCTGGGTGCGGGCAACTGCGGCAAGGCTGCGGCGCTGTTTGCGCGTTTTGCCCCGGCCCGCTATGTGGCGGTGGATATTTCGGTCGACTTTTTGCGTGGTGCGCTGGAGTGTCTGCAACGGCAATACCCGGCCATGGACATGGTGGGCGTGGGGCTGGATTTCTCGGAAAGCCTGAACCTGCCGCCCGAGGTGGACGACCCCGGCGCGGGCCCGCGGGTGTTGTTTTACCCGGGGTCGAGCATTGGCAACTTCACGCCGGAGCAGGCGCTGGTGTTTTTGCGCCAGGTGCGCGCCGCCTGTGGCCCGGTCGCGGGCAGCGGCTTGCTGATGGGTGTGGACCTGGTGAAAGATACCGCCGAGCTGGAGGCCGCCTATGACGACGCGCTGGGGGTGACTGCCGCATTCAATCGCAACCTCATCTCCAACGTCAACCGCCTGACGGGCTGCAACATGCACCTGGCGGACTGGGCCCACAAGGCCTTGTTCAACACCACGGAGTCCCGGATCGAGATGCACCTGGTCGCGCAACGTGCGCTGACCGTGCAATGGCCCGGTGGCCAGCGCGCCTTTGCACAAGGCGAGCGCATGCACACCGAAAACTCCTACAAGTGGACGGTGCCGGGCATCTCAAAGCTCCTGCACGAAGCCGGATTTGCCACCCCGCAGGTCTGGACCGATGCGCCAACGCCCGAGCAGGGCCGTTTTGCGGTGTTATGGGCACCCGCCGGGCCATGAACCCCCAGGTGGTGATCGTGAGCCCCGCCCTGGCGGACGCCAACAATGGCAACTGGCAAACCGCCCGCCGCTGGCAGCAATTGCTGCAGCGCCCGGACGCCAAGGGCGCCAAGCTGAAAGTGCGCATCGTCACCCAATGGCCCGACGGCCCGGCTGCCGACCAGGACACGTGCATGCTGGCCCTGCACGCCCGGCGATCGGCCGCCTCCATTGCCGCCTGGGCGCAACAGCATGCCCGCGGCCTGGCGGTGATCTTGACCGGGACCGACCTGTACCGTGACATCCAGACTGACCCACAGGCCCAGCGCTCGCTGCAGCTGGCCCAGCAACTGGTGTTGTTGCAGGAGCTGGGCGTGCAAGCCCTGCCCGGCGACATGCGCGCGCGGGCCATGGTGATATTCCAGTCCACCCCGGCGCGAATCACCCTGGACAAACCCAAGCGCTTTCTCAAAGCCGTGATGGTGGGCCACCTGCGTGAAGAAAAGTCGCCCCACACCCTGTTTGCCGCGGCCGCCCTGCTGGCCATGGACGAGGCCATTCGCATTGACCACATTGGCGCGCCACTGGACCCGGCTTTGGCAGCCCAGGCCCAGGCCACCGCCGGGGCTTGCCCGCACTACCGCTGGCTGGGCGGCCTGCCGCATGAGACCACGCGCCGACGCATCCAGCGCGCGCATGTGCTGGTGCACACCAGCCGCATGGAAGGCGGCGCCCATGTGGTGATGGAGGCCGTGCGCTGCGGCACCCCGGTTCTGGCGTCCCGCATTGCGGGCAACGTGGGCATGCTGGGCGCTAACTATGCCGGTTACTTTGACTGGGACAATACGGCGCAGTTGGTCGCCTTGCTGCGCCGCTGCCGCCACGATGCGGCCTTTCTGGCCACGCTGCAGGCACAGTGCGCGGCGCGTGCGCCCCTGTTTTCTACCGAGGCCGAGTGCCGCCACCTGCACCAGCTGGTGGCGAGCCTTTGCGCCTGACCTTTGAGACTCGTTCCCCGATGCAAAACCTTTCACAACCCATTGCCAGAGACATTGTGCTGATTGGCGGCGGCCACAGCCACGTGGGCGTGCTCAAGCGTTTTGGCATGGCGCCCGAGCCGGGTGTGCGCCTGACCGTCATCTGCACCGATGTGCACACCCCCTACTCCGGCATGTTGCCCGGCTACGTTTCGGGCCACTACAGCTATGACGACGCGCACATCGACCTCTCCCGGCTGGCCGTGTTTGCAGGCGCCCGCCTCTACCGGGACGATGTGATCGGCATCGACCGGGCCGCAGGCAAAGTGCTGTGCCGTAACCGCCCGCCTGTGGCCTATGACCGCCTGTCCATCAACATTGGATCCACGCCGCGACTGCATGACGTTGCAGGGGCCGACGAATTCACCACCCCGGTCAAGCCCATCACCCGGTTCAACCAGCGCTGGCTGGCGCTTCTGGCGCGCGTGCAGTTGCACACCCAGGGCCTGCTGCGCATTGCCGTGGTGGGTGCGGGCGCGGGGGGCGTGGAGTTGCTGCTGTCCATGCAGTACCGCCTGCGCCAGGAGATGCAAACCCGTGGCCGCGATGCGAACCTGCTCATCTTTCACCTGCTCAGCGCGGGCCCCACCATCCTGCCCACCCACAACGCCCGGGTGCGCCAGAAGTTTGCCGCCGTGCTGGCGCAGCGCGGCGTGCATGTGCACCTGAACGCCAAGGTCACGCAGGTCGAACCCGGACGGCTGCTGTGCACCGATGGCGCCGTGGTGCAGGCCGACGAAATCATGTGGGTCACCCAGGCAGGCGGCGCCCCCTGGCTGCAAACCACCGGCCTGGCGCTGGATGACGGCGGCTTTGTGCTGGTGAATGACCAGCTGCAGACACTGACCGACCCGAACATCTTTGCCGCAGGCGACATTGCCGCCATGCAATACCACAAGCTCGAAAAAGCCGGGGTGTTTGCCGTGCGCATGGGGCGCCCGCTGGCCGACAACCTGCGCCGCAGCGTGCAGGGTCGCGCCTTGCAGGCCTACCGCCCGCAATCCAGCTGGCTGGCGCTCATCAGCACGGGGGACCGCTACGCCGTGGCTTCGCGCGGGGGCTTGGGTTTTTGGGGTGACTGGGTGTGGCGCTGGAAAGACCGGATTGACCGGCGCTTCATGGACAGCTTCTCCCGCTTCCCGGACATGCCCGCCCAGTCGGCGGCCGCCGCGCGCCATCCCAAGTCACAGCTCGCCCTGAACCAGGACGAAGCCCTGCAAGCCATCTCGGCCATCGCCATGCGCTGCGGCGGCTGCGGTGCCAAGGTGGGCGCCACCGTGCTCTCGCGGGCACTGGGCCGCTTGCCGGTCTTGCAGCGGCCCGATGTGCTGATTGGCCTGCACGACCCGGACGACGCCGCTGTGGTGCGGGTGCCGCCGGGCAAGGCGATGGTGCATTCGGTCGATTTCTTTCGCGCCTTTGTGGACGATCCCTATCTGTTTGGCAAGGTCGCGGCCAACCATGCCCTGGGCGATATTTTTGCCATGGGCGCCGAGCCGCAGACGGCCACCGCCATTGCCACGGTGCCGCCGGGGCTGGAGGCCAAGGTTGAAGACCTGCTGTTCCAGATGATGACCGGCGCGGTCGAGGTGCTCAATGACGCCGGTTGCGCCCTGGTGGGCGGGCACACAGGCGAAGGCAGCGAACTGGCCCTGGGCTTTGCCATCAACGGCCTGATTGATGACAGCCTGGTCACCGTCACCCGCAAAGGCGGCATGCAACCGGGCGATGTGCTGGTGCTGACCAAACCCATCGGCACCGGCACCCTGTTTGCCGCGCATGCGCGTTTGGCTGCCAAGGGGCGCTGGATTGACGCGGCCTTGCAATCAATGGTGGTGTCCAACCGGTTGGGGGCGCAGTGCCTGCGCGAATTTGGCGCCACCGCCTGCACCGACCTCACCGGCTTTGGCCTGCTGGGCCACCTGGTGGAGATGACCAGGCCCTCGGGCGTGGATGCCGAGCTGGATCTGGTGGCCCTGCCCTTGCTGGACGGCGCCCTGGAAACGGTGGCGGCGGGCATCGTGAGTTCGCTGCAGCCCGCCAATGTGCGGCTGCGCCGCGCCCTGCGCAACCAGGAGGCCTTTGTCAACCACCCGCGCTACCCGCTGATTTTTGACCCCCAAACGGCTGGCGGCCTGCTGGCCAGCGTGCCGGCAGATCGTGTGCAGGCGTGTGTTGCCGCCTTGAAGGCCCTCGGCTACGTTCATACCGCCGTCATCGGGCGCATCCTGGCGCAGGGCGAGGCGCTCGAACCCATCGTGTTGCGTTGACCGGCCACCTTCCTGTGGCGACGCTGGCCCAACCATGGCGCCAGGTCACGCAGCGGTGTTTTCAGGTCTAATTGAATTTGCTTTTTTTGTTTATTTCTGGAGTGTTTATGTCTGGTTTTTCTTCCACGCGCGGTCTGCGCACGCTGCTGGCCTGCGCCCTGGCCCTGTCCGCCACCCTGGCCCAGGCCCAGGCGGTATTCAAGGTCACGGCCATCCCTGATGAATCCCCCACCGAGCTGGCCCGCAAGGCGGCCCCCCTGGTGAAATACCTCGAAAAAACCCTGGGCATGAAGGTCGAGTTCACGCCCGTGACCGACTACGCAGCCGCGGTCGAAGCCCTGGCCAACAAGCAGGTCGATCTGGCCTGGTACGGCGGCTTCACGTTTGTGCAGGCCCTGGTGCGCTCAGGCGGCAAAGCCATTCCGCTGGTTCAGCGGGAAGAAGACGAAAAGTTCCGCTCGGTGTTCATCACCAGCGACCCCGGCATCAAAACCCTGGCCGACCTGAAGGGCAAGAACGTGAGCTTTGGTTCGCAGTCCAGCACCTCCGGCCATTTGATGCCCCGCAGCTTCTTGCTGCAGGCCAACATCGACCCCGACAAAGACTTCAAGCGCGTGGCCTACTCCGGCGCGCATGACGCCACCATTGCCGCCGTCGCCGCGGGCAAGGTTGAGGCGGGTGCCCTGAACATGTCGGTGTGGGAAAAGTTTGTGGCGGAGGGCAAAGTCGACACCACCAAGGTCAAGGTGTTCTACACCACGCCCGGCTACTTTGACTACAACTGGACCGTGCACGCCGACATGCCTGCGGCCCAACGCGAGAAGCTGACCAAGGCCTTCCTCGCCCTGGACCGCAACACGGCAGAAGGCAAGGAAATCCTGGACCTGCAGCGCGCCACCCGTTTCATCCCCACCAAGGCGGAGAACTACAAGGGCATTGAAACCGCGGCGCGCAGTGCCGGTTTGCTGAAGTAACCTGCCCCCAAAACGCTATGCTTTTAATAGCTTACTACGCACGTCCCACCTGGGCTAAAGGCCTTTTTCTTATATGAAAATAGAACTGTGCAACCTCTCTGGCCGCCACCCGTCGGCCAGAGAAGGCACAGCGCCTGCGCTGCAAGGCTTGAGTTTGAACGTGCGCGCCGGTGAGCAGGTCGCCGTCATTGGCCCGTCAGGTGCCGGCAAAACCACGCTCCTGCACCTGATGGCCTGCGCGCTCAAACCGTCCTCCGGCAGCCTGCGGCTGGACGACCAGGACCCGTGGACGCTCTCGCGCAGCGCACTGCAAGACCTGCGCGGCGCGCTGTTTCTGGCCCCCCAGGTGCCGCCCCTGCCGCCACGCCAGCGCGTGGTCACCGCCGTGTTGGCGGGACGCCTGCCGCATGAAGGCGTGTGGACCAGCTTGCGCAGCCTGTTTTATCCGCTGGATATTCCCCGTGCCGAGCGTGCGCTGGCCGGTTTTGACGTGAGCGACAAGCTGTTTGACCGCGTGGACCGCCTCTCGGGCGGCGAGCGCCAGCGCGTGAGCCTGGCCCGCGCCCTAGTGTCCCAGGCCAGCCTGTTTCTGGTGGACGAGCCTTTGTCAGCGCTGGACCCGACACGCGCCCAACACGCCCTGAACACCCTGACCCAGGCGGCCCGTGACCGCAAGGCCACGCTGGTGAGCACCCTGCACCATGTGGAAATGGCGCTGGCCCATTTTCCGCGCATCATCGGCCTGCGCGATGGCATGCTGGCCTTTGACCTGCCCGCAGCCGACGTCAGCCCGCAGCACCTGCAGGCGCTGTACGCGCAGCACCTGCACGAACTCACTGGCCCGGCCATGCCCGGGGACGACACCTTCCCCGCCCCCTCCGCACCCGTGGTGATGCATTGCCGCTAACTGCCGTCCACCCCGGCCCCGCGCAGCGCGACCCCGCATGGCGTGGACGCCTGTTGTGGGTGCTCGCCAGCCTGGCGCTGCTGTGGCCCACGCTGGTGCTGACCGAATTCAAGCCCTGGGTGTTGTTGGAGCCGGGCGCCCTGAAGCCGACACTGAATTTTCTGGCGGCTTTCTTTCCGCCACGCACCGATGCGGACTTTTTGCTGCTGCTGGCGCGTGAAACCTGGCGCACCGTGGCCATGGCCACCGCGGGGCTGACGCTCGCGCTCTTGCTGGCCGTCCCGCTGTCGCTGTTGTCCGTGCGGGTGCTGTCCCTATCAGCACTCAGCGGTCGCATGGCCTTGTTGCCCAGCCTGCTGAGACAAGGGGCGCGCTGGACGCTGATGGTGCTGCGCAGCGTGCCCGAGTTGGTCTGGGCGCTGGTGTTTGTGCGCGTGGTGGGCCTGGGCCCGACCTCGGGCGTGCTGGCCATTGCCCTCACCTATGGCGGCATGCTGGGCAAGGTGTACGCCGACATCCTGGAAAGCGGCGACGCCCACGCCACCACCAGCCTTATGCGCAATGGCTCTGGCCGCCTGCAGGCCTTCTGTTACGGCCTGCTGCCCCAAAACGCGGGCGAGCTGACCAGCTACACCGTGTACCGCTGGGAGTGCGCGATCCGCTCCAGCGCGGTGCTCGGTTTTGTGGGCGCAGGCGGCCTGGGCCAGCTCATGGACTCGTCCATGAAGATGTTCAATGGGTCGGAGGTTGCCAGCATCCTGCTGGTCTTCATGACACTGGTGTGGCTGGCCGACCGCCTGAGTGCGGCACTGCGAAAGGTACTGGCATGAAGCCCCGCGCCGCCAACGACACCTACAAACTGCCGCCCAAGCTGTTCGATGCCCGCTGCAAAGCCTGCTGGCTGGTGCTGGGCGTGGTGATGTTGGTCGTGGCCAGCTTTGCCACGCTGGACTTGCAATGGGCCAAGTTCTACTCATGGGACGCCGCCACCCGCATGGGCCGTTTTGTGGGAGAACTGCTACACCCCGAGACCGGTGCGGCCTTCCTCAGCAAAGTGCTGATGGCCTCGCTGGAGACCCTGGCCATGTCAGCCCTGGGCACCTTGCTGGCCGTGCTGCTGGGCCTGGCGCTGGCCTTGCCGGCCGCGCGTGTTCACCCACAAGACCCGGCGCGCTGGCGCGGTGCAACCAGGCTGCTGCTCAATGCCTTGCGCAGCATACCCGAGCTGGTGTGGGCCGCGTTGCTGTTGGTCGCGGCGGGCCTGGGGCCGTTTGCCGGCACGCTGGCGCTGGGCTTGCACACCTCGGGCGTGCTGGGCCGTCTGTTCGCCGAGGCGATCGAAAACGCACCGCCCGGACCTGCTTTTGCCCTGCGTACCCGTGGCGTGGGCGAAGGCCGTGTGTTTTGGTATGCGACCCTGCCCCAGGTGCTGCCGCAGTTGATGAGCTACACCTTGTACCGCTGGGAAAACAACATCCGCGCGGCGGCTGTGCTGGGCGTGGTGGGTGCAGGCGGTCTGGGCCAGATGCTGGCGTTTCACATGGGCCTGTTCCAGATGGCAGAAACCAGTACGGTCCTGCTGGCCATGCTGGCCTTGGTGGTCGTGGTGGACGCGCTAAGCTACTGGATTCGCAACGCGCTCTCGCGTTGAACAAAAGCACGACTCAACAAGACTCAGCCCAGGGTGTCGGCCCAGATGTTGTGTGCCCAGGCCATCGCATAGCGGCCCTCCACGGCGTTGGCCTCCCCGGAAACACCGCCAGAACCCGGCACCGTCACCATGGTTTTCCTTTGCGCGTCGTAGGTGTGAACACTGGCGACATGCACCACGGCTTCGTCACTGACAAAGCTGTAACAGACGTTGTTGTAGATGGGGGTCGCGTTGGGACTCTGCCCTGTCAGCAAGGCCACCACGGCCGCAGCGCAGGTCTTTCCGTGCTGGTTCGCCATGTGGCCCGACTTGGGCATGGCAGGCGCAATCTGGATCGCGTCGCCCAGCACATGAATGTACTGGGCAGCCTTTGACTCGAAAGTCAAAAAATCCACCTCGCACCAGCGCTTGTTGGCCGTGGCCAGGCCTGCCTTGACGGCAATGTCACCGGCGCGCATGGCGGGAATCACGTTGAGCACGTCGGCCCGGATGTCGTCATGGAACTCGAACTTGACCGTGCTGGTGGCGGCATCCACATCAACGGCGGCGTGCGTGGGCAGGTAGTCCACCATGCCCTTGTACCGATCAGCCCATGCTTTTTTGAACAGCGCCCCCTTGGAGGTGACATCGTCATTGGCATCCAGGACAAGCACTTTGCTTTTGGGTTTGGCCTGGCTGAAATAGTGCGCCACCTGGCACGCACGTTCATAGGGACCCGGCGGACACCGGTACGGCGCCAGCGGAATGCTGATGGCAAAAACACCCCCATCGGGCATGGCCTCCAGTTGCTTGCGCAAGGCCACGGTCTGCGCACCGGCCTTCCAGGCATGCAGCACCTGGTCCTGCGCACCGGGCTGGCCCATGCCGGGCAAGGTCTCCCACATGAAGTCAACCCCGGGCGACAAAATCAGCCGGTCGTAAGACAGCACGCCACCACCCGCCAGCCGGACAACCCGTCGGTCCGCATCAATGGCGGTAACGCTGTCACGCACCCGCCTGACACCATGCCTGGACACCAGCGGGTCGTACGACGACGTGATGTCCGCCATGGTTTTGCTGCCGCCAATCACCAGGTTGGACAGCGGACAGGAGATGAACGACGACGCTGGCTCCACCAAGGTCACGTTGATGCCGTAGTCCGACCATAGCCGAACATATTTGGCCGCCGTGGCGCCCCCATAACCGCCGCCGACCACCACCACATGTGCGCCGCGTTGATGGCCCGAGGTCGCGCAGCCCGATGCGATGCCCAGTGCGCCCAGCGCGGCACCACTCCCGATTTTTTTTATAAATTGACGACGCTGCATGAGGGCCCCCGGTTACTTCAACGCGGCGAAATAATCCGCCAGTTGTGCAAGCTGCTCATCCGAGTAGCCTCGGGTCAGTTGGTTCATGAGGGTAGCCGGCCTGCGGCCACTCTTGAAGTCCATCAGTAGTCGGAGCAGCTCGTCTTTGGGTTGCCCGGCCAACGACGCCATGCCCGGCTGCGCAACACCCTGGGTGCCATGGCATCCCGCACAGGCGGCCGCCATGCTGCGCACCGGCAACACCTGCGCACCGCTGGCCAACACAGTGGCACAAGCCCAGGCAAGACCCACCATCAGTTTCATCGGCATGTGCACACGTTTTCCTTAAACATAGGGGGGAAGCACGGTGGTTTCATCGGCGCGCGTCTCACCACGGGTGTCCGTCCAACTCACCCCAATCCTGTCACCAGTCTTCGCGCCTTTGACAACCAACTGGAGAAACGGATTTTTAGAGACCGCAGGCCCCCATTGGGTCGTCAGCACGGTCTCGCCATTGTGGGTAACAGACACGGCCTGGATATGCCACGGCGCCACCGTGTTGCCATCGGCGTCTTTGCGTTGACCGGACTCCATCGGGTGGCTCATCAAGACACGAACGCTGACCCGGTCACCCATTGCTTTCGCGTTGATCCGCGTGGGAAGCACAAGCGGGTCAACCACCGCAGCCCCCCAGGATCACCATGACGGCCTTTTTTGCAAACAAAACACGGCCATCGGCCATCACAGCCACGGCGTAGACATCGGACGACCGGTCCATCTTGCACCGCGTCGCAATGTTCGCCTCCACGCGGTCGGTCAAGTGGTACACGGCCACCAACGCAGCGGGGTTATTCTGGACCAGAATCAATAGCTGACGGACGTCCGGCAATGACGTCGATGCCGAGAGCGACACCGAGGCACCGTCATCGGCAACTTCTGGCGCCCCAAGCACCACATCAAGGCTCTCAACCGGCACGCCCGCGCCCAGCGCCCGGACGGCGCCCTCCACACTCCGGGCTTCAAAGGCTGGCGTGTTGTAGGCCGCCCAAGCGTACTGGGGGAACAGCCCTGTGGAGACCAAAAGCCCGACAACGATGGCACCGTGTTTCAGTGCTTCCCGACGGGTTTTCAATTCAGGCTCGGGGATCTCGGCAACACGATCAAAAGGCCTATTTTTCTGCAATTTGTGGTTTCCTGTTTTCAATTTCCCCGAACATACCCCATTTGATTTGTCTGCCTCCCGGTGCAGGCTCTAACAGTTGCCTTATCGCGTTAACAATCGAGGCGTTGGTATTGCGCGCATTCCGGTGGCAAAGATGGCCATATCGCCCCTATCGTCTGCGCTGTCCAAGCGAAACACGGCCACACACTGCACCTGTTCTTGCGCTTGTGCCCGAAGGCAGTCCGCCGCAGCGGACATCTGCTCCACCAGGGCCACATTTTGCTGGGTTGAGCGGCCCATCTGCGTGACCGCATCGCTGACCCTGGAGAGTCGGCTGCTTTGCTGCTGGCTTGCAGCACTGATATCGTCCATGATTTGGGTCACGCGGCCAATAGCCGTCACCACTTGCTGCATGGCGTTTCCCGCGTCGTTGGCCAGCAAACTACCCTGCCCAGCGCGTGCAACGCTGGTATTGACGAGGTGTTTGATTTGTTTGGCCGCGTCGGCACTGCGCTGGGCGAGGCTTCGCACCTCGCTGGCCACTACCGCAAATCCCCTTCCCTGCTCGCCGGCACGGGCAGCCTCCACGGCAGCATTCAGCGCCAGAATGTTGGTCTGAAAGGCAATACCATCGATCACGCCAATGATGTCCACAATGCTGCGGGCACTGTCATCAATGCCCCGCATGGTGTCCACGACCCGTTCGACCACATCGCCCGCATGGCTTGCCACGCCTGAAGCATCCTGAGCGAGCTGCCGCGCCAGCAGTGCGCCATCAGCATTTTTGCGAACAATCCCATCAAGCTGAGCCATCGATTCGGCGGCTTCCTCAAGAGCTATGGCCTGTTCTTCGGTGCGGATACTCAGGTCACGATTGCCCTGCGCAATCTCCACACTGGCCGTTGCAACTGACTCCGCGCCGTGGCGCACGTTGCAGACCACGTTCATCAGTGCATTCTGCATGCTCGCCAGCGCCAACAGAAGGGGGTGAAATTCGTCATGGACACCGTCAACGGAGACACGTGTCAGGTCTCCTTCACGAACCCGCTCGGCCATTTGCCGAGCGGTGGCGACCCGACGCAACAGAAGATGGGAGATGTACCAGGAAAAAGCAAGTAAGCCCAAGGCCACGGCGACGACCATGATCGAAACACGGGTTCGGGCGTCACGGGCCTGCAAGCCGACTTCAGCGAGCGTGTGTTCAAGTGATTGGCGCCGACGAATTTTCTCATCCTTCACCAAGTCCAGTACGTGTTTGTAGTCCGACAGGTCACCGGCCAACGGCTGACCCTTGGCCGGGTCGACCGTGTTCATGGTCCACAAGGCTTGTAACTTCGGCAAAAGAGATAGAGCAAATACCCGACTACCCGAATCAGTCGCACCGTCATCAAGCGCATCCAGCGCATGGTTGGTCTGATTCTTCAGATCGTCCATATCTGCATGGGCGGCGATCGGCAGTCCTTCAAGACGTATCAAAGAAAGACGTGTCACGTTAAGTTCGATTTGGTCCAATCGTGCCAAACCTGGTACATCACTTTGGGCGGACTGCTGCGACAAGTCATTGACCAATGTCAGGCTTACCCAGGCGGCATTGGCCACCAAAACAAGAGCAGCAATCAACACCGAAGACAACAGGTACAGCCGGTGGGCGATGCCCCAGTTGGAAAAAAAGTTCATTGTCAAAGTCTCCTCATTTTTATTTGTTGCGATACGGCGCAACAACGTAAATGAGCACTATCTGTGCCAGAGGGATCCATGGCGACGACCACGGAGAGCAAGCGCTGAGCGTTGGCTGCTATTGGCTGGTCACGCATCTCCCGGAAGTTGCATTCAACCGAAAGGTCAGCTTCCACAGATGCGAATAGAGTCAAAAAAATTGATCTCCAGTGCGCAAATTACACCAATAAAAACAGGCACTTAAATTGGCACCTAGGGGTATTCCCGCGGTCTGAACCAGGTTGGCGCGTGAATTGCGGTATCAGCCAGACCTGGGCATGAAGACAGGTCGCAACCCCCGAGTGCTTTGGGCAGCAAAGTAATCGGAGTGGCTCAAAAAAACAACTGGAGACATTCAACAATGGAAACTTTTTATGAGGTGATGCGCCGTCAGGGCATATCCCGCCGCAGTTTTTTGAAGTACTGCTCCCTGACAGCCACATCACTCGGCTTGGGGCCCGCCTTTGTGCCGCAGATCGCACATGCCATGGAAAACAAGCCACGCACGCCCGTGCTGTGGCTACACGGACTGGAATGCACTTGCTGCTCGGAGTCGTTCATCCGCTCGGCGCATCCGCTGGCGAAGGATGTCGTGCTGTCCATGATTTCGCTGGACTATGACGACACCCTGATGGCCGCAGCAGGCCACCAGGCAGAGGCCATTCTCGAAGAGATCATGGTCAAGTACAAGGGCAACTACATCCTCGCAGTGGAAGGCAACCCGCCGTTGAATCAGGACGGCATGAGCTGCATCATCGGCGGCAAGCCCTTCATCGAGCAGTTGAAGCACGTCGCCAAAGATGCCAAGGCCATCATCTCCTGGGGCTCCTGCGCGTCATGGGGCTGTGTGCAGGCGGCCAAGCCGAATCCGACGCAGGCAACGCCCATCCACAAGGTTATTTTTGACAAGCCCATCATCAAGGTGCCAGGCTGTCCCCCCATTGCCGAGGTGATGACCGGGGTGATCACTTACATGCTCACCTTTGATCGCATCCCTGAGCTGGACCGCCAGGGCCGCCCCAAAATGTTCTACAGCCAGCGCATCCATGACAAATGCTATCGCCGCCCCCACTTCGATGCGGGCCAGTTTGTTGAAGCATTTGACGATGAATCCGCACGCAAGGGCTACTGCCTGTACAAGGTCGGCTGCAAGGGCCCTACCACTTACAACGCCTGCTCCACAACGCGCTGGAATGAGGGCACGAGTTTCCCGATTCAGGCCGGACACGGCTGCATCGGCTGCTCGGAAGACGGCTTCTGGGACAAAGGCTCTTTCTATGACCGCCTGACCAACATCCACCAGTTTGGCGTGGAAGCCAATGCCGATCAAATCGGCGGGACAGCAGCTGGCGTGGTAGGGGCAGCCGCAGTCGCCCACGCGGCGGTATCCGCCATCAAGCGCGCCAACCAGAAGACAGACACCCGCCAAAGTGAATCAGCGCCTGCTGATCACTAAGCACAACACAAGACAAGACAACCAAGGAAAAAACATGGGTGCATACGAAACGCAAGGTTTCAAGATGGACAACACGGGCCGACGCATCGTGGTTGATCCGGTCACGCGCATTGAAGGTCATATGCGTGTTGAGGTGAATGTGGACAGCAGCAACATCATTCGCAATGCCGTATCAACCGGCACAATGTGGCGCGGCCTGGAAGTGATTCTCAAGGGCCGCGATCCACGCGACGCCTGGGCATTTGTCGAACGCATTTGCGGCGTGTGCACGGGCTGTCACGCCTTGGCCTCGGTCCGCGCCGTGGAAGACGCGCTCGGCATCGTGATACCGAAAAACGCTTACCTGATCCGCGAAATCATGGCCAAGACGCTTCAGGTACATGACCACGCCGTGCACTTCTACCATTTGCATGCGCTGGACTGGGTGGACGTGGTGTCCGCCCTCAAAGCTGACCCGAAAAAGACCTCCGAGCTGCAACAGGCCGTGTCACCCAGTCATCCGCTGTCGTCGCCCGGCTATTTCCGCGACATCCAGAATCGTCTCAAGAAGTTTGTGGAAAGTGGCCAGCTCGGACCCTTCATGAACGGCTACTGGGGTTCCAAAGCCTATGTGTTGCCGCCTGAAGCCAATTTGATGGCCGTCACACACTACCTTGAAGCGCTGGACTTGCAAAAGGAATGGGTCAAGATTCACACCATCTTCGGTGGCAAAAATCCTCATCCGAATTATCTGGTGGGCGGCATGCCCTGCGCGATCAACCTCGACAAGGAAGGCGCTGCAGGAGCCCCGGTGAACATGGAACGCCTGAACTTTGTTGAGCAACGCATCAAGGAAATGATCGAGTTCAACAACAACGTCTACATACCTGACGTACTGGCCATCGGCACGATCTACAAAAATGCTGGCTGGCTCTATGGCGGTGGTCTGGCTGCCACCAATGTGATGGACTACGGCACCTACGAAAAGGTCATGGGCGACCACAGTACCCAAAAACTGCCGGGCGGCGCCATCCTCGACGGCAACTGGAACAAGATTCACGCCGTTGACCCGCGCGATCCGGAACAGGTGCAGGAGTTCGTGACGCACAGCTGGTACAAGTACGGCGACGAGACCAAGGGCCTGCATGGTTGGGATGGTGTGACCGAACCCAACTACGTGTTGGGGGCCAAGACCAAAGGGACACGCACCAGCATCGATGAAATCGACGAAAGTGCGAAGTACTCCTGGGTCAAGTCGCCACGCTGGCGTGGCCATGCGATGGAAGTTGGTCCACTGTCGCGCTACATCCTGGGCTACGCACACGCCCAGCAGGGCAACAAAAATTGCCAGCGGGTCAAGGAGCAAATCGACACCTCCGCCGCAATCATCAACAGTGCCTTCCCCAAGGCCTTGGGCATGGCCGAGACGCAATACACCGTCAAACAGTTGATGCCCACCACGATTGGCCGCACGCTGGCACGCGCACTGGAATCACAGTACTGCGCAGAAATGATGTACGACGACTTCAAGGAGATGGTCGCCAACATCAAGGCGGGTGATACCGCCACGGCCAATGTCGAAAAATGGGATCCCTCCACCTGGCCCAAAGAGGCCAAAGGCGTGGGCACCGTCGCGGCGCCACGCGGCGCACTGGGTCACTGGATCAAGATCAAGGACGGTCGCATTGAAAACTACCAATGTGTGGTACCCAGCACCTGGAACGCCAGCCCGCGCGACCACAAGGGCCAGATTGGCGCTTTTGAAGCCAGCCTGATGAACACGCCCATGGCCAATCCGGAACAACCGGTGGAGATCTTGCGAACACTGCATTCGTTCGATCCCTGCATGGCCTGTTCAACCCATGTGATGAGCCCTGAAGGGCAAGAGATGGCCACAGTCACCGTGCGTTAAGCGCCTCTTTTTTTACTCGTCCCGTATTACCAGGAGACATTTCAAAATGAAAAAAATTAACTTATTGCGATCCGCGGCTGCTTTGACCCTGATGACGACGATCGCCTCGGCGCAGGCCCATACCGGGCATGGCGCGGAGGGGTTTGTCGCCGGCATCGTCCATCCATTTTTGGGTCTGGACCACTTACTCGCGATGGTGGCCGTCGGCATTTGGTCCGTCATCATGCTGCCCAAGGCCCATCGCCTGGCTGGACCGGCGCTGTTCGTCGCGATGCTGCTCGTCGGGGCATTGATGGCACTGACAGGTTTTGCATTGCCGCAAGCTGAGCCCGCCATCGCGGGCAGTGTGATGGTTCTGGGCGCCCTGCTGCTGCTGGCACGCAGGACAGGACTGATCGCCGGGCTAGCCCTGGTGTCAGTCGCCGCGCTGCTTCATGGGTATGCCCATGGTGCCGAACTGATTCCAGGGCAATCATTTGCAGCCTATGCCGCAGGCTTCATGTTCGGCTCTGCCGCATTGCACGGGATCGGACTGGCTGCCGGCAATGCGCTGCAGAACTTGCCGACATGGGTGGGACGCACAACTGCCGTCCTGATGGGCGCATCGGGCGTGGTCATGCTGGCGGCGCGTTTGTAACGCACCTGTCAAGAATTTCCTTCAACGGAGAAGCACCATGTCTTCAACACACGCCACACCGGCCAAGCAACACAACGACAAGCCAGCCGATGAAGCGGCTGCTGACGCGCTGGAGGTCGCCCGGGCCTCCTCCATCAAGTCGGTCTATGTTTACGAAGCTCCAATACGGGTATGGCACTGGATCAATGCACTCGCCATCACCGTACTGTCCATCACAGGTTATTTCATAGGATCCCCCTTGCCGACACAGCCCGGGGAGGCCAGTGCCAATTTTCTGATGGGTTACATCCGGTTTGCGCATTTCGCATCAGGCTACATACTGGCCGTCGGCTTGCTCGGGCGCATCTACTGGGCTTTTGTCGGCAACCACCATGCGCGTGAATTGTTCTGGGTACCGATCTTCCAGCGCGCCTACTGGCACGAACTGGTCGGCATGCTGAAGTGGTACGCGTTTCTGTCAGACCGCCCCGGGCGGTACGTCGGCCACAACCCCTTGGCACGCTTTGCCATGGTTTTCGGCTTCATGCTGCTTTCGGTATTCATGATCGTGACCGGCTTCGCGCTCTATGGCGAAGGCTCCCAAATGGGTTCATGGCAGGAACGCTTGTTTGGCTGGGTGATCCCCTTGATGGGACAGTCGCAGGACGTGCACACCTGGCACCATCTGGGTCTATGGGGTCTGGTGATGTTTGTCATCCTGCACGTCTACGCAGCCATTCGTGAAGACATCATGGGCCGCTCAAGCGTGATCAGCACCATGATCTCCGGCCATCGCACCTTCAAGGACTGATGATCGTGACAACCGCGTGGCGTCAACTGTCGACCATGAAGGGCACGCCCCCCGGTGTGCCGCCACGTGCGCCCTGGCATCCCGGGCATTTTTTAAACCGCAATTACCTCGCACCCATGGGCTTGTCACAGACCGATGCGGCGCACTTGCTGGGGGTATCCCGTCGTCGTCTGCATGAACTGGTGCAAGGGCAACGCAGCATGACCCCCGACACAGCCATCCGCTGCGCCTTGGTGTTTCAGTCTGACGCAACTTTTTGGCTGACCCTGCAAGCCGCGTGGGACAGTTTCCACGCGTGGAAGTTGCTGCGCTCACGGTCGGGCCAGGCGCCCGGCATTCGCTAACCCACCAATTGAAGGAATAAATTCACCATGAGCCCCAATTCGCCTCAAACCACCTGTCACCAGGGTGGTGACAACCTGGAGAGCATTTGTGTCCTGGGTATCGGTAACGTCCTGTGGGCCGATGAAGGCTTTGGCGTGCGATGCATCCAGACGCTGCAAAGCCGCTACGAATTTGCACCCCACGTCCGTCTGATCGATGGCGGCACCCAAGGCCTGTACCTGATTCAGCATGTGCAGGCAGCCACACGCCTCCTCATATTTGATGCCATCGACTACGGCCTTGTCCCTGGCACGCTGAAAGTCATTGAGGACGATGAAGTTCCCCGTTTCATGGGCGCCAAGAAAATGAGCCTGCACCAGACGGGTTTTCAGGAGGTACTCATGCTGGCGCAATTAACTGAAAAATTTCCGAGCCAGGTCATGCTGATCGGTTGTCAGCCCGAAGAGCTGGATGACTATGGCGGCAGTCTGCGCCCTAGCGTCAAACGCGCCATGGAAGACGCCCTGGCGCTGGGCGTTCATGCCTTGCGAAGCTGGGGGGCACAACCCGTCGCGCGAACAACGCCCCTCACTGACCTCGAGGCCGTCACGTTTGCCCAACTGGACCTCGACAGTTATGAGGGCCAACGGCCAGACGAAGACTTGGCCTGCCGCCTGGGCGACGACCGGTTCTTTCCTTCTGCGGTAACGACCTGAGGCCACCCACCATGTGTATTGGCATTCCCATGCAAGTTGTCACCGTTGAGCCCGGCCATGCCCTGTGCGAGGGACGCGGCGAACGCCGACGCGTGAACACGGCCCTGGTAGGCGCAGCCATAGCCAGTGAGTGGTTGCTGATTTTCATCGACAGCGCCCAGGAACGAATCAGCGCTGAACGGGCGCAGGAAATCAATGTCACCCTTAACCTGATGGAAGCAGCGCTACAGGGCGACACCCTCGACAAAAGCGTGGGCTTCAGCCTGCCATCTGCCATGAGCCGGGAACAGATTTTGGCGCTGTCGGGCTCGACACAACAACAAACTTTGGAGAAATCTCTTGAACACTGAAACCATGGCTGCGGCAAGCAGCGAAGCTTTTGTCACACTTCCCGTACAAGCACCCCGTGCCGTACCTGAAACATCCCCTCTGATCGAGCGACTGGTCAGTGAGCATGGTGCCACCTGGGTTGACGAGCAAACAATTGATGCATGGGCCGCCGAAGGTGGCGACCGCGTTGTTCTGTTCGCAGGTGACCCGGTGCAATTTCCGGAAGGGCTGGATGTCGCCGTGGTTCTGCCTGAACTGCAACGCTGCTTTCCTGACCGATTCAAGGTGGCCGTGGTACCGCGCCAGCTTGAACAGGCCCTGGCCAAACGTTACGGATCACAACGCTGGCCGACGTTGTTATTTCTGCGTGACGGCCAGTACATCACCACCCTGTGCGGCATGCACGACTGGGACGAGTACATCCAGGAAATGGCCCGATGCCTGTCCATGCCGATTTCACGTGCCCCGACGATTGGCATTCCCGTGGTCAGCGCCACCGCATCTGGCACATCCTGCCACTGAAGCTGTTACTAAAGAGGTATCTCGCAATGAAAGACTTTCCCATTCCCGTCGTCAGCATTGGCCCAGGCAGCCAACTCGAAGACGACGTTCTGGACTACATGGCCATGCCTCAGGGCATGGAAACCTTCCGCCCACCCGTGTTGCCTGAGCCGGAGGAAATTGCCGCCCGCGTCGGTGCACATGTCGCTTTACGTGACGCTTTGGCGTTGCTGGAAGAAGTACGCCACGGCGGCCCCAACCGCAGTGTTGATCTGGGCCATCTGTCCATGCCTGATTTGAAGCTAATCAATCAGGTTCTCGGTGAAGGCGAAGTCAGTTCCATCGTCAAAAGCGCGGGCGATGCGCAAGTCGAGTTGAACATTCAGGAATCGGTGTTTGCCGGCGTCTGGCGTGTCATACAGTCGGTCAATGGTGCGGTGGTGTCCGACACCCTGGAGCTGGGTGCTGTGCCAGCGGTCCTCAAGAGCACGGCCAAACAAGACGTCTGGCCCTCCGTACCTCGCTGGGAGGGTGCCTTGCCACCCAATGTACAGAATGCGCCCTCACTGCTGGCCGAGATTGAGGACCAGTGGCGCACCTGGCAACCTGGCGAACCGGCGCATGTGGTGAACCTCACCTTGTTGCCCATGTCCAATGAGGACATTGGTTTTCTTGACCACCATCTGGGCACAGGCCGTGTCCTGATTCTTTCGCGCGGCTACGGCAACTGCCGCATCACCAACACCTGCACGCCCAATTGCTGGCGCGTGGTGTACTACAACTCGCAAGACCTGGTGATTCTCAACACCGTCGAAGTCACCGAAATCCCGGAAGTGGCACTGGCTGCACCGGAAGACTTGCAAGACTCCTATGAGCGCCTCAAGGAAGTGCTCGAATGGGTGGAGCAGGCATGATTTCCTCCAGCGCGCCCCGCTTTGAAGGCAGCTACCTTGGCAACAGTGCGCGGCTGCCTGCGACCGCGCGTCTGGAGTGCAAGATTTGCTGGTGGGTCTATGACCCGGCACTGGGAGACCCCGTTTGGCAAGTGGCGCCGGGGACGGCGTTCAGCGACCTCCCCGCCCATTGGCGCTGTCCCGAATGCGATGGCGAAGCCGAACAATTCATGGTGTTGGTGGACCCTGCATAGGCAAGTATCCAGATGCACCACCTGAAACCGCCATCATCCTTCACGGCCGTGCTACGTTCGCGTACGGATACGCTCGTCGCGTTGTTTGACAGCGTGGCCAAAACCCGCATGGCAGGTATTCCGATACTGAACCCGGCGCTACGTGTTGAAGCCCTTGGGTTTGAATTGTGCCAAGGCCATGCCGATCAACCCGGCGAGCCACAAGGCGCCGTGGGTGTGCTGATTACCCCCTGGTTCATGAATCTGGTCTGGTTCCCGCTGGAGCGAATCGATCAACCCCATGCGGCAGGGACCAGCCGGACCCATCAAGTCGGCACCGAATGCTTTGATTTCATCGCGGGCTACGAATCCATTTTTGGCAGTTATGAGGCCTGTTCACTCTTTTCACCCATGTTCGAATTCCATGACCACGCTGCGGCACGCGCTACAGGCGAGGCCGTTTTGGCGACGCTGCGCCAGCCACCGATGCCCGCACCGGCCAAGCCTTCCGACCTGGCGGCACGCCGGGCCTTCCTGTTCGGGCGCAGGTCGTCTGCAGGAGATGCGCCATGAGCCTGGCAAGTCCCGACGACCTGGCGGGTGTGCTGCGTGTGGCGCCAGGCCAGCCACGGCCCCACAACCTGGTGAGCAGCCGTCGCGATTGGGCGGCTTTACTCACACGCGGGGTGCCCGCCGCGACCTTGTCCACCCGGTTGGGCAGTCTGTTCAGCCTGTGTGGGCATGCGCATCGCCTGTGTGCCGACATGGCTGTCACGTCGGCACTGGGGCGTGCGGCGCCCACCCGGCTGAATGCCGCACAAGAGCTGCAGCAGGAAACCTTGCGCGAGCATGTCCGCCGCATCGGTCTGGACTGGCCTGGGCAACTGGCGTTTGGGCTGGTATCCGATCAGGCGAGGCGGCAAGCCCACGCGGCACTGCAGCAGTGCCCGCTATTTACGGCGGCTGTGGCGCCAGACTTGTCTGGCGGCCAACAGCCTGAGCCTTGTCCTGGCCTGCAGCATTGGCTGGGGACACACCTGCTGGGTATGCCGGCGCAGGTGTGGCTGGCCCACTGGGAACAAGACCCCGCCGCCTGGCTGCGCGCATGGAGCGATGAGGACTCCGGCTGGCTGGCCGACTTGCTGCGCCAGGCCCGACCGCAGGCTGACAAACTAACCCCTGCCGCCCCGTTCTTGCGCGTGCACGCCAGCGAGGCCGGTTTGATGGTGCTGGCCGACTGCCTGCGTCGTCAGTCCGGTTTCACGCGCCAGCCCTTGTGGCGTGGCCAATGTGCTGAAACCGGCCCATGGACACGCCTGCGCCAGGCCAACCCTGAAATGATCAACACGCCGTGGCTGCGCCTGGGCTCCCGTCTGGCCGAGCTGGTCCGCCTCGCGCTGGCCGATGAACCTCGCCGCAGCGGCGCGTCATGGCTGGCCATCGGCAGCATGGCAACGGCCCGGGGCGAGGGCCTGGCCTGGGTTGAAATGGCACGCGGCTTGCTGGTTCACCATGTCCAGCTTGACGGTACACAAGAAGACGCCCGGGTGACATCGTGCCATGTGCTGGCACCGACGGAATGGAATTTCCATCCGCAGGGCGCGGTCGCACAGGCCCTTGAAAAATTGCCCCCCCCAACGGCACCCGGGGTTTGCCGGGAAACCGATCTGCTCTTCAGCGCGTACGATCCCTGCGTGAAACATGAACTATTAACGGAGGACTGCCATGCATGAGGCGAGTCTGGCCGGGGGCATTCTCAAACTGGTCGAAGACACAGCGCTGCGCGAAGGATTTCGCCGCGTCACCCTGCTTCGGCTCGAAGCCGGGCAACTTGCTGGCGTGGAAGCACGCGCCTTGCGGTTTGCACTCGAAGCGTTGGCACCCGGCACCTGTCTGCAAGATGCCCGATTTGAAATTGATGAACCACCCGGCCAAGCCTGGTGCCTGCCCTGCGGACAAACGGTCTTGATCCAGCAACGTGGCGACGCCTGTCCAAGCTGCGGCCACTATCAGTTGCAGGCCACTGGCGGCACTGAATTACGCGTCGTCGACATGTTGGTCGAAGATGACTGAACTCAACAACAAGGAGACAAAACAATGTGTGTCATTTGCGGCTGTTCCAACACCGGTACAAAAACATCTGTGATTGAAGGGCATGACCCTCTTCACACCCATGTCCATGTCGATCCACTCAGTGGCGACCTGAATTTCGGCGCCGGTGCTGCGCGGGTATCCGTGCCCGGCATGAGCCAGACCCGTGCCATCAAGCTGGAGACCGATATTTTGGGTGCCAACAACCAGATCGCCCGCCAAAACCGTCAACACTTCGAGGCCCACGGGGTGACGGCCCTGAATCTGGTATCGAGCCCTGGCTCGGGCAAAACCACCTTGCTGTGCGCCACCATCGAAGCCCTGAAGGCCCGCGAACCAGGCTTGCATGTGGCCGTCATAGAGGGTGACCAGCAAACCAGTTTTGACGCCGACCGGATTCGCGCCACCGGCGCACCGGCCATTCAGATCAATACCGGCAAGGGCTGCCACCTGGATGCACCCATGGTGGCACAAGCGTTTTCGCAGCTCCACCAGCACCAGGATGCCGATCATGACCACCATCACCATCACCATTCGCATGCGGACGAACACAGCCTGCTGTTCATTGAGAACGTAGGCAACCTGGTATGCCCTGCCGTTTGGGACCTTGGAGAAGCGGCCAAGGTGGCGATTCTGTCGGTCACTGAAGGCGAAGACAAGCCGCTCAAATACCCCGACATGTTTGCCGCTTCAAAGCTGATGATCCTCAATAAAATTGACCTGCTCCCTCATGTCAAATTCGACGTGCAGCGCTGCATTGAACTCGCACGCCGCGTCAACCCGACCATCGAGATATTGAAATTGTCTGCCACCACGGGTGAGGGCATGGACGCCTGGCTGAACTGGCTCGGGCACGCCATGGCGCCGCAATGATGGCGGCCCACCTGCCCCCGGTGCTGGCCTGCGGTGCCTGGCTCAAAAATGCGGCGTGTTTACTCTCGGAGGGACAGGCGCAGTGGTCTGCGCCGCATGGTGACTTGAGCGACCCCGATGCCTGTTGCGCCCTGGAGATGTCCGTGCACGCCTTGCTGCGTCAAGCGGCGCATCCCGTGGCCGCTGTGGCGCATGATCTGCACCCTGATTTCTACAGCACGCGTCTGGCCATTGAGCTGGCGAATGAACTGGGTGTGCCCGCCATGGGCGTGCAGCATCACCATGCGCATATCGCCGCAGTGATGGCTGAGCATGATCTGCAGGAACCCGTGGTAGGACTGGCGCTAGACGGCGTCGGGCTCGGCACCGATGGCACCGCCTGGGGTGGCGAATTGCTGTGGGTTGATCAACGCGAGTGGCGGCGTCTGGGCCATCTGTGGCCGCTGGCGCTGCCGGGCGGGGATGTGGCGGCAAGGGAGCCGTGGCGCATGGCAGCCGCCGCACTGCATGCGCTGGACCGCACACCTGAAGTCGGCCCGCGATTTTCCGCGGTCGTCGGGAAGAGCGCCGCAGACACGGTACAACGCATGCTGGAGCAAGGCATCCATTGCCCCATCACCACCAGCACCGGGCGCTGGTTTGATGCCGCCGCAGGAGCCTTGGGACTAAGCATTCGGCAAGCCCACGAAGCCGAAGCCGCGATAGCCCTTGAAAAGATGGCGCAAGCTTGGCTCGACCACAACGCCCATCCTCCCGTACGCCCTGCGGTTGACACGCACAACCTGGCCCTGCTGGACCTGCGCCCGTTGCTGACACTGCTTCTGGCAACACCCGCAGACTCCCCGGCTGTGCCGGCTGCGGCAGCCTGGTTCCACCTGGCACTGGCCGATGCGCTCGCCGACTGGGCAACAAATGCCGCTCAAAAGACCGGCGTGCGTACAGTATGCCTGGGCGGTGGGTGCTTTTTAAACAAGGTGCTTGAACGTCGCATCACCTCCGGCCTGCAACAACGCGGCCTGAAGGTACTGATGCCGCAAAGTCAGTCCTGCGGCGATGCGGGCCTGGCACTGGGCCAGGCCTGGGTTGCAGCACATGGCCTCGCAGCACAAACTCATACCTACGCCACCCTTCCCAACCCTGAAACCGAAAGCCTGTCATGTGCCTAGCCATACCCGCCAAACTGGTTGAGCTTCTTGCCAACGACCAGGCCATTGTTGACCTTGGAGGCATCCGCAAGGAAATATCCATTGCCCTGGTGCCCGATGCCGTTGTCGGTGACTACGTGATCGTTCACGTCGGTCATGCCATCGGACGCATTGATCCGGAAGAAGCCGAACGCACACTGATCATGTTTGGCGAGATGGCCCGGCATGCAGACCAGCCACTGGAGACCACACCATGAAATACATTGATGAATTCCGCGATGGCGACATCGCTCGCAAGATTTCAGAACGGTTGGCGACTGAGGTCAAACCCGACCGAAACTACAGTTTCATGGAGTTCTGCGGCGGTCACACCCACGCCATATCCCGCTACGGCATCGCCGAACTGCTGCCACCCAATGTGCGCATGGTCCACGGACCAGGCTGCCCTGTGTGCGTCTTGCCGATTGGTCGGATTGACCTGGCCATCGCGCTGGCGCTCGAACGCAACGTCATCGTTTGCACCTACGGCGACACCATGCGCGTGCCGGCCTCCAAGGGTCTGTCGTTGGTCAAAGCCAAGGCACGCGGTGGCGACATCCGCATGGTGTATTCCGCTGCCGACGCACTGACGATTGCCCGACAAAATCCGGACCGGGAAGTGGTGTTTTTTGCCATCGGGTTTGAAACAACCACCCCGCCCACCGCACTGGCAATTCGCTATGCCCAGCGTCAGGATTTGAAAAATTTCACCGTCTTGAGCTGCCATGTGCTGACGCCCTCGGCGATCACCCACATCCTGGAGTCGCCTGAAGTACGGCAATACGGCACGGTGCCGATTGACGGCTTCATCGGCCCGGCCCATGTGAGCATCGTCATTGGTTCCGGCCCCTACGAACATTTTGCAGATGAATACCGCAAACCCGTGGTGATTGCAGGCTTCGAGCCGCTCGATGTGATGCAGGCCGTGCTAATGCTGGTGCGTCAGGTGAACGAGGGCCGCCATGAAGTCGAAAACGAGTTCACCCGGGCGGTTGACCGGGATGGCAACCTGAATGCACAAGCACTGGTGTCCGACGTGTTTGAACTGCGCACCAGCTTTGAATGGCGTGGCCTGGGCGAGGTGCCTTACAGCGCCCTGAAAATCCGGCCGGCCTTTGCACAGTTTGACGCCGAACGCCGCTTCAACCTCGACTACCGTCCCGTGGCTGATAACAAGGCTTGCGAGTGCGGCGCTATTTTGCGGGGTGTCAAGAAACCGACGGATTGCAAAATTTTTGGCACCGTGTGCACGCCAGAAAACCCGGTGGGATCGTGCATGGTCTCCAGTGAAGGGGCCTGCGCTGCCCACTATTCCTACGGGCGCTTCCGCGACATCGCCATCGTGGCAGAAACTGCATGACAACCATGGCCAAGAAAAACTACATCCGCCCACTCGACCTCAAAAATGGTCGCATCGACATGGGCCACGGTGCCGGTGGCCGTGCCGCCGCCCAGCTGATTGAAGAACTGTTCGTCGCCGCACTGGACAACCCCTGTTTGCGCCAGGGCGACGACAGCGCGTCATTTGCCATTCCCGTCGGGGGGCGCATGGTGATGGCGACCGATGGCCACGTGGTGTCGCCACTGTTTTTCCCGGGCGGTGATATAGGCTGTCTGAGTGTGCACGGCACCATCAACGACGTCGCCATGTCCGGGGCACAACCGCTGTACCTGGCGGCCAGCTTCATCCTGGAAGAAGGGTTCCCGCTGTCCGAACTCAAACGCATTGTGGACAGCATGGCAGCCGCTTCGCGCGAGGCGGGTGTTCCGGTCATCACGGGCGACACCAAGGTGGTGGAGCGCGGCAAGGGTGATGGCGTGTTCATCAGCACCACCGGCATTGGTGTGGTGGCGCCAGGCGTTGACATCGCAGGGATCAATGCGCGCCCGGGCGACGTCGTGCTGTTGTCGGGCACCATCGGTGACCACGGCGTGGCGATTCTTTCCAAACGCGAGTCGCTCGACTTCGAGACCACGATTGAGTCCGATACCGCCGCCCTGCACACGCTGGTGGCGGCCATGCTGCAGGCCGCGCCCGGCGGCGTGCGCGTGTTGCGCGACCCGACACGCGGCGGCCTGGCCACCACGCTCAACGAAATCGCGGGCCAGTCCGGCGTCGGCATGGTGCTGGAAGAGGCCGCGATTCCGGTGCTGCCGCAGGTCGATGCGGCCTGCGAGCTGCTGGGCCTGGACCCGCTGTACGTCGCCAACGAAGGCAAATTGATTGCCATTTGCCGCCCCGAGAGCGCCGCGGCCCTGTTGCTCGCCATGCGCGCCCATCCGCTGGGCGCGCAAGCGGTGCGCATCGGCACCGTGACCGAAGACCCGCACCACTTTGTGCAAATGAACACCCGCTTCGGCGGCCGGCGCGTGGTGGACTGGCTCAGCGGCGAGCAACTACCGCGAATCTGTTGACGCCATGCGCATTCTCTTGCTCTGCCACAGCTTCAACAGCCTGTCGCAACGGCTGTTTACGGCCCTGAAATCACTGGGGCACCAGCTGTCCGTGGAGCTGGACATTTCGGACTCGGTGACTGAAGAAGCCTGTGCCCTGTTCCAGCCGGATTTGCTGATCGCCCCGTTTCTCAAGCGGCTTATTCCTGAATCCGTCTGGCGCTCGGTGGTGTGCCTGGTCGTGCACCCCGGCCCGCCCGGGGACCGCGGGCCCGCCGCACTGGACTGGGCGGTGCTGAAACAGGCGCCTCAGTGGGGTGTCACCGTGTTGCAGGCCAACGCAGATTTCGATGCAGGCCCGGTCTGGGCTCACGCCAGTTTCAACACCCGTGCGGCCAGCAAGGGGAGCCTCTACCGGGCTGAAGTGACCCAGGCGGCTGTGGCGGCCGTGCTGCATGCGGTGGAGCGCTTTGCCGCCGGAGAGCGGCTTGATCCGCCAACCCTACCGGACCCGGCCAGCCTGGCCGTCCCAGCCAGCCACTGGCGGCCAGCCATGCCCCAGGTCATACGCCGCATCGACTGGTTGCGCCGCACCACCGCCGAAATCCTGGCGCGGCTTCGCAGCGCCGACGGCCAGCCAGGCGTTCAGGACGAGCTATGGGGCCTCCCCTGCCATTTATTTGACGCGCATCCTGCAACCGGTTCTGCCCTGCTGGCATTGGCGGGCATCGTTGCTGGCACCGTGGTCGCCCAGCGAGATGGCGCCCTGCTGCGGCGCACCGTCGATGGGGGCGTCTGGATTGGCCAGGTTCGCTTGGCACGCGCCTGCGGCAACGAGGCACCTTTCAAGCTACCAGCCACTCTGGCATTTGCGGCCGAGGCCGCCGCGCTGCCCGTCTGGGCGGTCCCGCTCGAACGCGCGGACGATGAATGGAGCGAATTGCGTTACCGCGAATGTGGGCCTGTGGGCGCTCGCGTGGGTTGCCTGTCTTTTGACTTTTACAACGGGGCCATGTCCACCGACCAATGCTTGCGCTTGCTGGCCGCCTTGCAGCAGGTGAAACAACGCGACACCCGCGTCCTGTTGATAGTTGGCGGGCGTGACTTTTTCAGCAATGGCATCCACCTGAACTGCATTGAGGCCGCGGCGCATCAACCCCAAAACAGCGCCGCCGACGAATCCTGGCGCAACATCCATGCGATGGATGACCTGGCCAGGGAACTCATTGAAACCACCGACCGGATCACCGTGGCGGTGTTGCGCGGCAATGCCGGGGCCGGCGGCGTGTTTCTGGCGCTGGCCGCCGATGAAGTGTGGGCGCACCAGGGGACGGTGCTCAACCCCCACTATCGCAACATGGGCAACCTCTACGGATCAGAATACTGGACTTATTTGCTTCCCAAACGCATCGGGTCAGATGCCGCCCACCACATCATGAAGCAGCGCATGCCGCTCTCCGCAACGGATGCACAGCGCCTGGGCCTGGTGGACCACTGCCTGGACGGCACATCTGACGGCTTTGAAAGCAACGTTATTCAACCGGCACTGGCACTGGCCGTCACCTACAATTTGAACGACCGGATTTTGCACAAGCAAAAGGTCCGCGCTGACGACGAAGCAACCCGCCCACTGGCTGATTACCGCAAAGAAGAATTGTCCCGCATGTACCGCAATTTTTACGGCTTCGACCCCAGCTACCACGTGGCGCGCTACCACTTTGTCCACAAGCTGCCCCACGCCTGGACACCGCGGCACCTGGCCATCCACCGCCCATGAACACTGCTGACGTCTTGCCCACCGTGCTGGTCGTGGACGACGAGGTTCGTTCACAGGAGGCCATGCGCCGCACGCTGGATGAAGACTTTACGGTTTACACCGCCAGCGATGCCGATGAAGCCCGCGAGCGGCTGGAACGCACCGACATCAGCGTGATCCTGTGCGATCAGCGCATGCCCGGACTGACCGGCGTGCTCTTCCTGAAAGAGGTGCGCGAGCGCTGGCCTGACACCGTACGCATCGTGATCTCGGGCTACACCGACTCCGAAGACATCATTGCCGGCATCAATGAAGCGGGTATTTACCAGTACATCCTCAAACCCTGGGTCCCCGACCACCTGCTGGCCACCGTGCGCAACGCCGTGGAGGCGCAGTCCCTGCAGCGCGACACCAACCGGCTGCATCTGGAGTTGCGCACCAGCACACCGGTGCTGCGCCAGCGCGCCACGGCCAAGTTGTCGCGTGCGCGCAGCATTTTTGACTTCGACCGCATTGAACGTGCGCCTGGCAGCCCGCTGGATGCGGTGTGCGAGATGGCAAGACGCGTGGCGCGCTACGACCTGAGCTTGCTGATTCTGGGTGAATCCGGCACTGGCAAAGAGTTGCTGGCCCGGGCCGTGCACTACGCCAGCCCGCGTGCGGGTGGCGCCTTCGTGGTGGAAAACTGTGCCGCCATGCCCGACACACTTCTGGAGTCCGAACTGTTCGGCCACAAACGCGGGGCATTCACGGGGGCCTATGAAGATCACCCCGGACTGTTCCAGCGGGCCAACGGGGGCACCGTTTTCCTCGATGAAATCGGGGAAACCTCGCCGGCGTTCCAGGTACGGCTGCTGCGTGTGCTGCAGGAGCGCGAAGTGCGCCCCGTCGGCGCGGCACACGCTGTTCCCGTGGATGTGCGTGTGGTCGCGGCCACCCACCGCGACCTGGAGCAACGTGTGCGCGACGGCCTGTTTCGCGAGGACCTGTACTACCGCATCGCGGGGGTCTCCATCACCGTGCCACCGCTGCGCGAACGTGCCGGCGACATCGCCCCTATTGCCAGGCGTCTGGCGCATGAAGTCGGTGCCGAACTGGGCTGCCCGCAAGCCTCGCTCAGTGACGAGGCCATGGCCTGCTTGATGGGCTACCCCTGGCCGGGCAATATTCGTGAATTGCGCAACGAAATTGCACGTGCCATGGCCCTCAGCGAAGGCAATGTGGTCGCCGCCCAGTCGTTCTCGTCACGCGTGCTGCACGGTCAGGCGGGCCTGGCCACGGGCGCGCAGGCGGCCAGCCTGCCCCGCAGTGGCAGCCTGAGTGAGCGGCTTGATGCGATTGAGGCCATGGTGCTGCGTGAAACACTGCTGCGCCACCGCTGGAACAAGACCCGCGCGGCCACGGAATTGGGCTTGTCAAGGGTTGGCTTGCGCGGCAAGATGGCCCGCTTCGGACTGGAGGGCTGAGCATGGAAATTTCAGTATCAACGAACGCCAACTTCAATGTGCTGTGGCTTCAGTCCGGTGGATGCGGTGGCTGCAGCATGTCATTGCTGTGTGCCGACACCACAGATTTTCATGGTCAGTTGCGCGACGCCGGTATCAACCTGATGTGGCATCCCTCCCTCTCGCTGGAGAGCGGTCATGAGCTGATCAACATGCTCAACGACATCCTGGCGGGTGGTCTGCGGCTGGATGCCCTGTGTATTGAAGGCTCCCTGCTGCGCGGCCCCCATGGCACGGGCCGCTTTCATGTGCTGGCGGGGACGGGCATTCCCATGATCCATTGGGTTGAGAAGCTTGCCCGCCGGGCGCGCCATGTCGTCGCCGTCGGCAGTTGCGCGGCTTGGGGCGGCGTGACCGCGGGTGGCAACAACCCCACCGACGCGTGCGGCCTGCAATATGACGACGACCGCCTGGGCGGTTTGCTCGGGGCCGAATTTCGCGCCAGGAGCGGCCTGCCGGTGATCAACATCGCGGGCTGCCCTACCCATCCGGGCTGGGTCATTGACAGCCTGATGGCCTTGGCCGCCGACACCTTGACCGAAGTGGACCTGGACACCTTGGGACGCCCCCGCTTTTATGCCGACCAGCTGGTACACCACGGCTGCTCGCGCAATGAATACTACGAGTACAAAGCCAGCGCCGAAAAGCCGTCTGACCTGGGCTGCATGATGGAAAACATGGGCTGCAAGGGCACCCAGGTGCATGCCGACTGCAACACCCGGCCCTGGAACGGCGAGGGCTCCTGCACGCGCGGCGGCTACGCCTGCATTGCCTGCACCGAGCCCGGCTTTCAGGAACCCGGCCACCCTTTTCACAGCACGCCCAAGCTCGCTGGCATTCCCATTGGCCTGCCCACGGACATGCCCAAGGCCTGGTTTGTGGCCCTGGCTTCCCTGTCCAAGTCGGCGACGCCACGTCGCGTCAAACTCAATGCCGTGGCCGACCACCTGGTGGTGGCGCCAGTGGCACGCAAAACCCGACTGAAGTGAAGCCGCTGAAATGACACGTTTACTGGTCGGACCATTCAACCGCGTCGAGGGTGACCTCGAAGTCACCCTCGAAATTGAGGAGGGCCGGGTCACCTCCGCACACGTGAATGCCCCCATGTACCGCGGTTTTGAGCAGATTTTGCAGGGCAAACATCCGCATGATGCGCTGGTCTATGTGCCCCGCATCTGTGGCATTTGCTCGGTGTCGCAGTCCGTGGCCTGCGCGCGGGCACTGGCCAGTCTGGGCGGCATCGAGATGCCACCCAACGGCCAGCACGCCACCAATGTGATCCTGGCCACCGAAAACCTGGCCGACCACCTGACGCACTTCTATCTCTTTTTCATGCCCGACTTCACCCGGCCGGTGTATGCCCACCAGCCCTGGCATGCCGAGGCGCAACGCCGCTTTGCCACGCAGACGGGTGAGCAGACGCGGGCGGCCATTGCGGCGCGGCAACGCTGGTTCACGCTGCTGGGCACGCTGGCGGGCAAGTGGCCGCATACGCAGAGCATTGAGCCCGGTGGCTCCACCCGCCCCATCGAAGCAGCGGAACGCATTCGCTTATTGGCAAAAGTGCGCGAGTTCCGCCGCTTTTTGGAGCGCGAGTTATTTGCCGAACCGCTCGAGTTCATCACGGCCCTGGGCAGCGAAGCAGCGCTGTGGACCTGGCACGCGCAAGACCCCTGGCGTGGCGATTTCCGCCTTTTCCTCAGCATGGTGCAAGACTGCGGCCTGGCCAGCCTCGGTGCAGGACCTGGCCGCTATTTGAGTTTTGGGGCCTACCCGCAACCCCAGGGCGGCTTTGAACTGGGCGGCGGCGTGTGGCAGACCAGTACGGGCGCCTTGTCTGCGCTGGATGTGAGCAGCATCACCGAGGATGCCACCCACGCCTGGCTGTCGGACGCGGCAGGCCCCCGGCACCCACAGGACGGCATCACGCAGCCGGACATCAACAAACCCGACGCCTACACCTGGAACAAGGCCCCCCGCCTGGGCGGCGATGTCATTGAGACCGGCGCCATTGCCAGGCAACTGGCCAGCGCACACCCCTTGATACGGGACGCCGTGGGCCGGCATGGTGGCACGGTCTACACCCGGGTGCTGTCGCGCCTGCTGGAGCTGGCCCGCGTCGTCCCCATGATGGAACGCTGGTTGCAGGAACTCAAAACTAATGAAGCCTATTGCGTGCCCACACCCACCTTCACCGAAGGGGTGGGCGTGGGCCTGAGCGAAGCCGCACGCGGCAGCCTGGGCCACTGGGTGGTGGCCAGCCGGGGCCGCATTGCCAACTACCAGATCGTGGCCCCCACCACCTGGAACTTTTCACCGCGTGACGCCGCCGGCACCCCCGGTGCGCTGGAGCAGGCGCTGGTCGGGGCCCCCGTGCAGCCCGGCGAGATCACCCCCGTGGCGGTACAGCACATCGTGCGCTCCTTTGATCCCTGCATGGTGTGTACCGTGCATTGATCCCGTAAACTGAAAAGCATGCCGCCGCGCCCACCGCCGACACTGCCCCATGCGCCGTCCCCCGGCGGCCTGGAAGGCGTGGACGAATCCACCTGGCTGGACGTGATCCAGAAGATGGACGAGGTGTATTCGCAGCTGATCGATGACGAGATCGAGCTGGAGAAAAAGAACGCCGAGCTTGAGCGCACCAACCAGGAGCTGCGGACCGCCCACGACGCGCTCAAGCGCACGCAGCAGCAGCTGATCCACTCCGAAAAAATGGCGTCCCTGGGCCGCCTGGTGGCGGGCGTGGCGCATGAGCTGAACAACCCGATCAGCTTTGTGCTGGGCAATGTGCATGCCCTGAGCCGCTACTGCGCGCGCCTGGGCACCTATGTGAACGCGGTACACGCGGGCGAAGACACGGCCGCGGTGCAGGCCCTGCGCAAGCAGCTGCGCATAGAACACATGCTGGACGATTTGCCCTCGCTGATTGCCGGCACACTGGAAGGCGCGCAGCGCACCGCCGACATCGTCAACGACCTGAAACGCTTTTCCGCCATGGACCCCGAGGTCAGCCTGCCGGTGAACCTGAACGAGGTGGTGGAACGCGCCGTGCACTGGATCAGCAAGGGCTCCACCCTGCGCTTTGAGCTGCACTGGCAGCCCGGCGCGCCTTGCACCGTGACGGGCAGCGCGGCGCAGCTGCAGCAGGTGTTGATGAATCTGTTGCAAAACGCGCTGGATGCGGTGAGTGGCGCCGGCACCAACGCGCCGGTGATCTGGATTGCCGTAGAGGTGGCCAAGGGCCGCGCCTGTTTGCGCCTGCGCGACAACGGCCCCGGCATTGCACCCGAACACCTCTCACGCATCTTCGACCCCTTCTTCACGACCAAGCCAGTAGGAAAAGGCACCGGACTGGGCTTGTCCATCAGCTACGGCATCGTGGAGCAGCATGGCGGGACCTTGAGGGTGCACAACCATGCAGAAGGCGGAGCGGAGTTTGTGCTGGAGTTGCCGGTGGCGGGAAATCAAACTTCTGCAAACTAGCGCCGCGGTGCGACCATGGAGAACCACGCACCTTGCGGGTCCTGGCAATTCGCAACATACATGGGGCCGGGCACTTCCATGGGTCCGTTCAACACCTTGCCACCGCCAGCCTGAACCCTTTCAATGGCGGCATCCAGGGCGTCGACGTTGAAATAAAAGGCCCAAAACGGGCCGAGGACCTCTGGCATCTTGGTCATCATGCCGCCAGCCGCATCCGGGCCACCGGTAGAGAACAAACGGTAGACGCCCATGGGTCCCATATCCATGTCACTCACCTGGCTCCAGCCGAACAGCTCGGCATACCAGTCGAAAGCCGCCAGACCGTTGCCTGCATGCAGTTCATTCCAGCCCACGGTTCCTGGCGCTTGTGGGGTCGGCTTGAGCGCAGCTGCTTCGCCGCTGGGCTTGAACAGAATGAAAACCGCGCCATGCAAATCGGCAGCCACGGCAAAGCGCCCGACGTTTGGAATGTCTTGGGGTGCTTGAATGATGGAGCCGCCTTTGGCCTGCACCCGCGCAGCCCACACGTCCACGTCAGGGACCGCGATGTAGCCTTGCCAGCAAGCCGGTGCGCCGCGCGCGTTCGCCTCTGCCGGAATCGGCATGATGCCGCCCATGCCTGTGGAACCAGCCGTCAAAACGGTGTACTCGTTCTCGCCGGGAAAAGCCTGCATGCTCCAGCCAAACACCTGCGCGTAAAACGCCTTCGCCGCAGCCGTGTCGGCGGTGATCAGGTCATGCCATACAAAAGGACAAACAGAGGTGCTCATGGGTTGCTCCTGTGGGGGTTGAGGGACCCAATGCTAACGAAAAACAGGCATTCGAGGTAGCGCACAGAAGGCGCATGGTGCTGTCCGGCCCCGTTAGGCATACCGCTTCGCCATCACCTCCAGCGACACCGGCTTGATCTTGCTGCCCATGCCCGCGCAGCCAAACGCCTCAAAGCGCGCCTTGACAATGCCGCGTGCCGCATTCTTGGCCGCCACCAGCGCCTTGCGCGGGTCGAACTCGCTGGGTTGCTGGGCGAACACCTGGCGCATGGCGCCGGTCATGGCCAGGCGGATGTCGGTGTCGATGTTGATCTTGCGCACGCCGCTTTGAATGCCGCGCTGGATTTCTTCCACCGGCACGCCGTAGGTCTCCTTGATGTCGCCACCAAACTGGCGAATAATGGCCAGCCATTCCTGCGGCACGCTGCTGGAGCCGTGCATCACCAGGTGGGTGTTGGGAATCTGGGCGTGGATGGCCACGATGCGGTCCATCGCCAGGATGTCGCCGGTGGGCTTGCGCGTGAACTTGTAGGCGCCGTGGCTGGTGCCGATGGCAATCGCCAGGGCGTCCACACCGGTTTTCTCGACAAAATCCTTGGCCTGCACCGGGTCGGTCAGCATCATCTCGTGGGTCAACTTGCCTTCCGCGCCGATGCCGTCTTCTTCTCCGGCCTCGCCGGTTTCCAGACTGCCCAGGCAACCCAGCTCGCCTTCGACCGAGACGCCAATCGGGTGCGACATCTCGCAGACGCGGCGCGTGATATCCACGTTGTAGTCATAACTGGCGGGCGTCTTGCCGTCGCTCATGAGCGAGCCGTCCATCATCACGCTGGTAAAGCCCGAGCGGATCGACTGCTGGCACACCGCCGCCGAGGTGCCGTGGTCCTGGTGGACGACCACCGGGATGTCGGGGTGCGTCTCGACCGCCGCCAGCATCATGTGGCGCAGGTAGGCTTCACCGGCGTACTTGCGGGCACCCGCCGAGGCTTGCAGAATGACCGGGCTGTCAGTCTCCTGCGCCGCCTCCATGATGGCGATGATTTGCTCCAGGTTGTTGACGTTGAACGCGGGCACGCCGTAGCCGTGTTCGGCCGCGTGGTCCAGCACTTGGCGAAGGGAAACAAAAGCCATGAAAATCTCCTGAAATAATAAAAAAAATGATGAAAAAGGCCTCTAGCGCAGGCAGGACGTGCGCAAGCAGCTATTAAATATGTAGCAAACGTCAATAACGGATCAAGCCGCCGCGCGCTGCTGCAAGATCTCGAAGGCGGGCAAGGTCTTGCCCTCCAGCACCTCCAGAAAAGCGCCGCCACCGGTCGAGATGTAGCCCACGTCTTTCTCGATGCCGTACTTGGCAATGGCGGCCAGGGTATCGCCCCCACCGGCCATGCTGAAGGCGCTGGACTCGGCAATCGCCTGGGCCAGCACCTGGGTGCCGTTCTCAAACGCCGCAAACTCGAACACCCCCACCGGGCCATTCCACACGATGGTGCCGGCCTGCTTGAGTTGCGCAGCCAAACGCTGGGCCGTCTCGGGGCCGATGTCCAGAATCAGGTCGTCGTCCGCCACGTCGGTCGCGGCCTTGACGGTGGCGACCGCATCCGCGCCAAAGGTTTTGGCGGTGACCACGTCGACGGGAATCGGCACTTCGGCCCCCCTCGCCTTCATGGCCGCCATCACGGCCCGGGCCTCGTCGACCAGGCTGGGTTCGGCCAGGCTTTTGCCAATGTTCAGGCCCGCGGCCAGCATGAAGGTATTGGCAATGCCACCGCCCACAATCAACTGGTCCACATTCTTGGCCAGGGCTTGCAGGATGGTGAGCTTGCTGGAGACTTTGGAGCCCGCCACAATGGCCACCAGGGGGTGTTTCGGATGGGCCAGCGCCAGGTTGATGGCGTCAATCTCAGCCGACAAGAGCGGCCCGGCGCAGGCCATCGGCGCGTACTGGGCGATGCCGTAGGTCGTGCCTTCGGCGCGGTGCGCGGTGCCAAAGGCGTCGTGCACAAAGATGTCGCACAGGGCAGCCAGTTGGCGGGCCAGCGCTTCATCGTTCTTTTTCTCACCGACGTTGAGACGGCAGTTTTCCAGCATGACGATCTGGCCCGGTTGCACCGGCTTGCCGTTGACGCTCACGCCGTCCACCCAGTCGGACACCAGCGGCACCTCGCGCCCCAGCAGCACGGCCAGGCGTTTGGCCACCGGCGCCAGCGAGTCTTCGGGCTTGAAGGCACCCTCCACCGGGCGCCCCAGGTGGCTGGTGACCATCACCGCCGCACCGGCGTCCAGCGCCATCTGGATGCAGGGCAAGCTGGCGCGGATGCGCGTGTCTTCGGTGATGTGGCCCTGCGCATCCAGCGGCACATTGAGGTCGGCGCGGATGAACACGCGCCGGTTGGCCGCAAAACCGCTTTTCACCACCTCGGAGAAACGCAACACCTTCACAGCGGGCCTCCCTGGCGGGCGGCCACCACGCGCACCATCTCCAGGCACTTGTTGGAGTAGCCCCACTCGTTGTCGTACCAGGCCACGATCTTCACGAAGGTGCTGTCCAGCGCGATGCTGGCATCAGCATCAAACAC
>NZ_JBWMAW010000015.1:0-99870 GCF_056521395.1 Rhodoferax sp. LS1R11
CTATGGTTCAAATTTTGAAGCACCAGTCGATGAAAACTCGAAAGCTGTAATACCGATCAATGGCCTTCAGCCGCAAGATTGGTATGGCGTGGCCAAACTGCATGCGGAATGCCGTCATCGCTCGTTGCCGCATCTACCGATTGTTGATATTCGAGTGTTCAACTACTTCAGTCATACGCAGGATATGTCGGCGCGCTTTCTCATTACCGATATCTTGCGGGCCATTCGTGACAGGACCGTGCTCAAGACATCGTCTGACTGCATCGTGCGTGATTATTTGCACCCGTCAGATTTTTTTAATTTGATCAACGCGATACTTGCAGCACCTGCGACCAATGCGACGGTGGATGCTTACAGCAAAGCCCCAATTGATAAACGAACCTTGTTGGCTATCATGCAAGAGAAGTTCGGCTTGCAGTATGAGGTTGTGCAAACGGGTGCTAGTGTGAATGCCACAGGCGGTAAACCGCATTACTACTCTTTAAATACGCGGGCTGTGGAATTTGGGTATCAGCCCACCCTGACTTCGGTTAGAAGTATTTTGCATGAGTTTCAAAAAAATTTGAAAGTATATCTTAATGAATACCAAAGCTCTTCACTTCAAGATTATTTTTTACATGAATCGCCCCCATTGGGAAACGCCCCCCAAGATTAACTATATTATCCGGCGATGAAAGGGAATTTCACTTTATTATTATTTCGCATGATTTCAATATTAATTGCTGTCGCAATTAATATTTTGATAATTAAATTTTTATCACTTGATGAAGTTGGGAAATATTATATTATAGGAACAATTGCATACTTTGGAAATGCTTTGTTTTTTGTCGGTTTTGATTTTTCCCTACAGCGAAAAATTAAAAATATCTCCACTACAAAAGTAATAGATTTTTTGTCGCTTCGATCTAGCATTTTAAAAATACTTCCTTATGGAGTTTTTTCCTCTTTCTTATTGTCATCGGTCGTATCTTATGTAGGCGATGCTCGCTATTGGTTTGGAATCGCACTACTTTGTGCTGTACTATCGATTATTAACTTTTCAACTTCTATTTTACGCAACATATTACAAATTGCGGGTGAAAAATATCGAGTTTCGCATTCATTGCTTCTTGAACAATTGGTTAAATTATGCCTTTGCTTTGCAATGGTATTATTTTTTGGCGCATCCGCTATCGTTATAGCGATAGCATTTATATTGACAGGCTTGGTTTGTCTCGTCTTTAATTATTATCAAATTTCAAAATGCTTACATCCAGTCAATGGAACTGAAAATTATGCCATTGATTCAAATGATATTTCTAAAATCATTCTGCCAGTCAGTGCAGGCGGGGTTTTGAACTGGCTGCAGTTGCAGGCATACCGCCCCGTCCTCGGGCAATTCTTTCAAAAAACAGAGCTTGTTGGAACTGTATCTTTTCTGACAATGCTTGGAGCGACTGTTACCTCGGCTTCGTTAGGTGTTCTGGCACAAGTGTGGACACCGAAGCAATTTGCTACGAATGGCGACGCAAGCCGTCGGTTTGTCCAATTGGCATGTTTTACTACTTTTGCCCTTGCGTTATTAGCATATCCAGCGGCCTATATTTTCTTGCGCCTATTAAAAAAAGATAGCCTGTATGGCCTCGAATATTTGGTAAGCTTTGGAGTGATCATGGAAGGTTGTAACTTTATTCTCGGTGTGCTTGGGAATCATACGAGTTTGACACTCAAAAGCTTCGTTCCCTCCATGCTTGCCGGAGTTGTTGGTTTTGTTACGGTTGTAGTTATTATATTTTCCGTTGATTTCTATCAATGGATGGGACCCGGAACGATAGGTTTTGCTCTTGCTGCGAGCCAATGCGTCGCTGTAGCAGCACTCCTGCCGGTTTTATTGCGAAAACCGTACAAGCAGATGCACTCTTGACTTTTATGGATAATATATGTTAAATAATATAACAGTTTGCATATTTGCTTTTAATGAAGAGAAAAGGATTCTGCGCTGCATTCGTAATTTCGAAAAACATGCAAAAATTCTTGTCATTGACAACTACAGCGTCGATGCAACAAAGAAAATTGTTGAAGGAGCAGGGATTCGGTGTGTATCGATTAAAAATCCAAATTTTATCGAAACCCCTGAAGTTATGAATCCGGTGCTTGATGCAGTTGATACAGACTATATTTTGATTGCTTCCGTTAGCGAATATGTGCCTTTAGCATTACTAAGTAAGTATGCTGACGTAGCCAATACAGGTAGTCATGATGTTGTCGTCACATATCGCGAAAGTATCACAGCCGGACAGCCGATACCAATTAGCGGCGTAGCGCGCAAGGGGGCTCTCGGAGAATTGCGCTTCTTCCGTAAAGGCGCTGTGGACTACACAGGCAACCAAGTTCACGGTCGAGGCATCGTCCGGGCTACCCAAAGCATGGTATTAAATGTCGTCACCAACCCTGCGTTTCATTTTTATCAATTTCGAGACTACGACTGTTCGCAAACGGAAATTGCGCACTGCCGCTACGATGACGTGCTCGCCAAGCAGCGTTACGATGCCGGTCAGCGGTTCTCTTGGACTCGGGCGCTCTATTACTCCAGTAAGTCATTTATCTCTAGCTACGTCCGCGCTGGCTCTTTCCGCTTTGGCATGCTTGGTTTCATGCACTGCTACTACCGGGGACACATGGAGTTTACAGTTTGGCTGCGCATCTGGGAGTGGGAGCAAGGCTATGCCAGGGCAGACGTCATACGGCTAAACAACTCTGTTCGTCAGCACATGGAGGCAGAGCTTGGCGGTAACGCTCTTCGCAGCCCAACTTGATGCTTGATGCGGACTTCCTGTTGCGACTGATGGCGTTTGCGCTGATGGCATCGAGCCTGTACATGGCTCGTATGCTTAGCGGACGGAGTATTGGCAACATACCGCTTTGGAACGGACTAGGAATGCTAGTGCTCTACGCGTGCTATTGTTTTTTAGGGATTCGGTTCAATAATGGCATCTCGGGTGTCGCTGAACTGGTCGTCGCAGCCCTAGTCGCGACAAGTGTCGCCTCATTTGTACTCGGTGAGCGCATGCTTACTATGCGATCCACAAGCAAGCGTCAGACGGGGCGAGCCCTTAATGGGGATATTCGGCCCATCCCCGTGCGCTACCTGTGGGCGCTGGTAGTCGTCTCCAGCATCTTTTATTCAATATTGACACAGGGTCAGCCCCTACGGTTGCTCACTGACGGGGTCGGTCTAAAATTCGAGCGCCTACAGGGCATTGCAGAGAAAAGTCCACTGTTACTTAATCTTGATGCACTGGTGTTGGCTATGACTCTTATAAGTCTTGCATGGGCCATTCTCGGTTACCGCGACAATCGTAAATCAAGATTCACCTTAGGTGCCAGCGTCTTTTTGATTTTGTTGTACGTTCTCTCCACAGGCTCAAGGACACCCTTGATCGCAGTAGTACTGCAGATATTTCCCGCCATAAGCGTGGCACGCTTACGTTCTCGCCACATGGCATGGTTAGCACGCAAGAAATGGGTACTCATTTGGGCATTGGTCGCAGGAATCGGATTCATGATTGTCACGACGGGCTCGCGTATGAAATTCGAGGAACTCAGTGACGACGTTTTCTACTTCTACTTCGGTGTGCGTGATTTCGGAGTTATTGCACCGCTCTTGCAGTCAGGAGACGCAGCGGATTTTTTCCTTGCCACTGCGGCAACCTATGCCGCGAGCACCTTCAACAATGTAATCATTCGATATCAGGAGCTAGATGCGATTACCCTTTCCATGGGATACAAGTTTTTGTTTTTCTACATTTCTGCAGCGCAAATACTTATGCCTGGGTTGGTTCCTCAAGGCGCGGTTGAATGGCGCAACCTCGCCACGACTAACAAAGACTATCTAGAATCGATCTCGCAGGCCGCAGGTCAATGGTCAACACCCTATGGCGACTTAATCTGGGAATTTGGTGTTATCGGCACGTTCATTATCGTAGCTCTTTTGGGCATTTTGGCAGGCTTGATCATTGGGAGTGTTCGGAAAAACCCAAGCTTTAAGAATATCCTGTGGCAAGTTATGGTAATCGGTTTTTCGCTATCCCCCTTGGTGAATTCGTTACTTTCGCTATACGTGCACTATGTATTAGCGCTCCTCATCTTCATTACGTTTCGGTCATCGCGGAAATCACGTGGCGCCACCACTGGTTGGCAGCAAGGCAAGTCTTTCGCCAATAGCCAACAAACTCTTCAGCAAACATGAAGCATCCAACTCTTTCAATAATCACCGTTTGCTTCAATGCCCAATTGACCCTCCGTGACTGCATTCAGTCCATCGCTCAGGACAAGACGCCGGAGGTTGAATATCTGGTCATCGACGGTGCATCAACCGACGGAACGCTGGACATCGTCCGGCAGTATCCTAAATTGGTTGACACGCTGATCTCCGAGCCTGATGGGGGAATTTTTGACGCTATGAATAAAGGCCTTTCGAATGCGACCGGTGATTACGTGGCTTTTCTCAACGCTGACGATATCTATCTGCCGGGCGCGATCCCGGCCATTCTGGATGCAATTTATAGGTCGTGCAAAGAGGTGGACGTGATTTACGGTGACTGGATCGGCGTAGATGCGAAAGGCGTAGAACATTCGCGACGAGCCGATCATCGTCTGAGATGGCGATATTCCCTCTGCCACCAAGCCGTCGTCGCTAGGCGAACCATTTTTCCCGCCCCGTTGGGCTTCAACCTCCGTTATCGACTTTGTGCTGACTTTGATCTTCTCTTGCGCTGGCAAGCAGAAGGAGCCCGCTTCAAGCGGCTTGCCCAGCCGATTGTGCGTTTCAGCGAGATTGGATCGAGTGCCAAATTCATTCGCAGGTCAGCGTGGGAAAGCATAGTGATCGCATTGCGCCGTGCACAGTCCCCTTGGGCTCTAGTGTTCTCTGCGCGGGTCGCGCTGTACGTCGCTCGCGCCACGCTATTTTCTTGGGTCCGCCCTCTGCCACATTTGCCTCCCACCCCGGAAGTGGAGAAGACCGACGGCACTTTACGCATTGTTGTCTCGGCGGTCAACTTCACTGAGGGCGGTCCACTCACTGTGCTACGTGAGTGCCTCGCGTCTGCCGCTGCCGTGCTATCGGTCAAATGGGAATTGGTAGCTCTCGTTCATCGCGTTGATCTAATCAATGAACCGCGAGTTCGTTTGATATCAATTCCGAGTTCAAAGAAATCCTGGTTTCATAGGCTGTACTGGGAATGGTTCGGGTTCAGTCGCATTTCCCGCGAACTAAAGCCCGCATTGTGGTTGTCGTTGCATGACATCACACCACGCGTATCTGCCACGCGCCAAGCGGTTTATTGCCACAACCCTTCACCCTTCTATCGCATTCGCTTGCGTGAGGCATTGATGGAACCAACGTTCCTCATGTTTAACCAGTTATACGCATTGCTATATCGTCTTTTCATCCGTCGCAACTACTGCGTTATCGTGCAGCAAGACTGGCTTCGTGCTGAGTTTATAAGGCGCATGGGGCAACTCCCTGTGGTCGTCGCTCACCCATCCTTTCAGGCTGCCGAGCGTCCAGGCGCTCCGAAGTTCGGACCGGCATTCGTCTTTATCTATCCAGCCCTGCCACGGGTATTTAAGAACATCGAGACTTTGTGCGACGCGGCACAGTTACTGGTTTCCCGGGGCGTCAGAGGTTTCGAGGTACGGCTGACTCTTGACGGCAGCGAGAATCGATACGCCCGATGGCTACAAAGAAGGTTTGGCGCGACGGTGCAAATCCAATTCATCGGCCGCCAGTCCAAGGAAGAGATGGCGATGCAGTATCGCGAGGCCTCCGCAGTCGTGTTTCCTAGCAAGCTGGAGACGTGGGGTCTGCCCATTACCGAAGGCAAGGCACTACGACGGCCGCTACTCGTGGCCGATCTCCCATATGCACGGGAAACCGTCGGAAACTACGATTTAGTGAGCTTCTTTCCGTCCGAATCCTCTGATGTCCTTGCAGATCTCATGCAGTCGATGATTGAAAAAACGTGGCGGCCGACTGGGCACCACTATCCGGACCCTGCGGCCCCATTTGCACCCGACTGGGCGAGCTTGTGGGACATTCTCATTAACGAGCTGCCGCTTGTAACGCAGAACTGTAGTGACTAATTTATATGGCGCTGTTGTTAGTTATTCATCTGAATTGCCTTCACTGCCCGTATTTCATAGGTTAGTTGATCCGACTGATGAATGACGGCGCGTGCGCACGATTGGGGTTTATGAATCACCCGTAGTTTTTTGATTTATTTTTAGAGAGTGACTTATGTCAAATTTAGTTCTTATTACAGGTGGAGCAGGTTTTATTGGACTTCGAATATCTCGTGCGTTGTTGCGACAAGGCTCCAAGGTGCGCATTCTCGATAACTTCAGTCCACAGATACACGCCACGGAGGTCCTGCCAGATGATCTGGCAGGACATATAGAGGTAATCAAGGCGGATGTGCGCGATCGTGATGCGCTTAAGAGCGCCTTGTCCGGTGTAGATACAGTGGTGCATCTCGCGGCAGAAACGGGTACAGGTCAATCGATGTACGAGATTGAACGTTATTTCAGCGTCAACGTGCAAGGCACTGCCGCTTTGCTTGATTTGCTGCAGAACGATGATTGCGGAAAGTCACTTCGCTCCATTGTGGTGGCATCGAGCCGAGCGGTCTATGGCGAAGGAGCTTATCAGTGCGCTGTCCACGGTATGGTGTTCCCAGAGCAACGTACGCGCGCGCATATGTCTTGCGGCGCGTTTGAGCCCGTGTGCCCATCGTGCGAAGCGCCTGTAAGCTTATTGCCCACGCCAGAGTCAGCGCCCTTTATGCCAATGTCGATGTATGGCTTGACAAAACAAGTGCAAGAGCAGGCCGTTTTGTTGTTTGCGCGCACGCGCGGCATTAATGGATTTGGTCTGCGCTATCAGAATGTTTATGGCCCCGGTCAGTCGCTAAAGAATCCATACACAGGGATTTTGGCTGTGTTTTCAAATTTAGCACGTCAAAACCAGGGGATCGAGATTTACGAGGACGGGCTCGAATCAAGAGACTTTGTGTATATCGATGACGTGGTTGAGGCCACGATACGCAGTATTAATTATTCGGATCAATTTGTTGGAGCTTTGAACGTGGGGTCAGCTCAAGCCACCAGTGTGATGACTGTTGCGCAAGAAATAAAAGCTTATTTTGGCAGTGACAGTATCATCAAGGTGACAGGCGCGTTCCGCATGGGTGATATTCGTCACAACATTGCCGATGTATCGAAGCTTGAACAAGTGTTGGGCTTTGTGCCTGGCATGCCTTTCAAGCAAGGCTTGGCTACCTTTTTGGGCTGGGCCGCCGAGCAAGCGCCAGAAGATAAGGCAGCCTATCTGCGTTCGGTGAGTGAACTGGCAGCGCGCGGTCTGATGGGTAATACATCAGCTCAATGAAAAGCAATTTGAAGATGAGTGACGCTGAAGAATATAGCTTGTGGTCATACTTGGCGGCTGATTTGCGTAGAGCGCGAGTATTGCTGCATGGGACGACAGACTGCGTGGCCGGTCTGCGATTGTGGGTGGGTGTGTTTTCGCCAAGGTTTGTACCAGTGCTGCTGTGCAGACTAGCGCATTCCTTCTATCGTTTGAAATTGGGGCCTATTGCCAAGCTGGTTTCATTACTCAACTTCTTTTTGTTTGGTATTGAAATCGCAGTACGCTGTCCTATCGGAAAGGGACTCTTTCTTCCCCACACGCAAGGTACGGTAATTGGGGCTTACTCAATTGGCGAAAATGCCACAATTTTTCAGGGCGTGACATTAGGTGCGCGTGAAGTTGATTTCTCCTATCAAGAAAACTCACGACCCACTGTTGGCGATGGAGTCATCATTGGTTCTGGTGCAAAAGTCTTGGGAGGTTTGACCCTTGGTTCAGGCTCGCGTATCGGCGCGAATGCTGTTGTATTGGAATCGATACCAGAAAATGTGGTGGCTGCAGGTATTCCTGCTCATGTAGTCAAGACGTTGGGCTAACTCCGGCGTTGTCATGTAAATAGTATGTACGATCTCCTTGGTAAAAAAGTTCTATTCGTTGGACCACAGACTTTCGGCTATGAAACGGAAATTGCAAATGAAATGCGCAGACAAGGCGCAGAAGTCGATTTTTTGCCTGACAGGCCATTCACATCACCTTTGATGAAGGCCGTGATGAGGGTGCGTCGCGAGTGGGTGCTGCCTTTAGCTGATAGATTTGTGCTTAGTTCGGTCGAGGCTTTTGGACGAAGCAGCTATGACCTGGTTTTTGTGATTGGAGGCGAAGGACTTTCTGCTAATACTTTGCCAAAATTGCGGACTTTTTTTCCGACCGCAACTTTCGTTTTGTATCTATGGGACTCACTGAGTAACAAGCGGCAGCTTGATCGCAATTTGCCATTCTTTGATCAGTGCATTACCTTTGATGCAAATGATGCAAAGGCTTTTGGAATGAAATTCAGGCCCCTGTTCTTTTCACCTGGTTTTGCACGTGGTCCGAGTACAGCATTTCAATATCATTTGAGTTTTATTGGAACTGCACACTCGGATCGCTTCAAGATAGTGTCAAACCTGCTTGCAGTGTTGCCTGAGAATACAGTTTTCCATCGGTATTTATATCTGCAAGCACCTTGGATGTTTTGGGTTCACAAGTTGGGGAATTCAGCGTATCGAAATGCTTCGATGAAGGACTTCCGTTTTGATCCGCTAGCCAAAGCGGAGGTGCAAAACGTGTTTTTCAACTCACTCGCAGTGTTGGATATTGAGCATCCTGGTCAAACAGGCTTGACCATGCGAACTTTTGAAACAATGGGTGCCAACAAAAAGTTAATCACTACAAATCCGCTTGTAAAAGAGACAGACTTCTACAATTCTAAAAATATTTTAGTAATTGATCGCGCCACTACTCCAAAAATTCCGGACTCTTTTTTTGCTACTCCGTATGTACCGCTAGAAGATGCGCTATATCAGAAATATTCTCTGGCGGGTTGGTTGAACGACGTTCTGTCACGTTCTTAACCAAACAAAAAAATGCAATGAGAATAGTTAAATGAAGCGTTTATTTGATTTGGCATTAGCCTGTTGTGCGGCGGTGATATTGCTGCTACCCGTGTTGTTCGTGGCGATAGCTGTTCGCCTGACCTCCAAAGGCCCCGCCCTGTATTGGTCTGACCGTGTCGGTCGCCACAACCAGATTTTCAAAATGCCCAAGTTCCGCAGCATGCGGGTGGGCACGCCCGCCGTGGCAACCCACTTGTTGGCAGACCCCAAGGTTTATCTGACGCCTATTGGTTCATTTCTGCGCAAAAGCAGCCTGGACGAATTGCCGCAGTTGTGGAGCATTCTGGTGGGTGACATGAGTTTTGTCGGGCCGCGCCCTGCCCTGTTCAATCAACATGACTTGATTGCCTTGCGCACCCAGCAGGGGGTGCATGCCTTGGTGCCCGGGCTCACGGGTTGGGCACAGGTGAACGGCCGTGATGAATTGCCTATTCCGGACAAGGTCAGGCTTGATGCAGACTACTTGCTCCGCCAGTCGCTGCGGTTTGACATTCGCATTTTGTGGCTCACCTTTGTCAAGGTGTTGCGCCGGGACGGGGTGTCGCACTGACGGTATTAGCTAAAAAGTTATAATATTGTTATTATTTTTTAGAGGCTATCCATGCTTACATCCGTGCGCCAAATTGGGAATTCCCGGGGGGTGTTGATTCCGGCCGCCTTTCTTGTGTCTTGCCAGATCGAAGATCAGGTGGATATGCAGTTGCAAGATGGCCAAATTGTGATCAAGCCAGTTCGCCGCAAACTGCGCGACGGTTGGTTTGTTCACGCGGCCGCACCATCAAAAGCTGTCTTGGCCCAAGAGAAGGTAGAGGCGCAGGACTGGAGTGACGCACCTGTTGCCGATGACAGCGAGTGGGTATGGTGAACCAGGCTGTTGTGGCCCGAGGTGATGTGTATTGGGTCAACCTTGACCCTACCATCGGCAGCGAGATTCAAAAGACGCGCCCTGCGCTGGTGGTGTCACCAGACGATATGAACACCGTATTGCCCCGAGTCATCATCGCGCCCATCACCAGTGCTGGGTGGCCTATGGGCTGTCGCCCCGAAGTGATTTTTCAGGGGAAGAATGCGCGTATTTTGTTGGATCAGGTGCGATGCGTGGACAAGATAAGGTTGGGTAAAAAGATGGGCAAGATTGATGAAAAGGTCTGGCATGACGTTTTGCTGGAAATGCTGGCCTAATAAAAAGGGGACGCTACCCTTTTTCTCACCTTTGCCTGTCCTCCAAGGGGTGATGGGCACCAAAGCCCGGCTGGGTTGTGGCGTTATCATCAATTCAGCGGTTTTGGTATCTGCTTAATACACAGTCTTATGCTTGGAGTAGCCAATGAAACACACGATTGAAATTGATTGCCCACCTGAAATATTAATGGGCTTGCATCTGGATGCAAAAAGGTTTGCAGATTTGGTCAAGCTGCAGTCAGCCACGACCTTATTTAGAGAGGGAAAGTTGTCGTCTGGCATGGCGGCCCGGTGGTGCGGCTTGCCACGTATGCATTTTTTGTTGCAAGCCATGCAGGCCGGGGGAGCAAGTTTGCTGGACAACAATGATGACGACTTTGCGCGTGAAACGGCTTTGTTGTGATGATTGTTTCGAATACAACGCCATTTATTTCACTGAGCAGTGTCAATTTACTGCATTTGTTGCCATCTATTTTTGACGAGGTGGTGGTCGCGCCGTCAGTAGTAGAAGAATGCAGCGAAGGCGGCCGAATCTTTGTACCAGATTTGACTAGTCTGCCTTGGGTCAGAGTGGCGCCCGTGAATAGTGACCGACAGTTACCTGCCCTTTTCGAACTCGACAGGGGCGAGCGCGACACTTTGCTATTGGCGGCATTGCAAACCAAAGCCTTGGTGGTGATGGATGAAAAATTGGGTCGAAATTTGGCTGAATATATGGGACTGCAAGTCATCGGCACTTTGGGCGTTCTAGCCAAAGCAAAAACCATGGCATTGATTCCATCTTTTTCGCAGGCAGCATTTCAAATGCGCGAGCAGGGTATCTACTTTCACAAGGATCTTGTGAATAGGATGGCCACCCGGCTTGGAGAGATCAATTGACGTCTTCAGTATCTGAGACTGTTTGCCTTGTCGGCTTGAATATTTAAATGATCAATCAAATTGCAGATCCGCTGCTGGCCTTGTCTCGGCCAATCAAACGCTTGTTGGCGCTGAGCATTGACGCCTTGTTGTGCGTGCTGACCGTGTGGCTGGCCTTGTGTCTGCGGCTGGAAAGCTGGGTCACGATTCAAGGGAACGAGTGGCTGGCGGTGGGCTTGTCGCTGGTGTTGGCTTTGCCCGTGTTTGTGGTGTCAGGCCTGTACCGGGCTATTTTCAGGTACGCGGGTTTGGCGGCCTTGACGACGGTGGCCAAAGCGGTTTTGCTCTATGGCGTGATGTATGCGGGTGCACTGGCTGTGCTGGCCTTGCCAGGTGTGCCGCGCACGCTGGGGGTGTTGCAGCCTATTCTGTTGCTGCTGGCTGTGGGTGCGTCACGGGGGATTGCTCGCTACGGCTTAAGCGGTGCTTATTTAAGCCAGATCAAGCGCAATGCACTGCCCAAGGTGCTGATTTATGGCGCGGGGTCCGCGGGCAATCAGCTGGCGGCCGCCATGGCCAACAGCATGGAAATGCGGGCGGTGGGTTTTCTGGATGATGACGAGCACATTCACGGCCAGGTACTCAATGGTTTGAAGATTTACAACCCCAACCACTTGCCACGCCTGGTGGACCGACTGGAGGTGAGCGATGTGTTGCTGGCGCTTCCATCGGCCAGCCGCCAGCGGCGCAACGAGATTCTGGAACTCACACGCAAGGCCCATGTGTCGGTGCGCACCCTGCCCGGTTTGATGGATTTGGCCCAGGGCCATGTGCAGGCCAGTGACCTCCGTGAGCTGGACATTGAAGACCTTTTGGGGCGCGATGCCGTGCCCCCCAATGCGTCACTGTTTGACAAAAATATTCGTGGCAAGGTGGTGCTGGTCACCGGCGCGGGGGGGTCGATTGGCAGCGAGTTGTGTCGCCAGATCATCAAGGCGGCGCCGTCCAGGCTGCTGCTGGTGGAGTCGAGCGAATTTGCGCTGTATGCCGTGCACCAGGAGTTGACGCAACTGTTGTCTGACGAGGACACGCCGAACATTGAGTTGTTGCCCCTGCTGGCGTCGGTTCGGGACAAAGACCGCATGCGTGAAATCATGCGCACCTGGCTTCCCCATACGGTTTACCACGCCGCGGCCTACAAACACGTGCCCATGGTGGAGCACAACCCGGCCGAGGGTGTCAAAAACAACGTGCTGGGCACCATGACCACGGCCAAAGCGGCGGCAGAGCATGGGGTGAGCGACTTTGTGCTCATCAGCACCGACAAGGCGGTGCGCCCCACCAACATCATGGGTGCCAGCAAGCGTCTGGCGGAGATGGTGTTGCAGGCCGTGGCGGCCGCGTCGGTTCAGGAGGGGTGGAAGACCCGTTTTGCGATGGTGCGCTTTGGCAATGTGCTGGGGTCTTCCGGCTCGGTGGTGCCGCTGTTTCGCAAGCAAATCAAGGACGGCAGCGCGATCACGCTGACGCATGCTGACATTACCCGCTATTTCATGACCATTCCGGAGGCCGCGCAGTTGGTCATTCAGGCCGGGGCCATGGCCAACGGGGGTGATGTATTTGTGCTGGACATGGGCGAGCCGGTGCGCATCATTGATTTGGCGCGCCGCATGGTGGAGTTGTCCGGCCTGTCAGTGCGGGACGATGCCAACCCCGAAGGCGACATTGCGATCCAGATCACCGGCCTGCGCCCCGGTGAAAAGCTCTATGAAGAGCTGTTGATTGGGGACAACCCCCTGCCCACCGAGCACGCGCGCATCATGAAGGCGCACGAAGACTTTGTGCCCTGGACGGAGTTGACGGCCCGTCTGGATGTCTTGGTGACCGCTTTGAACGCCAATGATGTTCCCGCCATGCGCACCCTGCTCAAAGAACTGGTGCCGGGTTACCAGCCCGATGGCGAGGTGGTGGACTGGGTGCACATGGCCCAGGCCCAGAAGGCCTGCCTTTAAGGGAAAGCCGCCCGGGCGCGCTGCAGGTAAAAAAGCGCCTCTTCCTTGCGACCGAGCAAGGTGGCGCTGTCAATCAGCTTGTCCACCACCCGGGGTTCGGGTGAAAAATGCAGCAGGGTTTTGGCCAACGCATGGAGGTGGGCCGCGTTGTTGGTCGTTAACTCCGTGGTGGTGAGCTCCGCAAATTGCACCTGGTCCCTGAAGAGCCACGAGGCTTGCAGTTTGGCCATGGTGTTTTCACGGTAAGGCGCTGAACGATGGGACGGGCTGATATAGACCTGGCTGATGCGGTGGTAGTCCCAGGCCGCATAGCCTGAAAATGCTATTAAAAACATAGCTATACCCGCAGGTAGTACAAGGGCTACAGGCCATATTCTTATAAATTTCTGTGCTGCCTCGCCTGATTCAGGCCACAGCAGCCACACACCAAGAACAAACGCCATCTGAAAGGGCCCGTACCACAACGGGTATTCCAGCAGGCTGTGCAGCAGGATCACAGCCAACACCAGCCACGCCATCTGCCGCGTGGCATTTGCTTCTCGCCAGGGCTTGGCGCGCCACGCCAGCCACAGCCCGCCACCGCACACCACCAGGGCAGCGGGAATACCCAGCTCCACCGCCAGTTGCAGCGGCAGGTTGTGGGCATTGTCCAAAATGGCACAAAACCGCGGCCCTGGATAGAGCGTGATGAAATGGGCGTAATCGAGCTCGCCCCAACCCCAGCCGAACCAGGGCTTCTGGGCAATGAGGTGCAGCACGTTGCGCCACAGGGTCAGGCGGCTTGAACACAATGCGTCGCCTTCATGCAAGCGCGCCAGCACGCCGGTTGCCTTGAGGTCAAAGCCGGACAAGGCGGGCAAGGCCACCGCTGCCACACTGTAGGCCAGGGCCGCAGCCAGCAGCACGCGCCGAATGGCGGGCTGGCGCCAGCCGCCCCAAACCAAACCCAGGGCAACCAGCAGCACCAGCTGAACCATGCCGGTGCGGGACGAAGACGCTGCGTTACCCACACTGAGTAGCGCAGCGGCGACTGCCGCCGCAACAGGGCCCCAAGAGCGGGGTTTGAAAGGCGTTTTGGCGACCCACCACAACAACGCAGCCAGCCCGATATTCATCAAGGTTGCGAACTGGTTGCGTTGGCGCAGGTTGGCATAGGCCTCGCCCACGCCCGTGGTGTTCACCCACGGACCAAAGACCGAAGCGGCGCCAAAGTACTGCAACAAGCCCATCAAGGCACTCAACAGCGCCGCGACCAGCCAGGCCATGGCAACCGCCGCCACCAGACGGGGTTTCCTGTCCTGGTCAGTGGTGAGCCCAATCGCCACCATCAGCCCGGCAGCGCAAGCCCAAGAGAACAGAAGCGGCGCGACGCCAGGCGACGGCCCGAACGTAAACGGGTTGAGCCACGGCAGGGCAACAAAGAGAAATACGACAGAGATTTGCATAAACGATTCGGGGGAGCTGCGTATTGTCGATGCAACTGCATTTGCTTTTTTAAGTCATGGTAATTACCATTGGTGATCATCATTCGCAAAGGAATACAAATGGACACAGCACGTCTTTTTCAGTCGGGTCGCAGCCAGGCCGTTCGTTTGCCAAAAGAATATCGTTTTGAGGGGGTTGAGGTAGTTGTTCGGCATTTCGGCAATGGCGTTTTGCTGCTTCCCGTCAATGAGCCCTGGCGCATGCTGGAGGCCGCCCTGGATGCGTTTGAGCCGGGCTTTCAAATCAGTCGGGACCAGCCCGAGACGCAAGTGCGTGAGGAGATTGGGTCTTGATCCATTACATGCTCGACACCAATATCTGCATTTATGTGATCAGTGCCCGTCCACCGGCCGTGCTGGCACGCTTCAGGGAGGAACATCTGGGCGCTATTGGCATTTCCAGTGTGACGGCTGCCGAGTTGGCTTTTGGTGTGGCCAAAAGCGGATCAGCACGCAACCGCGAGGCACTGAAGATGTTTCTGGCGCCATTGGAAGTCATGCCTTTTGACGATTCCGCCATTTGGCACTATGCAGAGATTCGGACCGATTTGGAGCGGCGCGGCCAGCCGATCGGTGCCCTTGACACCATGATCGCGGCGCATGCACTTGCGTCCAACACAATTTTGGTCACGAACAACACCAGAGAATTCGCCCGGGTGCCAGGATTGCGGCTGGAAAATTGGGCCCAAACACATCCCCCGGGCAGTTCACCTACTTCTGCGTAAACCCGGTAAATTGGTACGCCATCGAGATACCCGCCACATTGGCTTTGAAGTCCCCCCGAATGGCGTCAACACGGCCTGCCGTGGCCAGGATGGAGAGCGACTTGGACAAGCGGTAACCCACTGACGCGTTGCCCTGCACCACCAAACCACCGCCCACCGCCAGCCCGCCGCCGCCCGCCGCGCCAACCAGGGCTTCGCCTTCCACAAACCAGCGCTCGGACAAGGGCCACTGCGCACCGGCACCAATTTGGCCGGTCATGTAGGCCCCCGCGTCACCCGCATAGGCGGCCAGGCCCTGGCCTGTGACAAACCAGTTGGGGGAAACGAAGTAGTCAAGCTGCACACCGAGGTTGCTGACCGAGTCGTCAATGGAGCGGTTGCGCCACTGGGGCGATGCTTTGAAATAGGTCTGGTTCGCCACCCTCACCCGCAGGTTTTGGGCATCAAAACCCTGCAAGGCGCTCCAGGCCACGGTGTCTGAGGACACGTCAGGCAAGCCAAACAGGTAGTCCAGTTTGAGGCCCACGCTTTGGGCCCTGAAGCTGCGGGACGGCGCACGCACTTCACCCAGGGACAGTTCCAGCGCCATGCGCCGGGTGATTTTTTGTTGCAGGGCAATGCCGGCATCCAGCAGCAAGCCGCCACCGGTGTCCACACCACCCCCGCCCGCCGGGCCTGCTGCGGCGTGAAATTTGACGGCCGTGCTGCTGGTAAGCGGCAGGCGGTAGCCCCCGCCTGCCAGAATTTGCATGTAGCCGTTGCTCTGGCCGCCCATGGCGCCTTCGGACTCCAGCTTCAGGAACCAGCGGTCGTCCACATAGGACAACCACTCTACCCCCAGCAAGGCCATGCTGGGGTGTTGGGGTGTGCCGTCGTCACGCACCACCGAGGATGGGATTTTGTAGCTTCGCGCCACCATTGAAAACTCGTTGACACCGGGCTTCACAAGCCGCATGCCCGTGCTGCTGCCGGTTGCTGCAGGGGCTTGCCAACCCGAACTGAGCAGGCTGTAAAAAGGGTACTCATATTGCAGGTAGGGCTGCGTGCTGCCAATCACCCCGGAGGGGAATTTGACGTGGCTCAGGCCAAAGCCCAGGTTGCCGTAACCCGCGGTCTCGTAGGTCAGGCCAACGTCGCCACGCAACATCAGGCCGCCACCCGACAGCGTGTAGCCACCGCGCCCGCCCCCGGCACCCACAAACAAACCGGCATGGCCCACCCACGAGGGGCTGAACCGCTGGCGCATTTCACCCGAAACGCCCAGGGTGATGAAGCCACCGCGTTCGCCGCGCACCGCGCCATAGGTGCCAACGCCCAAACGAACGGAATCGGTCACATCAAACAACAAGTCGCCCCCCACCATGCCCATCTTTTCGCCACCGGGCAGCGAGAGGGTCTCGGAGGTCAAACGCAGAGTGGTTGGCGTGGGCGTCAGCACGGCAGCTGATTCGTTGCTGGTTTGGGCCTGGCTGGCAGCGGGGGCAAACAACGCCCCGGCGCACAAACTGGCGATGGCAATGGCGAGCGGTCGCAGGCAAGGCTTGGCAAAAGTGGCGTGTTTCAGGGGGAGTCCTAGTCGCAATGATGGAAATTGAGGTCCATTTTAGAGGCAGCGTCCAGGCGGGGTTGACGAGGCTGATGGCCCAAATCACGGCTACCCGTTCAAAAATAGAGCTGATACAGGCCAAATTAGCTCGATTTGTTTACAATCAGCTCACTACATCGAGCTGATTTATGCCCTATAACGACCGTCTGACAGCCAATACCTTGCTGCAAGCCATGTTCACACTGGCGTCTGAGGGGCATGAGTCCGTCACATCGACCCAGCTGGTTGAAGCCACGGGCTCGAGTCTGCCTGCCGTCAAGCGCATGCTGTCAAGGCTTTCTGTGGAAAGGCGAGTCGAGGTTACCGGCAAAGCTCGTGCTACCCGGTATCGCCGACTGGCAACAAGCACTCCTGCCACGGTTGTGAAAACGACTGCTCAGCCGCCTGTCGTCCCAGCCTCAAGCCGCTTTGCGCTTCCCTGGAGCGCAACGAGCCTGGAACTCCGGCAGCAACTGGCACTGCCGCTGGCGGCCCGCTTGCCGGTAGCGTACCGTCGTGAATTCGTCGACGAATACAAACCGAACGAAACCTTCCTGCTGCCACCAGAACTCGCAGAAGAACTGGCCTCACTCGGTCGCCTCCCGGGGCAACTGCCAGCCGGCACCTATGTCCGCAAGGTTCTGGAGCAACTGCTAATCGACTTGTCATGGTCGTCCTCTCATCTCGAGGGCAACCGCTACACATTACTGGATACAGAGGAGCTTTTCAAGAGCGGTGCGGCTGCCACGGACAGTGACGCGGTCATGCTGCTCAATCACAAGGCATCCATCGAGTTCCTAGTGGATGCTGTCCCGAACCAGGGACTCAGTGCGGGACTCGTTCGCAATCTGCACGCCGTGCTAATGCAAGACCTGATGGCGGATGTGACGTCGCTCGGGGCCATTCGCGAAAAAGTAGTCAACATCAGCGGCACCACCTACGTTCCCACCCAGGTTCCTGCAATGTTGTTGGAGATGTTCGAGCGCATCATCTCGACAGCTCAGTACATCAAGAACCCTTTGGAGGCCGCCTTCTTCCTATGGGTCAACCTAGCGTACCTGCAACCCTTCGAGGATGGGAACAAGCGAGTGAGTCGGCTTGCCGCCAATATCCCGCTCATGCTATATAACCAGGCACCCCTGTCATTCCTGGATGTCGACCGGGAGGATTACGCGCTGGCCATGATGGGCGTTTATGAGTCATGTGACGTTTCGATGGCGGTGGACCTCTTCAATTGGACCTATCGACGCTCCCAGGTCAAGTACAAGGTGGTGCTGGAATCCATGGGCTCGCCGGACCCCTTCCGCGTCAAGTTCCGTGAAGCGCTCAGCGAAGCGGTGGGTCTGGTGGTTCGCGGTCGTAAGTCTGAGGGGGAGGCGCTTTCCAGCCTGGGTCTGCCCGACGAGGATGAGTCGAAGTTCCAGCAGCTTCTTGCGCAGGAACTGAATGCCCTGGCGGGTTTCAACTGTGCACGCTACCGGATTGGCATCAAGGAAACTCAGGCTTGGATTGACGAGGGGCGCCCTCGATAGCCGTTCATAAAAAAACCCGCCGAAGCGGGTTTTTTAGAGTAAATGCCACGGGGCATCAGCCCATGTGCAGGCCGCCATTGACCGAGAAATCGGCGCCGGTGGAGTAGCCACCTTCTTCCGATGCCAGCCACGCGATGATGGAGGCAATCTCGCTGGGCTTGCCCAGGCGCTTCACGGGGATGGTGCCCACGATCTTGGCGAGCACGTCTTCACGAATGGCGTTGACCATGTCGGTACCGATGTAGCCAGGGCTCACGGTGTTGACCGTCACACCCTTGGACGCCATCTCTTGCGCCAAAGCCATGGTGAAACCGTGCATGCCGGCTTTGGCAGCCGAGTAGTTGGTTTGACCAGCCTGGCCTTTTTCGCCGTTGACGGACGAAATGTTGACGATGCGGCCCCAGCCTTTTTCAACCATGTCGGCCACCACTTGCTTGGTGACGTTGAACATGGAGTTCAGGTTGGTCTCGATGACCGAGTCCCAGTCTTCGCGTGTCATTTTGAGGAACATGCGGTCGCGGGTAATACCGGCGTTGTTGACCAGCACGTCGATGGTGCCGTGCTCGGCTTTGGTCCTGGCGAACGCTTCGACGGTGGAATCCCAGTCACCCACATTGCCTGCCGACGCGTAGAACGTGAAGCCCAGCGCGGCTTGCTCAGCCACCCATTTGGCATGGTCGCGTGTGGGGCCGCAACCGGCGATGACCTTGAAACCTTCAGCGTGCAGACGCTGGCAAATAGCGGTACCGATGCCACCCATGCCACCGGTCACGTATGCTACTTTTTGACTCATTTTGTATTCCTCTTTGTTGAAATCTTGAAACTGATTTATTGTGAACGCAAATCAGCGCTCGATAGTTAGGGCAACCCCCATCCCGCCACCAATACACAGGCTGGCAATGCCTTTTTTGGCGTCGCGGCGCTGCATTTCGTGCAGCAGCGTCACCAGAATACGGCAACCGGACGCACCAATGGGATGACCAATCGCAATGGCGCCGCCATTGACATTGACTTTGGAGATGTCCCACTCCATTTGCTGGTTCACCGCGCAGGCTTGAGCGGCAAACGCTTCGTTGATTTCCAGCAGGTCCAGGTCAGCGGCTTTCCAGCCAGCGCGGGCCAGGGCTTTTTGCGACGCCGACACGGGGCCCATGCCCATGAGTGCGGGGTCCAGACCACTGGTGGCAAAGCTGGCAATGCGGCCCAGGGGCTTGAGGCCCAGAGCGGCGGCTTTTTTGGCGGTCATCACCATGACGGCGGCAGCGCCATCGTTCAGGCCGGAGGCGTTGCCGGCGGTCACGCCACCGGTTTTGTCAAACGCGGGGCGCAGGCCAGCCAGAACCTCGGCATTGGTCTTGCGGTTGATGAATTCGTCAGCGGCAAACACGAGCGGGTCACCCTTGCGCTGGGCGATGCTGAAAGGCACGATTTCGTCCTTGAACTTGCCGGCGTCCTGGGCCGCAGCGGCCTTGAGCTGGCTGGCCAGGGCCAGGGCGTCTTGCATCTCGCGGGTAATGCCGTATTGCTTGGCCACGTTCTCGGCCGTGATGCCCATGTGGTACTGGTTGTACACGTCCCACAGGCCGTCCACGATCATGGTGTCGATCATCTTCCAGTCGCCCATGCGCTGGCCGTCACGCGAGCCGGGCAGGACGTGCGGTGAAGCACTCATGTTTTCCTGACCACCGGCAATCACGATGTCGCTGTCGCCATAGGCCACGGCCTGCGCCGCCAGCATCACGGCCTTCAGACCGGAGCCGCACACGGCGTTGATGGTGAGCGCAGGGGTTTCCTTGGCCACACCGCTCTTGATGAGCGACTGGCGCGCCGGGTTTTGACCCGCGCCAGCAGCGAGCACCTGGCCCATGATGACTTCACCAATCTGGTCTGCGCCGACACCGGTGCGGGCCAGAAGGTCTTTGATGACCGCGGCGCCGAGTTCGGTCGCTGGGGTTTTGGCGAGGGTGCCGCCAAATTTGCCGACAGCGGTGCGGGCGGCTGAAACGATGACGATGTCTTCCATTTTTTAGGTCTCCTGAGTGAAAAAATTAAGCCTTGGCCTTGACGTAGCGGCCAGGGGCGGGTTCGATGACTTGGTAAGGGCCTTTGCCGTAGGTCTTGGGTGCGGGTATTTGTTTACCCGCCTGCGCGCTCAACCAGTTGGACCAGTCGGTCCACCAGCTGCCGGCATGTTCGGTGGCGCCTGCCAGCCAGTCGGCCTGTGATTTGGGTAACTTGCCGTCTTCACGAATCCAGTGGCTGCGCTTGTTTTTGGCGGGCGGGTTGATCACGCCTGCAATGTGGCCGGACGCGCCCATCACAAAACGCTTTTTGCCAGGCATGACTTGCGTGGCCGCATAGGCGCCGCCGATGGGAACAATGTGGTCCTCACGCGAGCCATAGATATAGACCGGGATATCGACCTTGCCCAGGTCAATTTTTTCGCCACAGACGGTCGTCTTGCCAGGCTTGATCAGGTTGTTTTCCAGGTAGGTGTTGCGCAGGTACCAGGCGTAGAAAGGGCCGGGCAGGTTGGTGGAGTCGCTGTTCCAGTAGAGCAGGTCAAACGGGGGCGGTGTCTCGCCCTTGAGGTAGTTGCCCACCACGTAGTTCCACACCAGGTCGTTGGGCCGCAAGAAACTGAAGGTTGACGAAAGGTCTTGCCCCTTCATCAAACCGCCCTTGCCCATCTCCTGTTCACGCTTTTTGACCGAGTCTTCATCGATGAAGATGTCCAGAATGCCGGTGTCCGAAAAATCGAGCAGGCAGGTGAGCAAGGTGGCGCTGGCCACCGGCTTTTCGCCGCGCGCCGCCAGCACCGCCAGGGCTGTGCCCAGGATGGTGCCACCCACACAAAAACCCAAGGCATTGATGCTCTTGGCGCCCGTGATCTCTTGGGTTACCGCTATTGCTTTGATAGCAGCATCTTCGATGTAGTTGTCCCACGTTTTGGTCGCAAGCGAGGCATCGGGGTTGCGCCAGCTGATGACAAACGTGCGGTGACCCTGCGCCACGGCGTAGCGAATTAAGGAATTCTCGGGCTGCAGGTCAAGGATGTAGAACTTGTTGATGCAGGGTGGCACCAGCAGGAACGGCTTCTCGTAGACCTTGGCGGTGAGCGGCTTGTATTCGAGCAGCTGGAACAGCTCGTTCTCAAACACCACGGCGCCTTCGGTGGTGGCGACGTTTTTACCCACCTCAAACAGGCTCTCATCGGTCATGGACACGTGGCCCTGCTTCATGTCATGCAGCAGGTTTTGCACGCCTTTGGCGATGCTCTCGCCCTTGGTCTCGATCGCCTTCTTTTGCGCGTCGGCATTGAAGGCGAGAAAGTTGCTGGGCGACGCGGCGGCCGAAAGCTGCTCTACCGCAAACCGGATGCGGGCGCGGGTCTTTTCGTCCGCCTGCACAGCGTCAGCCATGCTCATGAGGGTGCGGGCGTTCAGGAGGTAGGCGGCGGCAGAAAAAGCGGCCACCGGGTTGGCACCCCAGGCCTCGGTTGAGAAACGCTTGTCATCCGCTTTGGGCGCGCCCTGCATGCCCTGGGCCCAGAGGCTGGCAGCGTCTTTGAGGTACTGCTGCTGTAGTTCTTGCAGCTTTTCGGGAGGAATGGTGATTTGAGGTGGCTTGGTGGTAGGTGCGACAAGCGTCGCGCCAGCAGCACCCAGGTCCATGTTCTGGAAAGACTGAAATGCCGCGGTCCAGCCGTCGGTCAAGGTCTGTTGAAATTGCTGGGCCGATTGTGCCCAGAACTCGCGTGAATCTTCTGTCATGTCATCTCCTCTTATTGTTGCCATTTTTGCAAACGCATTAGTATCCTGCTCTTACCCCTTCGGATAACTGACAATTCACCAAGCGAATATTAACCCGCCAATTTATGTACATTGTTCCTATCGCCTGGTTATATGTTGCGCTCATGATGGCGGTTGCCGAGGCCACCAACACCAACGGCACGATTCTGGGCGCGGTCATCACTTTTTTGCTGTACGGCCTGGGCCCGGTTCTGTTGGTGGTGTATGTGTTGGGAGCCCCTTCCCGACGTCGTGCCATCAAGGAAAAAGAAGCGGCAGAACTGCATGTCTCGTCCTCAACCCAGCCAGATGCTGGCAGCCTGGCGACCACTGACGCGGTCGCGCCGGTGCGAGAAAAACCGTGACGGGTTGCTGACCGTGCACCAGTCACGGCTGCCGTCGTTCCCGTAAATCTGCGTGACACCCAGCGCCTTCAGCCGCAAACGGGCCAGGCCCGGCAAATCAGCCAGCCACTTGCCGGCAGGCAAGGGTTTGAACAGGCCGGTCGCGGCAGCGTCGTGCCCCAGGAACACATCACGCACGTCGTCCCCCACCTCAAACGCATCAGGGCCGATACAAGGCCCAAGCCACGCTATGACATTGATAGCTGCTTGCGCACTATTCACGGGGGCTAGAGGCCTAAAACACTCTAAAACCGTCTCCAGAACACCTTGCCCCCCCTGCCCCGCCAGGCTGCGCCATCCCGCGTGCGCTGCCGCCACCTGCGTTCCCTGGAGGTTGGTGAACAACACGGGCAGGCAGTCGGCCACCATGATGGTGCAGGCCACACCGGCTTGATCGGTAAAGCAGCCATCGGCCTGCGTGCCATGGGCGGTGCTGCCGGAGATGGTGTGCGTGTGCGTGCCGTGCACCTGGGACAGGAAAATCGGCTGCGCCCCGATCGACTGCGAAAAAACAGCACGGTTGGCCGCCACATCGGTAGGCCGGTCCCCCACGTGATCACCCAGGTTCAGGGCGTCGTAGGGCGCCACAGACGTGCCACCGGCACGCGTGGTGCAGACCGCGTGCACCTGCCGGGGTGCGGGCCATTCGGGCACGATCCAGTCCGGGTGCATCGTCATGCCTCGTTGTCCGGGCACTGGGAGGGATGTGCCTGCTGGAATGCGGGCAAGGCCATGCAGGCCTCAAACACGGCCAGGATGCGCGGCAAACCGTCCAGGCTCACATCAAATCGCTGCGCATTGAAGACCTGGGGCACCAGACAGCAGTCGGCCAGCGTGGGGGTGTGGCCGTAACAAAAGGTCGCCGTGCCCTGGTGGGCGTGCAGCTGGGTCAGTTGTCGCTCAAAGTTTTCCAGCCCCTCGCGCACCCAGTGCCGGTACCAGGTGTTTTTGGCCTCTTCATCGGCCTTGAATTCTTTCACCAGGTACTTGAGCACACGCAGGTTGTTGAGGGGGTGGATCTCGCACGCAATGGACTGGGCCAGGGCCCGCACCCGGGCTCGGCCCAGCGCGTCGGGGGGCAACAGCGCGGGCTCAGGACGGGTTTCGTCGAGGTATTCGATGATGGCCATGGATTGCGAGAGACACTGGCCGTCCACTTCAAGCAGGGGCACCAGCTTGTCTGCCGAGAGCGCGGCATAACCGTCGGCATGCTGCTCGCCACGTGCCAGGTGCACCGGCACGTACTCATAACGCAAGCCTTTGAGCGCCAGCGCAATGCGCACCCTGTACGAGGCCGAAGAGCGGAAATAGTTGTGTAATTTCATGCGTCTAGGATAAACCGAAAGACATCCAAAGCAGCGCAGGCCCAGGCTCAGCGGCGGGCTCTTTTCCACCAGACGCGGGTCAACCGTTTGGCCCGCTGCCCGGCCCGCCAGGGCGCTGATTGCCGGATCTCGGCCAACACACCATCTTTCCAGTTTTTCCAGCGGGGATACCAGCGCGCAAACCAGCCCAACTGCATCAAGGCAGGCTGGGTGAGCTGGAACAGGCGCGCCATCAGGGCCGTGCCTACCATCTTTGCACCCATCAGCAGCACCAGGCCCAGGGTGGTCTGGCCTTTGCCAAACAGGTAGAGCGCCAGCAGCTTCACCGGCAACAAAGTCAGCATCGGCACGCCAATCACCAGCAGAGCGGCCACCGGCGGCAATTGCGTTATTTTTCGCTCCAGCCAGCCCCACAGCGGCAGGCGGGCCAGCTGGGCAAAGGCGGCAGCCAGCGGCTCCCAGCCCCACTCCTCAAACAACAACACGCCGGCAATCAGCGCGATGAATATTCTTCGAAAAAGCCGCCGGAGTGCCAGCATGCTAATAGGCCGGGCGACGGCAGCGATCAGGCCGAGCGGACATGCACCTTGTCATAGGCTGCCAACAGCTTGTGGTGCATTTCGCAACCCACCAGCATCAGCCCCGGCGCGCTCAAGCCCATGAAGCGATCGGTTTGCATGATGAGCGCGTGGGCCTGCGCGACGGCACCGGCGCCATACAGCGCACGCAAGGCGTTCAGGTAAGGCCCGGTGTCGCCCATGTCAGCCAGATTGATCAGGCTCTCGATGCAGGCGTAAACACGGCGGCGCTGGGGGTTGAGCTGGTCAAAGTGTTTGATCCAGTCACAGCCTTCCAGCGTGGCGGCTTCGTCGCCAATGGCCAGCGCCAGCAGGGTCTTGAGTTCGCCAATGCGCAGATCGCTCCAGAACGAACCGGCATCGGCCGCCATGCCAATGACGGCGGCCACCGGGCGCTGGTCTGCCAGCGCCGATTCATTGAGTGTGTCGAGCAGGTCCGAGCACTCTTCGTTGTCCAGGTCGGGCAGGTTCAGGATGGCTTCCCGGATGTCGTTGCCCACGCTGTTGTTCTCGAAGTCCAGGTCATCCACCGGGTAAATCTCGGACATGCCGGGCACCAGCACACGGCAGGAGTAAACCCCCAGGTGGGTGAAGTCGGCAATGTAGATTTCACGGCCGTCGCGGTGAATGCGGTCAACCGCCCAGGCGTAGTCCTCGGCCGTGGTGCTGCCAAAATTCCAGTGGCAAAACTCGTAGTCAGGCACGTCACCCAGGAACTTCCAGTGGATCACGCCGCTGGAATCGACAAAATGGATTTCAATATTGGTGGCGCTGGCGGTTTCTTCCAGGTCAAAGCCCGGTACGGGGAATCCGGCCAGCGAGTCCAGCGCACGGCCCTGCAGCAGCTCGGTCAGGGCACGTTCCAGCGCAATCTCAAAGCGCGGGTGCGCGCCAAAGCTGGCGAAGCAGCCCTGGTCTTCCGGGTGCAACAGGGTCACATTCATCACCGGATACTGGCCGCCCAATGAGGCGTCTTTGACCACAATGCCAAAACCGGCGGCACGCAGCGCCTTGATGCCCGCCGCTATGCGCGGGTAGCGGGCAATCACGGCTTCAGGCACATCGGGCAGACAAATGCCCTCGCTGATGATGCGCGCCTTGACGCTGCGCTCAAAAATTTCGGACAGGGCTTGCGTGCGGGCCTCGGCCTGCGTATTGCCGGCCGACATGCCGTTGCTGACATACAGGTTGCCAAGGATGTTGACCGGAAAATAGGTCACCACGCCGTCGCGCAGGCGCACGTAGGGAATGGCACAGATGCCCCGCTCCACGTTGCCGGAGTTGAACTCCACCAGGCTCCTGGCGTCCACGCTTCCTTCAGGGTTGTAGAACTTGTGCAACCCGGGGTTGAGCAGGTCAACGGGCCAACTGCCGTCCTCTCCGGGTTGAAACCAGCGCTCCTGGGGGTAGTGCACAAAATGCCGATCCGCCACCTTGGGTCCCAGGTAATAGTGAGTCCAGAAATAGTTGGTGGAGAGGCGCTCGAAAAACTCCCCCAGCGCACTGGCCAGGCAGGCCAGACGGGTGGCACCCTTGCCATTGGTGAACAAAAGCGGGCAATCCCGGTCACGAATGTGAACCGACCAGATGCCGTCCACCGGGTTCAGCCAGCTCTTTTCCTCAATATGGAAACCAAGCGCCTGAAGCCTGGATTGCATGGTATTGATCGTGTATTCAAGTGAGGCGTCTTTGCCTGGAATAAAGTTTTCAGTTTGCATGGGCGTCAGCATAACCCACACCAAAACAGGTTTCTCACACCACGGGGCTGACGTTAGACTTGCTGCCGACTATCCAAACCACGCCAAACCGGAGCCCTCCATGATTCTCGAACTCGCCGACATCCGCATTCACCCAGGCCAGAATGCCGCCTTTGAAGAGGCCATTCAGCGCGGCCTGGCCACAGTCATCCGCAATGCCCAGGGCTTTCAGGGTTTCAAGGTCAACCGGGGCATTGAAAATACCGAGCGCTATATTCTTCAAATCTTCTGGGACACGCTGGAGGACCACACCGTGGGCTTCCGGGAATCCCCCGCATTTGCCGACTGGCGCGCCATCGTGGGGCCCTTTTTTGCAGGCATGCCCGTGGTTGAGCACTTTGACCTGGTCGCCAAATCGGCCTGAACGTCTTGTTGAAGAAGAGAGATTCCCATGACTTATGTTTTCGCCCCCGCCGCCCCGGTCTCCGTGCCTGTGCTGGGCATGCCAGCGCGCTTCCCCGTTCACCGCATTTACTGCGTGGGCCGCAATTACGAAGAACACGCCAAAGAGATGGGGTTCTCCGGCCGGGAGCCGCCTTTCTTCTTCATGAAACCGGCCGACGCACTGGTGGTGGTCAACGCGGGCGAAACGGGCTCCCTGCCCTACCCCAGCCTGACCCGCAACCTGCACCATGAAATCGAACTGGTGGTGGCCATTGGCACCGGGGGCAAAAACATCAGGGCGGCCGACGCCCTGCAGCACATCTTCGGCTACGCAGTGGGGCTGGACATGACGCGGCGCGACCTGCAAAACGAGATGAAAAAGCAGGGTCGCCCCTGGTGCATCGGCAAGGCGTTCGACCACTCGGCACCGATCGGCCCCATCACCCCGGCCGCTGCGGCAGGAGATATCACCAACGCCGGGATTTCCCTGCAGGTCAATGGGCAAGAGCGCCAGCGCAGCACCGTGTCCAAGCTGATCTGGAACATTGCCGAGACGATCGAGCACCTCTCCGCCGCCTGGGAATTGCAGCCCGGCGACCTGATCTACACCGGCACGCCCGAAGGCGTGGCGGCGGTGGTGGCTGGCGACACCCTGTTGGGTGCGGTGACCGGGCTGGAGTCCATCAAGCTCACGGTCAACTAAGACCCCCTTCCTGGGAGGCCGGGCGCCATGGCGGTCTGCCGCTGAAACGGTTTCAAATTACACTTGACCCATGCTCCGCCTCCCTATCAAACACTGCAAAAACTGTGGCACGGCCGTGGTTTACCGCATTCCGGACGATGGTGACACCAAGGCCCGGGCCGTGTGCCCGGCCTGCGACACAATCCACTATGAAAACCCGCTCAACGTGGTCGGCACCGTGCCGCACTGGGGTGACAAAGTGCTGCTGTGCAAACGCAACATCGAGCCCCGCTGGGGCAAATGGACGCTGCCTGCGGGCTTCATGGAACTCAATGAAACCGTGGCCGAAGGGGCAGCGCGCGAAACCCTGGAGGAAGCCGGGGCGCAGTTTGAGATGGAAGGCCTCTTCTCCCTCGTCAACGTGGCGCGTGTGGGCCAGGTACACATGTTTTACCGGGCCCGCCTGTTGAGCGACCTGTTTGACCCCGGGCACGAGACGATTGAGGCCCGCCTGTTTGCAGAAGACGAAATCCCCTGGGACGAGATTGCCTTCAGAACCGTCAAGGAAACCCTGGAGCGCTACTTTGCAGACCGCCGAAGCGGGCAATACGCCATTCATGCCATCGACATCGTTTGACCTGAAAGCCCGCGCCGAAGTCTGGTTCTACCGGGTAGGCAGCTTCCTGCTGCTCAACCTGATGGACGACCCGGCCTGGTTGGCGCTGATGTTTTGCTAACTTTTGACACCCTTCCCCCATGTTGCCTTGCTACGTTCTGCTTGACCTGGAAACCACAGGTGGCAACCCGGTCCACGACCGCATCACCGAAATTGCGGCCGTGCGCCTGGAAAACGGGCTGGAGGTGGCGCGCTGGAGCACGCTGATCAACCCGGGCACCACGATTTCGCCCTTCATCCAGAACCTGACCGGCATCAGCAACGCCATGGTGGCCGACGCCCCGGGCTTTGACGAGGTCGCCCGGCAACTGCTGGCGATGTTGGAGGGCGCCGTGCTGGTGGCCCACAACGTGCGGTTTGACCACGGTTTTTTGCTCAACGAATTCGCGCGTCTCGACATCGCGCTGCGCGTCAAAACCGTCTGCACCGTGCGCCTGTCGCGCCAGCTCTACCCGCAGCACCGCAGCCACGGGCTGGACGCCATCATGCAGCGCCACGGCCTGCAAACCGCCGCGCGCCATCGCGCCATGGGCGATGTGGACATGGTGCTGGCCTGGCTGCACATTGCACAGGGTGAATTGGGGGCGGAGCAGGTCAAGCTCTGCGCGCAGGCCTTGCTGCAAGGCAGCGCCGCCCTGCCCCCGCAGCTGGAAACCCATGTGAGCGACGTTCCGGACACGGCGGGGGTCTACCTGTTTTATGGTGAAGGTCCGCTGCCCCTGTACATCGGCAAAAGCATCAACATGCGCAGCCGAGTGATGTCGCACTTTCAGGCGGCGGCCAAAGAGGCGCGCGAGATGCGCATTGCGCAGGAGATTCGGCGCATCGAGTGGCGGGAGACCGCGGGTGAACTTGGCGCCCTGCTGCTGGAGGCCCGCCTCGTCAAGGAAAAACAACCGGTCTACAACCGTCAGTTGCGCCGCGAACGCACCTTGTGCGCGTGGCGCCTGAACGAGAACCCGCTGGCCCGCCCGTTGCTGACCCTGGTGCGCGGTGAAGATTTGCAGCCTAAAGAATTTGACCGGCTGTTTGGTGTGTACCGCTCCAAAAACCAGGCCATCACCAGCCTGCGTGAACTGGCGGATACCCACACGCTGTGTCTGCATGCGCTGGGACTGGAGTCGGGCAAGGGACGCTGCTTTGCACACCAGATCAACCGCTGCAAAGGCGTGTGTTGTGGCGAGGAAAACCCGGAGTTGCACTACCTGCGCCTACAACTGGCATTGGCCCAGCAACGCCTGCAGGTGTGGCCCCACGCCGGCAAAATCGGCCTGCGCGAGCACAACCCCAAAAGCGGCCGGACCGACATCCACGTGTTCGACCAATGGTGTCACCTGGCCACGGTCCAGGACGATGCCGAACTGGAAGACACGCTGACCGCCAGCAGCACGCTGGCGTTTGACCTGGACACCTACCGCCTGTTGATCAAACACCTGGCGCTGCCCGCCAAATCGGGCTTTGAGTTGGTCAAATTCTCCGCTTAGAAGTTGTAACGCACGCCCAGGTTGGTCGTGTTGACGCGCTGATTGTCGCCACCGGCAAATTTCATGTCATGGGTTTCGTACTGCAACACAGCAGACCATTGGGGAGTGAACGCGTATTCAGCCCCCAGACCCAGCGCCAGGCCCCAGCCGCTTTCGCTGCCGCTGGCCACACCGGAGCCAACGCCTGAGGACACGTCAGTACGGCCGTAGGTGGTACCGATTTTGCCCAACACGTTGAACGACGGGCTCACCGGCAATTTGCCGATCAGGCTGACGTTGAAGCCGTCCGCCTTGGTCGAACCACCCGCGCGGTTGACGCTGCCGAAATCGGTGTAGCCGATTTCCATGCCCAGGTTGCTGTTGAAGTAACTACCGGCACGAATGCTGTAAGACGTGTCCTTGTTGTCAGAGCCGTACAGGCCGGTGCCGTTGCCCAGCGAGAAGTCCGACTGACCCGCCGCCAGGCCGATGTAGCTGCCGCCCGGGGCGTACATGCTGTAACCGCTGGTGGCAGGGGCTGTCTTGCCACCGCTTTGTGCCTGGGCGCCAGCCACAGCGACCAGAGACGCGATGGCAACGAATAATTGGGTAGCGAGACGTTGGGTTTTTTTCATGAGAAACCTTGTGTGAGGTGAGAAATAGCCCGGTCTGACCGGACGGCTCCATACCGCATGAAGATGAAACAACTTTAGCTTTTGAGCCCCGAAAACGATGTAGGCCTGCCCCAGCAATCCCTGTAGGCCAAGGCGCCTGTCGTGTAAAGCGCAGCCCCTGCGAAAGGCGGGAACGACATAATTGGTCACCATGTCCAAAAACGCCCTTGCCCTCCCCGCCGATCCCCAAGACCTGCGCCACAAAGTGGGCGACGCCATCGTGAATCTGGTGCTCAAGGTGCCCGCGTCAACCGAGACACCCCTGGCGCAACCACAGGAGCGGGCACGCGCCCTGGGGCGCACGGCGGCCCGGCAAGCCAGCCTGATGGCGGGCTCCATGGCGCTGCCGCCGGGTTTTCTGGGCTGGCTCACCATCCTGCCGGAACTGGTGGGGGTCTGGAAGCTGCAGGCACAGATGGTGGCGGACATCGCCGCGGTGTACGGCAAGACGGCCTCGCTGGGCCAGGAGCAGATGATTTACTGCCTGTTCAAGCACGTCTCGGCGCAGCTTTTTCGCGACGTGGTGGTGCGGGTCGGTGAGCGCTACCTGATTCAACGCGCGTCGCTGGGTTTCATTCAATCGGCTGCGCAGACGCTGGGCATCAAGCTGACCCAGAAAATCATCGGCAAAAGCGTCTCACGGTTTGTGCCGCTGGTGGGCGCGGTGGGCGTGGGCGCTTATGCCTACTTCGACACGACGCAGGTGGCGAAAACAGCGATGGACCTGTTTTCCAAAGAACTGGTCATCAACATGCCATCTTCAACATAAAAACAGGCTGTAGCCCAGGTGGGACGTGCGTATGAAGCTATACATTTAATAGCAAACAAAGTCAGCGCCTATTTGATCTGTTTGGGCTCCACGTCAATCACGTTGGAATCGTCACGCGGAACTGCGGCGCCCGGCGAACCCGAGGGGTAAAACCGCCCCCACATCGCCTGGCGGTTGACCTGAAACGTCCAGGGCGACACCGACTGCCCCGTCAGGCGGGCCCACAGCGCCCGAACCAGCCAGACCGACAACAACAAGCCAGCCACCAACAGCAGGCTGGCCACAAAAATCAAACCGGCCAACAACAGCGCCACCCGCAGGATGAGGCTAAAAACCTGACTCACAACTTGGTTCAAGATTGAACTCCTTTAAGACCCCCTAAATGGGGTCGGGCTCATGAAAAACAAGGGCTTTTACGCCGCCAGCGACACGCCACCCACCCGCCGCGACACCGCATAGGGTGGCAGGCCATTGAGCATGCGCCGCCCAAACGCCATGCGCAACAGGCGCCGGTCATAACAAATGACGGTGGCATGGTCATCCTCGGTGCGAATCGCCCGGCCCGTCCACTGCAGCAGCTTGATGCCGGTGGCGGGCACCACCAGTTCGGCAAAGGGGTCGCGCCCGATGCTCTTGAGCCACTCGGAGCGCGCCTCTTCCACCGGGTCGGACGGCGGGCTGAAGGGCAGCTTGGTGATGAACACCGTCTCGCACAGTTCACCGGGCAAGTCCAGGCCTTCACCAAATGACTGCAGCCCGAAAATGATCGACGGTTGTCCGGCCTCCACCCGCGCCTGGTGCGCGCCCAACAGCTTGGTGCGCGCCATCTGGCCCTGCACCAGCACCACCCCCAGCAAGGTGGCGCTCAAAGCATCGACCGCCGCCTTCATCTGTACGCGAGAGGTGAACAACACCAGCGCCCCGTGTTCGATCTGGCTCAGGTCGTCCATCAACTCCCCCACCATTTCCTGGGTGTAGGCCTCGGCGTTCTTGGGGTCGGCCGAGGTCTCGACCACGATGAGTTCGCCCTGCGTGCGGTAGTTGAACGGGCTTTCCACCTCCAGCGTGGACACGTTGGGGTTGTTGACCAGCCCGGCCTCTTTCAGAAAATAGTCAAAACTGCCGCAACTGGTGAGCGTGGCCGAGGTCACCACGGCGCCACGCACCTTGCTCCACAGCGAATGGCGCAGCAAGTCGCCCGGCACGATGGGGCAGGCATGGGCGGTCAAAAACACCAGGCCCGAACTGGTGTCGGACTTGAGCCACTTGGCCTGGGGCTGCGTGCCATGCTCCAGCATCAGCGCGCTGGTTTCGACCACGCTGCCGAGCTTGGGGGCGAGTTGGCCGAGCCGGGCGTACATCAGCGAGCAACTGGCGGCCTGGCTGGGGTCTTCCTTGGCCAGCAGTTTGACCTCGGCACCCAGGGCCTCCAGGGCCTTGGAGAGACCGGCCGAGTGGCTTTGAATCACGGTCATGGGGTCGCGCAGCACATCGGGCAACACGCCGTCCTTGAAACGGTGCACGCCGTCGTACCCCGTGATGTTGACCTTGATCAGGTCCATGGCGATGCGACCGACGTCAAACAACGCGGTTTTGAGTTGCGTGGCCAGCGTGGCAACGTCTTGCGCCAGCGCCATGTGGATTTTTTCGCTCACCTCCTGCAGCGTCTTGGGCAGTTTGTCGAGCCAGCGCAGGCTGGACAAATCCATCGCACTGGCGAACTGGTCCAGCGCCACGGCGGGCAGGTGGTGCCCTTCGTCAAACACCACCAGGCAGTTGTCGAGTTCGGGCAGGGCCTTGCGGCCCAGGGAGGCCAGCACCAGGTCGTGGTTGGCCACAATGACATGGGCCTCCGCCAGCAGCGTGCGGGCGTTGTAGTAGCTGCAGTCGCGAAAACGCGGGCAATGGCGGGCGGTACAGGTGTGGCGCTCGGCGGCCACGGCGGACCAGTCGCGCGGTTCGGGCTGCTCGGGCAGGGTGTCGCGGTCACCGTCCCATTTGCCACCGGCCACGGCCGTGGCCAGCGACTCGTAAAGCTTGATGCGGCGCTCCTCGGGATCTTCGCCCTGCAGCTGTTTGGCAAAGGCGTTGCGCGGCGGGGGCTGGTCTTCATCGGGCTCGAACAGGTCGTCCGTGCCGTCCCCCCCCAAACCCACCAGCCGCTCCAGCTTGAGCTTGCACACGTAGCGACCCCGCCCTTTGGCCAGGGCATACACAAAAGGCGTGTCCAGCACATCCGCCAGGGCGGGTAAATCCTTGGTCATCAGCTGCTCTTGCAGGGCGACCGTGGCGGTGGAGATGACCACCCGGGTCTTGAGGGCCAGCGCCATGGCCACCGTGGTGGACAGGTAAGCCGCCGACTTGCCCACCCCCGTGCCGGCCTGAATGACAGTGATGGCCTTGCCCGGATTGGGGTGCTCGCCCAGCGTGACGCCCGACAAGGCCGTGGCAATGCGTTGCGCCATCTCGCGCTGGCCGGGACGCGAACGAAAACCCGAGGTGGCACGGACCACCTGGTCAAAAGCGCCCACCGACAGGGCCGCCAAATCGTCAGAGCTCAAAAGAAATACCCATGGTTAATTTGCTTGGTTTGATATGCACAGGCTCTATTACACCGCCTTAATTTGACCGCCAGCACGTCAGCCCCCAGATTGGTCATGTTCCTCACGCAAAATGGCAGCATGACCATTGACAACACAAAAATAAGTGATGCAAGTCTGGACGGCTTGCTGAAAAGCGCACATGGCGCACTGGATGGGGGGGACGTGCAAACCGGGCGGGAGTTATCCCACAAGGCACTCAAGGCCGCCCAGGCCATTGACAACAAGCGGGTCGAAGCCAAGGCCTTGCTGTGCCTGGCCCATTGTGACCGCATGCTGTCGCGCTACCGGCGGGCGCACCGTGCCAGCCAGTTGGCGGCCCAGGGTTTTCAGGTGCTGGGCGACACCTCGGGCGAGGTGATGGCACTGACCACGCATGCCTTTGTGGCCATCAACCTCGGGCGCAATGAGGAAGCGGTGGAGGCGGCACTGCTGAGCGTGCGCCTGAGTGAGTTTCTGGAAAACGATGAGCACGGGGTGCTGGCCTACAACGCGCTGGGCATTGCCTATTTCTGGAGCCACAACTTTGACAAGGCCGAGCAGGTCCTGCGCACCGCGATCCAGATTGCCGAGCACGCCAAGCCGCCCTTGAGCACCTTTCAGCCGCGCATCAACCAGTGGTGGACGCAGGTCATCCGCATTTTTTACGAGCGCTATTACGAAGGTGCGCTGCCGTCGCTGGCGCTCATGCGCGACCGCCGGGAAGCCGTGATGCGCCTGGTGGACGGCAACAATGTCACCACCGAAGCGGTGTTGCTGTTTGGCGCCAGCCTGGACGCCTGCTGGCATGGCCAGCCGGAGCAGGCCGCTGACGCGGCTGACGCCCTGACCGACTGGGCCCAGCGCTACGGCACGCTGACCTGGCTGTCCGCGCTGGAAGCCTGGGCCCGGGCCGAAATGGCCTGGGTGCACCACGACTGGGCCCGTGCCAACCAGCATGCCGCCAGGATGATCGACATCGCCGTGACCGTGGAACATGAACAACTGGCCTGCATGGGGCACCTGCTGGCCTCCCAGCTGTTTGTGGCCCAGGGCGACAACGGGCGGGCGCTGGACGAACTGCGCCGCCTGCAGTTGCGCGAGCAGCTGATTCGCTGCGACGGGCTGGAAACCCGTGAACACGTGATTGACTGGCAAGTGGACCTGCGCCTGCGCCAGAAAAACATTGAGCAACTCGAACTCACCTCACGACAGCTGGAAAAACTGTCGCTGGAAGACACGCTGACCGGCATCCCCAACCGCCGTAATTTTGAAAACTACGCCTCCGAAATGCTGCGTACCGGGCTGGAACGCGGTCAGCCGCCGTGCCTGGCCCTGGTAGATGTGGACAAGTTCAAGCACATCAATGACCACTTCTCTCACCAGACCGGTGATGAAGTGCTCAAACGCATCGCGCAGATTCTGAAGTCTCATGTGCGGGAAGAGGACATGGCCGCCCGGCTCGGTGGCGACGAATTCGTCATTCTCTTCAAGACAGCAGACTTGAAGGTGGCGCAACAGGTGTGCCAGCGCATCAGCACCGCGGTGCGCGAGTTCGGCTGGTCAACCGTCAGGCCGGGACTGCAGTCGAGTATCAGCGTGGGGGTGGCACGGGCGCAGCCCGGAGACACGGTGGAGTCGCTCACCCACCGCAGCGACACCGCGATGTACGAAGTCAAAAAATCTGGCCGCTGAGCCAGGAGTAGCTATAAAAACAATAGCTACTCCCGCACGTGGGACGGGGGCTAGATGCCGATTTGTTACAAATAATTCATGCAAAATGACCCCAAACCGGCAGCCCGCTCCTACACTCGCGTGACATCCCCGATCAACCCACGCAGTCAGGCACAGCATGCGATTTCCTGTTTCAAGGCTATTTTTGTCCATCGTGCCGGCCGCGCTGCTGGTCTTGAGCGGCTGCAGCACACTGCAGCCTGATGCGCACCTGGCGGCCTTCAGCACCCAGATGACCGGCATGAACGAGGTGCCATCGGTCAACACACCCGCCACTGGCCGCATCGCGGCGCTGTTGGACAAGAACACGCGTCTGTTCCGCTGGAAGGTCAACTTCAGCGGCTTGAGCGGCGCGCCCACGGCGGCCCACTTTCATGGCCCCGCCGCCATTGGGGCCAACAGCGGCGTGACCCTGGCCTTCAAAAATCCGGTGCAAAGCCCCGATGAAGGCCGGGCGACCCTGACACCCGCGCAGATGGCTGACTTGCTGGCCGGAAAATGGTATGCCAACATCCACACAGCAGCCCACCCGGCTGGCGAGATCCGGGGCCAACTGATCCTGCGGGAATAAACCGTCCAAGCCCAACTAAAATACCGGGTTGGCGCGGACGCAGGTCGGCGTCCCTGGGCCTCCAATGAGGCCTCCCCTTGTGTCGGACCGGTTGAACCCAACCTTGTCCTGTCGCACCAACCGTCAAAGCAGGCATGAGAGACCACTACGCAACCCTGGGGCTGAGCAGCGATGCAACGCTGGCCGATATCAAAAAGGCGTTTCGCCAAAAAGCGTCCCTGCACCACCCGGACCGAAACACAGCGCTGGACGCGGCCGAGAAATTTCGGGCCGTGCAGGAAGCCTATGAGGTGCTGTCTGACGACCTGAAACGCCAGGCCTACGACGACAACCGCCGCCGCAACCTGCTGGACAGCCCGATCGACACCGCGCGTGACATTTGGCAAAGCTATTTCAAACAACTACTGTGACCCCCGATCGACCATGAGAATTTCTCCCTTTTTCCGCCAGCTCCGCTCCGCCTACCAGGCTGAACTCGATGATTTGACCTCTGATTCAGAAGGCAAGGACGTGTTGCGCCAGCGCTTGACCCAGAAGCGCAAGGAGCTTGGCTTCCTGCTGCAGATGATCGAGTTCAGCCCCGAGATGGTGGCTGTGGTGTTTCACCAGGCCTTTCGCTTCAAGTCCCCCGGCGCCATGGACCACCTGCTCACGCACGAGTCCGAAGACTTTCCGGAGTGGGACACGCTGGCCGATTCAGTCCAGATGGCCCCCTGGGCCCTGGAGCTGTCGCAGATCGTGCTCAAGGAACCCAAGGGCGAATGGTTCATGACCGTGGTCGCGGGTCTGGAGTACATGTACAGCAAGCCGGACCCGGCCATGGCCGCCCGGGATGCCCGCGAGGATGAGGGTGACGAGGACGACAACACCGATGAAGACGGTGAGGAGAACTTCAACGAGTTTGACGCCGATGAAGAACAGGACGCCCGCGCACGCAACGAAGCGGGCGCCGACTGGATGGTCGAACAAGGTTTTGACCGCAAAGACTGATCTCCCTTGACTGACAAAAAAAATAGAAAGCCCAGATGAACCACCTTGCCCTCATCGAAAGAACACAAAGCCTGATTGCCTCGGGTGACATCGTCGGCGCCGAAGCCGCGCTGGTGGAACTCGCCGACACCGAAGGCGACCGCGCCCTGATGGTGGTGCTGGAGCAGTTACCGCCCAAAGACATCCTGGCGGTGATTCGCGAGTACGACAACTCCAAGGAGTCCGTCATCAACCTGCTGGTCACCCCGGCGCAGTTTGCCCGGGCCGTGGTGATTGAAAAGCAGTACAAGGACTTGACCCGCACGCACCTGCGCGGCATGGTCAACTCCATCATTTTCCGGGACGACGCCGATCCGGTCGAGTTCATGGAAGCCATTGGCAGCCTGGACGGCGGCAGCGAGGCGCTGGCCGACTACTTCTCCGAAAAGTGGAGCCGCATTGAGGCCTTTGCCCGTTGCGGCACGTTTGATACCGTCGAGGACGATGGCGAGATGCTGTCCGACAGCGCCTTGCTGGCCTCGGCTTATATCAAACCACGGCTGGAACAAGACGAAGTGGCCGACCAGGACTGGATGGAACTGGCGTGGATCCTGCGCTACCTGTGCCCTGACCTCTTCATTGAAATGCTGCTGGTGTTGCGGGCCAAAGCCCGTGCGTTTGAAGCCGGACTGGGTGAAGAAGAGGAATACGAAGAGGACGACGGCAAGGTCGAAACCGGCGACACCGACCGCGGTAAGGCCACCCCTGTGGCGCGCGAGTCGGACGAAGAGTCCGCCATCTAGGCCCCCAGCAAGCCGACGCTCCACCCAGCACTGATTTCATGATGTCAACGAGTAATCCGTCCACTGAACCTTCGGTCATATCACTGTATGACGCGCGTCCGTTTTTCGAGAAAGCGCTGGTTTTTGGCGTGCAACACGGCCTCATCGACCAGGCCAAGCTGGATGCCATCTGCACGGACGCCCCCAAAGGCATGGTGCAAATTGCCCGCTACTTCGGGAACGAGAACCTGCGGCCTGAGCTTGAAAAAGCCAAAGACCGCATGGTCAACCTGGTCAGTCTTTACCTTGAGAGCAGCACGGGCGGCGATTTGCGACGGGCCGCAGAATCCCTGCGCGACCATTCGTTCATGTCACGCTCCAAAGGCGGCTCGGACATGCTCAAGGCCTTGATTGCCATGCCGCAGAACAGCCACTTTGGCATGAACGAGCGCGGCGGTTTCAACGACGAACACATTCCGCTGCTGGCCAAATGGTCGCTGCGCAGTCTGCCCGACTACCAAGCCGAATTGGCCCAGCGAAGCCAGGTGGCACTGGTGGTGGATGCCGCAATCTGGCTGGCCGACGCCTTGGGCATGGACGTCAGCGAACTCGAAGAGGCCGGCAAAGACGCCGAAGCCGTCATTCGCACAGCGCTGCTGATGAGTGCCGCCAAACGCACCGAGATGCCCGATTGGGTGGCCTTCGAGAAGCTGATTACGGTGTTGCGCAAGAAAAGCATGACGACAAAAACCGTCATGCTGGACATCCCCACGCCGCGACATCTGCCCGAGCAGTTCAAACCGGTGATTGACGCCGTGCGGCATTCCGTTCTGAACGATTTGCCCAAAATCCTGGACAGCACCCTGCCCGCCAGAAAGCTGTTTGACCAGACACCCGCGTTCATGGGTCGGTATTTTTGGGTGGAAGACGCCTTGAGCGAGGTCGACCACTTTGACCGCGTGGCATCCGACACCTGGACCAAGGCAACCAGCGGCCACCAGGACGAAGGCTCGCTGCTGACCCTGTTTTTATGCGTAGCCACCCACACGGCGCCCAAAACGCTGCTGACTGAAAAAGGCGCCTCCACGCTGATTCGCAAGATCCGCAAATCGGGGCTCCACGCCGAACTGGCGAACCAATACATCCAGACCCATGCGCCCCAGCAGTACCAGGACGACTACCTGCAGATGTGGGCCAATTTCATCGAAGAGGGCCAGAGCACGCTGCAAAGCGACTTTGACTACGCGCTCACAGACGCCCTGGCCTTGCTTCGACGCGAATGCAACGTGAAGTGACCTTCAAAGATCGATGGGTGGGGAAATACTTCCTGCAAGGCCTCCCGGACCAGCGCCAGTCGGGGGTCATGGGGATGTGCATCATCCGTGGTGTCGTTGACACAAAAAAAGTCAAGCACACCGACGGTGGAAACCAGAAGGTCAAGTTGCATCTCTTCGGCCGCAGCACCTGTTGAGACATACAAATGCGTGTAATCCCGTGTTTTTGCAACGCCGTTGGCCAAGGCCCAACGCATTACAAAGTCCGAGATGATCGTGGGTTTGTCCCAGGTTCTGAAAACCGTTGAACGCACCACCTCAAACAAATCTGCGGCTATATCCTCAAGTTCAAAAAGAACGGACCGAAGCATAGGCCTGGGCGAGTGCGCAAAGGTCCGGAAAGTGTGCGCATAGGGCTCCGACATGTGACGCTCGTTTGAGCTGAGCCATTGTTTGGACAGTCGGCAGGCGTTTTCCAGCGCAGTGGCATCGGGCTGGAGAGGCTCATCAGTGACTTCGGGCTCGTCGGACCAGGCAACATAAATGCCACCGTCCCAGAACCAGTCATTGACGTCCACCGGCGCACCAAAAAATACGTCGTCATTGAAGTAGAAATACCGCTCCGACAAATTCGGAATTCGATGGATGTAGGACTCAATGTTGCCGGAGTCAAAAGTCGGCAAAGACGTTTCCGGGATCAAATCGCGGTGGTCAATGACCGTGAGCCGGCCCGAAATACGCAGCCAGGATGGCGTCTGAGCGTCCGTGACAATATAGATATGTCCATGATCAGGAAAGAATTTCTCCAGCGCACGCAAGCTGTACCGAAGTTCGTCGTTGTCCCGAAAGCGGCCCTCCACATTACCGTAAACCGCCAAGGTATCGCGATGACCCGGGCTCATTTTCTCCACCGCAAGTTGGCGTTTGGTCCTCCAGGCTGGGTCATTGCCATTTACCCAAAGGTAAACAATATCGATGGGTTCGTCCATTTTCACAAAAAAAACATAGCCCGCTTCAAGCTTTAGCCCTAGAAATGACAAAAGGGTTAGCAAGAAATACTTGCTAACCCTTTTGAATTTTTTGGTCGGTGTGAAAGGATTCGAACCTTCGACCCCTTGCACCCCATGCAAGTGCGCTACCAGGCTGCGCCACACACCGATCTAGCCTCAAATTATAACCCGTAGATCACCCAATCCTCAGCATGAAAGCGAGAGGAGATCACGAATTTCAAACAGTTCACGTCGCAAGAACATCAATTGGGTCGAAGCCTCTTCGGGCACAACACCCATCATGCTGTCGTCAAAGTCAACAATTTCCGGATCCAGGCCCTCAATGACTTCAACGCCATCCAGCATGGTGTCCCCGTTGTGTTTTTTATCACGTTCCGACTGCAAGATTTCCTGCATCTTGTTTCGTGCACCGCTGATCGTAAAACCCTGATCATAGAGAAGATCCCGTATGCGACGAATCATCAGCACCTCGTGGTGCTGGTAATAGCGGCGATTACCACGTCGCTTCATCGGACGCAGTTGCGTGAACTCCTGCTCCCAATACCGTAGCACATGAGGTTTTACGCCACACAAGTCACCGACTTCACCGATCGTGAAGTAGCGTTTGGCGGGGATGGGGGGGAGAACATTCTCCATTTAAATCAATGCTGTAGAAGGCAAAGCGTCAAGATTACTCTAAGTGGTCCCGGTATGTAAAGCTGCATTGCTTAGCGTGACGTAAATAAATAAAAGGCTTCATTAACGTCCCGCGGGCGGGCGGCCTTGATCCTGAATCTGCTCTTTGAGTTTGTGGCTGGCGTGAAAAGTTACAACCCGGCGCGCCTGGATCGGAATGGCCTCGCCAGTGCGTGGATTGCGACCAGGACGGGGCGCTTTGGTCCTGATCTGGAAGTTGCCGAAACCAGATATTTTCACGTCATTCCCATCAACAAGGCTATCGGACACCAAGTCGAAAAATGCGTCAATCATGTCTTTGGACTCACGTTTGTTCAAGCCAATTTGCTCAAACAGCAATTCGGCTAGCTGCGCTTTGGTTAGCGCGGGCGTCTCCAGACTTTCAACCGAAATGTCCATTGCGTCCTCTTTCTTGTTTTTTATTCGATGGATCAGGCGCGCTGACGGGCACCCAGCTGAGTTACCAGCGCGCTCACCACGGCTTGAACAGCCGCCTCAATCTGTTCTTCCGTCAAGGTTGCGTTGTCACCATTGAGGGTCAATCGCACGGCCAGGCTTTTCTCACTACTTGACACAGCTTCGCCATCAGCATCTTTCGCTGGTTTCGGGCGATACACGTCAAACAGCGTCGCGTCGCGCAGTAAACCAGAAGTGGGAGCAGACCATACGGCAGCCATCAAGGCGGCGTGAGTGACGGACTCATTCACCATCACAGCGATATCACGCTCCACGGCCTGAAGTTTGGCGACGGCCTTGAACACAGGGACTGTGCGCTGCAACACCGCGTCGAGCTCAAGCTCAAACATCAAGGGCGCCTGCACCAAGTCGTAAGCCTGACGCCACCGAGGGTGAAGCTCACCGACGAAGCCGATGGCGGAACCGTCCAGCCAGACCTGGGCGCAGCGTCCTGGGTGCATGGCCGGGTGTTCGGCGGGCGTAAACGTAGGATTGTGTGGCGCCAGCAAGGCTTCCACATCACCTTTGAGGTCAAAAAAGTCGGCCCCCTGCTGTTTACGGCCCCACTTCGGCAAATCAGTATTCCCACACGACATGCCCGCCACGCGCATAGGCTGATGAAAACCCTCCACAGTCGTGTCGGTGTTCTTGACCGAGGCATCGCGCAGAAAAACGCGGCCCAGTTCGAACACTCGGACTCGCTGGGCTTTGCGGTCAAGGTTAAATTTCAAAACTTGTAGCAAAGAACCTAACAAGGATGAACGCATAACGCTCATCTGGCTCGCAATCGGGTTAAGTAACTTGATCGGATTGGCGTTGCCAGCAAGCTCATGCTCCCACCGCTCGTCCACAAAACTAAAGTTAATGGTTTCCTGATAACCTAGTGCAGCAATCGCACGGCGCACCGCAAACGGGCTGCGTTGGGCTTCAGGCCGAATCTTGGCCGTGATGGGCGCCAAGGGTGGCGTATGCGGCAAATTGTTGTAACCGACCATACGAGCAACTTCTTCGATCAGGTCTTCTTCAATCTGCAGGTCAAAACGATAGAGAGGTGGCTCAACGGTGATGACGCCATCGGTCTGCGTCATGGGTAGGCCTAAACGCTCTAACGCATCGACACACTGCGCCTGCGTGAGTGGCATACCAATGATTTTTCCGGCGCGCGCTACGCGCAAGACAACCGCACCCGGCACAGGCAAATTCACCTGCAAGTCGTCGATAGGGCCGCAAGTGGTATCAGCAGTCCCGCAGATGTCGATGATGAGTTGGGTGATGCGTTCAATATGCTCCACCGTCTGGCTGGGGTCTACCCCGCGCTCAAACCGGTGGCCCGCATCCGTGGAAAAATTGAACCGACGTGAACGGCCAGCGATTGCTTTTGGAAACCAGAAGGCCGCCTCGACATAGACGTGCTGCGTGTCATCTGACACAGCAGTTGCATCGCCGCCCATGATGCCGGCCAGAGACTCCACTTGCTGATCGTCGGCAATCACCCCTACTTTTTCATCAACGGTCACGGTGTTGCCGTTAAGCAGCTTGAGTTGTTCGCCAGGTTTTCCCCAGCGCACGTCCAGTCCCCCGTGGATTTTGTCCAGGTCAAAAATATGTGATGGCCGACCCAGCTCGAACATCACGTAATTCGAGATATCTACCAAGGCTGTGACACTGCGTTGACCGCAACGCGCCAAGCGATCCACCATCCACTGCGGCGTAGTGGCCTTTGGGTTGACGGAGCGAACCACCCGACCGGAAAAACGACCACACAAATCAGGTGCGCTGACTTTGACGGACAAATGGGCTGCATTGCTCACGGTGGCAGATGGAAAACTCGGCACATTCAATGGCGCGCCTGTCAATGCGGCTACTTCACGTGCCACGCCATACACGCTCAGGCAATGTGCCAGATTGGGCGTCAACTTGAGGGTGAAGAGCGTGTCGTCAAGGTTCAAGTGCTGACGAATGCTCTGTCCCAGAACCGCATCTGCCGCGAGTTCCAAAAGGCCGCCGTGCTCCTCCGACAATTTGAGTTCGCGAGCCGAGCACAACATGCCCTGACTCTCCACACCGCGCAACTTGCCGACTTTGATGAGAAATGGCTTCCCGTCTTCTCCTGGCGGCAACTCGGCGCCGACCAGTGCCACCGGCACTCTGATGCCAACCCGGGCATTGGGTGCACCGCACACGATGTCCAGCAACTCGGGCTGGCCCACGTCGACTTTGCAGACGCGCAGGCGATCGGCATTGGGATGCTGCACCGCCTCCCTGATCTCGCCAACCACGATGTGAGTGAATGGCGGCGCAACCGACTTAAGGTCTTCAACTTCAAGACCGGCCATGGTGAGCGTTTCAGCCAGTTGCTCCGTAGACAGCGATGGGTTACAGAATTCGCGCAGCCAGGATTCAGGGAATTGCATAGTCAGCTCTTCTAATCAGTATTTATTATTGAAATTGCGATAGAAAGCGGATGTCGCCGTCAAAAAACAGGCGAAGATCATTCACGCCGTAGCGAAGCATGGTGAGCCTGTCGGGGCCCATGCCAAACGCAAACCCAATGAACTTTTCAGGATCCAGCCCCATATTGCGCACCACATTGGGATGCACTTGGCCAGATCCAGCCACTTCCAGCCATCGACCTGCGAGTGGGCCCGTCTGAAACTGAATATCGATCTCGGCGCTGGGTTCAGTGAAAGGAAAAAAACTGGGGCGAAAGCGTAGCACCAGGTCATCCGACTCAAAGAAGGTGCGACAGAAGTCCGTGAAGACAAACTTGAGGTCCTTGAAACTGACGTTCTCCCCCACCCACAAACCCTCGCATTGGTGGAACATGGGTGAATGCGTGGCATCGCTGTCAACGCGGTAAGTGCGGCCAGGTGCAATGACGCGGATCTCAGGCATGGAGCCAGAAAACAGGGCATCGTTCGACTGCCCTTGCTCAACCAAGGCACGGTGCTGCTTGACGTGCTGCACGGCATGGCGAATTTGCATGGGACTGGTGTGGGTGCGCAGCAAGTTGGGAGCCGTTGCAGAGCCGCCTTCCACATAGAAGGTATCGTGCATAGAGCGTGCCGGATGGTCCTCCGGCGTATTCAAGGCTGTGAAGTTGAACCAGTCTGTTTCGATTTCAGGCCCTTGCGCTACATCGAAACCCATTGATCCAAAAATAGCCTCAATCCGTTCCAGGGTGATGGACACGGGATGTAAACCACCCTGCCCGCGCTGGCGACCGGGCAAGGTGACATCCAGTGCTTCAGCCTGCAGTTGCGCCTGCAACTCGGCATCTGCCAGGGCCTGGCGGCGCTGGTTCAAAGCCGCTTCGATCGCCTGCTTGGCGAGATTGATAGCCGCGCCACGGGACTTTTTTTCATCGACCGTCAAGGCAGCCATGCCCTTCATCAACTCGGTGATACGACCAGACTTGCCTAGGAAAATGGCTTTCGCGTTCTCCAGGTCTGCGGGGGTTACGGCCTGCGCAAAGGCCACCTGTGCGCTATCGACGACGACATTCAACTCGTTCATAAATTCTCTTGAATTCTCTGGTCATTGAAAAAGGGCTAGCGCTCTTTCAAGCTCTAGCCCTTGTTTCTATTGCTTAGAACACTATTCAATGAATAGCGAACCGCCGTGAATTCAAGCAGCCAGCTTGGCCTTGACTTGTTCCACGATGCCGGCAAATGCGGCCATGTCATGCACAGCGATATCAGACAGAACCTTGCGGTCGATCTCAATGTTCGCTTTCTTCAGACCATTGGCGAACTGGCTGTATGTCATACCACACTGACGAGCAGCGGCATTAATACGGGCAATCCACAACTGACGGAAGACACGTTTCTTGGTACGGCGGTCACGGTAGGCATATTGCCCAGCCTTCATTACCGCTTCTTTGGCGACGCGGTAAACATTACCGCGGCGACCGCGAAAACCTTTTGCAAGGGCTAAAACTTTTTTATGGCGGGCGCGAGCCGTTACACCACGTTTGACGCGAGGCATGTGATTACTCCTTGTTCGTCGTTAATTAAATACCACGGCCTGGCAGCATCTGTGCCATGTGACCCATATTGGTCTCATGAACAGTTGCGGTACCACGCAATTGGCGTTTATTTTTAGTGGTCTTCTTGGTCAAGATGTGACGTTTGAAAGCGTGACCGCGTTTAACGGTGCCACCTGGACGGACGCGGAAGCGTTTTTTCGCCGCGCTCTTGGTCTTCATTTTGGGCATATTCATGCTCCTTTTTCATTGTGCTCGTGAGGCGTCTGCAAACTACTTGCAGCCTTGTTGGCCCCGAGCCACTTTTAAGTAGCAGATTTAAACTTGCCACTTTTAAATGACGCCCGCTAAAGCGTCATTTTTCACAAAATACCTGCTGCAGGAGCAGGTACTCCGCAAAACTTTTACGATGCCGACGCTGGAGCGGCTTCCGCCGCTGGCTTTGCAGCAATCTTCTTCTTGCCGGGAGCGATCATCATGATCATCTGGCGGCCTTCCAACTTGGGAAACTGCTCAATCAGGATCAAGTCGCCCAACTCGGTGCGAATACGATTCAACAACGCCATACCAATCTCCTGGTGTGTAATCTCACGACCACGAAAACGCAGTGTGATCTTGCACTTATCACCTTCAGCCAGGAAACGCTTGATATTGCGCAGCTTGATGTTGTAGTCACCGTCATCGGTACCCGGACGGAACTTGATCTCTTTGATCTCAATAACCGTCTGCTTGGCTTTCGCTTCCGCCGCTTTCTTCTGCTCTTGGTATTTAAATTTGCCGTAATCCATCAAACGACAGACTGGCGGAACCGCCGTAGCGGAAATTTCAACCAAGTCAACATCCAAATCACCCGCCATACGAAGCGCCTCCATGAGGCTAACTACGCCGAGTGGCTCGTTTTCAACTCCAGAGAGTCGAACCTCCGGAGCCATGATTTCCCGGTTCAGGCGGTGTTTGCGTTCTTCGCGGTGACGGCGGTCACGAAATTCAGTAGCGATGGCTTAATCCTTCACAAATTCTGCTACGAAAACCGTAGCTACAACCGCTTGGCACACGCCGACAAACCGCAATCTCGCTTGATATCAGCTTAGACGACAGACTTGTTGGTGATGTCATCTGCGATTTTTTGCACGAATGCATCGAGAGACATCACACCGAGGTCTTGACCACCCCGGGCGCGCACAGCAACGGTACCTGCTGCCTTCTCTTTGTCACCCACGACAAGGATGTACGGCAGCTTTTGCATTGAATGCTCGCGTATTTTATACGTTATTTTCTCATTGCGTAAATCGGTCACCACCCTAAGCTCTTGATTTGGCAGTGATTTTTTCAATTTTTCGACTATTTCACGACAGTAATCGGCCTGCGCATCGGTGATATTCAGAACCGCAACCTGTACCGGAGCCAACCACGCGGGCAACGCTCCGGCACTTTCCTCGATCAAAATTCCGATGAATCGCTCCAAACTGCCCACGATGGCGCGGTGCAGCATGACAGGCCGATGACGGGCCCCATCCTCACCCACGTATTCGGCATCCAGTCGCTCAGGCATTGAAAAGTCGACTTGAATCGTGCCACATTGCCACTGGCGCCCAATCGCATCCTTCAACGTGTATTCAATTTTGGGGCCATAAAACGCGCCCTCGCCAGGAGAAATCTCAAACTCGCAGCCCGACGCCCGCAAGCTTTCAATCAAGGCGGCTTCTGCCTTGTCCCAAATTTCGTCAGAGCCGATACGCTGCACAGGACGGGTGGCGACTTTGTAGATGATGTTTTTAAAGCCGAAGTCGGTGTATACCTTCTGCAGCAATGCGGTGTAATTGACACACTCCGCCAGAATCTGCTCTTCAGTGCAGAAGATATGGCCATCGTCCTGGGTAAAACCACGCACTCGCATGATGCCGTGCAGTCCGCCCGAGGGCTCATTGCGGTGGCATTGACCAAATTCGCCGTAGCGCAAGGGCAGGTCACGGTAGCTTTTGATACCCTGCTTGAAGATCAGAATATGACCTGGGCAGTTCATAGGCTTCAAGGCGTATTCACGTTTCTCTGACTCGGTCGTGAACATGTTCTCACGGTACTTGTCCCAGTGGCCCGTTTTCTCCCACAGCGTCTTGTCGATGATTTGCGGACCCTTGACCTCCTGGTAACCATTGTCCCGGTACACCTGGCGCATGTACTGCTCCACGCCTTGCCAAAGAGTCCAGCCTTTAGGGTGCCAAAACACTAACCCTGGAGCATGGTCGTCAATATGAAACAAATCCAGTTCACGCCCCAACTTGCGGTGATCGCGTTTTTCAGCCTCTTCGAGCATCATCAAATGCTGCTGCAACTCATCCTTGGTCGCCCAGGCTGTGCCGTAGATTCGCTGCAACATTTCATTTCGATGATCGCCACGCCAGTACGCACCCGCCAGCTTCATCAACTTGAAAAATTTAAGCTTTCCAGTGCTAGGCACGTGAGGGCCACGGCAAAGATCTTCGAACTTGCCTTCACGGTACAAAGAAACATCTTCGTTGGCAGGGATGCTGGCAATGATTTCCGCCTTGTAATGCTCACCCAAGCTCTTGAAATACGCAACAGCCTCATCCCGTGGCAAAACTCGTCGGGTGACGGGTTCATCCTTGGCAGCCAGCTCCGCCATCTTTTTCTCGATAGCCGTCAAATCCTCGGGCGTGAAGGGACGCTTGTAAGAGAAATCGTAGAAGAATCCGTTCTCGATCACGGGTCCGATCGTCACCTGCACATCAGGAAACAACTCCTTGACAGCGTAAGCTAGCAAATGCGCCGCCGAGTGGCGAATCACATCCAGTCCATCAGCATCTTTGGCCGTGATGATGGACAGCGGGCTGTTGGTCTCGATAAGAAAACTGGTGTCAACCACCTTGCCATTCACCTTTCCAGCCAGAGCGGCCTTGGCGAGACCTGCACCAATGGAGGCAGCGACTTCAGCCACAGTCACAGGTTGCGGAAAGTCACGTTGAGAGCCGTCAGGAAGTGTGATTTGAATCATGATGAAAGGCTGGAAAGAAGTGGACCAAAAGAAAAGCGCGGGTCAGACCGCGCTTTTCTATGAATTTTGTAGCTGCCTGCGCACAAGGCGCGCGGACTAGCGGCTCGTGAGCTATATAAACTGTGCCGGTGTCGTTCGCGGTGTCATAACCAGGCTGCCTTTCTCGCTCTTGTTGCGTATGAGAGGGTTGAGTTTAACAAAAAAAGGGTCTGTGCCACCTGTTACCAGATGGCGCAGACCCGTTTGGATTTAACCGCCGAGCTTAGTGGAACTGCTCTTCTTCAGTAGAACCCGTCAGCGCTGTCACGCTGGACTTGCCACCTTGAATCACGGTTGTCACTTCGTCGAAGTACCCGGTACCCACTTCTTGTTGGTGAGACACAAAGGTATAACCACGGTCACGGGCTGCAAATTCAGGCTCTTGCACCTTCTCAACATAGGCAGTCATGCCGCGTGCGACGTAGTCCTGAGCCAAGTCAAACATGTTGTACCACATGGAGTGAATGCCAGCCAAGGTAATGAACTGGTATTTGTACCCCATGGCACCGAGCTCGCGCTGGAACTTGGCGATGGTCGCGTTGTCCAGGTTTTTCTTCCAATTGAACGAAGGCGAGCAGTTGTAGGCCAGCATTTTTCCGGGATGCTTGGCATGGACTGCGTCAGCAAACTTCTTGGCAAACTCGAGGTCAGGCGTACCGGTTTCGCACCACACCAAGTCAGCGTATTCGGAATAGGCAACTGCGCGGCTGATGGCTTGATCCATGCCCTTTTTCGTCTTGTAGAAACCTTCAGCTGTGCGCTCGCCGGTCAGGAAAGGCTTGTCATTCTCGTCATAGTCGCTGGTCAGCAAGTCCGCAGCTTCAGCATCAGTACGGGCAATCACGAGTGTGGGCACGCCACAGACGTCAGCCGCCATACGGGCTGCAATCAGCTTCTGGCAGGCTTCTGCGGTAGGAACCAGCACTTTGCCGCCCATGTGACCGCACTTCTTCACTGAAGCCAATTGATCTTCGAAGTGAACGCCAGCCGCGCCGGCCTTGATCATGGCCTTCATCAACTCAAACGCGTTCAAAACACCGCCGAAGCCAGCTTCAGCATCAGCCACGATAGGTGCAAAGTTGTCGATGTAGCCTTTGTCGCCGGCATCAATACCTCTTGAATGCTGGATTTCATCAGCACGACGGAAGGTGTTGTTGATGCGCTCAACCACGGTTGGCACCGAGTCCACGGGGTACAGGGACTGGTCGGGGTACATGGAAGCGTAAGAATTGTTGTCAGCAGCAACTTGCCAGCCAGACAGGTAAATGGCCTTGACACCAGCCTTGACTTGCTGCATGGCTTGACCGCCGGTCAATGCACCCAGGCAATTGACATAGGCCTCTGTATTGACCAGGTTCCACAGTTTTTCAGCGCCGCGGCGGGCCAAGGTGTGCTCGATGGGGAACGAGCCGCGCAGACGCACAACGTCAGCCGCGCTGTAACCGCGTTTGATGCCTTTCCAACGGGGGTTGGTGGCCCAGTCTTTTTCCAGGGCGGCGATTTGTTGTTCGCGGCTCAGTTGCTCGGTAATGGTTTGCGGCATGAGATCACTCCTTGGGTTGATTGAAACGGTATGCACCAGATGCTTAAGCAATTCCAGTGCCGATGAATTGATTCTAAGTCTTGTATAAGACTTATTTTTAATCTTATGTCTTATACAAGACTAAATTTAATTTCAAATAAAACAAGCACTTACAAATCATATTTCGCAATACAAAATCATTTTTTTCTCTATGAGAAAACATGACGCACCGCAACATTTAGATTTTTCACTCAATGCATATGCATTTTTGCATTGTGAAATAAACAATATCGCAAGCAAATTAGTCTCAAAATGCATTGGCGTAGCGTTGCATCTCCCAGGCACTGACGTGTAGGCTGTACTCATCCCATTCAAGCCGCTTTAGCTTGATGAACTCCGCGCAGAAAGCTGTACCCAAGCGATCGATTAACACGTCGTCAGCGTGAAGGGCATCCAATGCCGAATTCAAATCACGCGGCAAACGTGCCGGCATTGGTGCACCACTCGCCTGTTGCTCGTACAGATCGAGGTTGCAGGCTGGTGGGGCAACCATCGCGTGGTCGATACCATGCAACCCGGCGGCAAGCGTGGCGGCAATTGCAGCGTACACATTGCAAGACGGATCCGGCAAACGCCATTCGATGCGCCCCGCCACGGTTCGAATCACGCACGTCCGGTTGTTATCCCCAAAACTTTTCCACACGGGCGACCATGTGGTTCCAGAAGCACTGTGACTGCAAGCCAACCGTTTATAACTATTCGCTGTGGGCGCGCAAATGGCGCTCAGAGCATCGGCATGCTGCAGTAAACCGGCTACAAAACTGTACCCCGCTGGGCTCAATTCCAGCGGGTCGGCTGCACCCGTGAAAACAGCTTTGCCTTGAGCATCCGTCACACTGAGATGAAAATGCAATCCGCTACCCGGCGCATTGGCAAATGGTTTTGGCATGCAACTGAACGTCATGCCATGTTGCTGAGCGACCGCATGGGCCGTCATCTTGAACAGCATATATCGATCTGCAGCAGCCAGCGCATCGTCAAACCGGTAATTTATTTCGTACTGACCGCAGGCATCTTCATGATCAATCTGTTGCAGGTCGAAATCAAGTTCAGTCAAGGTTCGGCGCATATCGTCGAGAAAGCCTTGGTTACGGTAAATCGATTTCAGGTCATAGGAGGGCTTGTCCAGTTGATCATGCTCATCGGCACCTTGCCACTGACCCGCCGCATTCTGTTTGAGCAGGAAAAACTCAGGCTCGATACCTACCCACAAGCTCCAGCCACGCTGCTTCAAGCATTGCAATTGTTTCTTTAGCAACTGACGGGAGCACGTTTCGAGCGGCTCGCCACCTGCAAAGCCGTCACACACCGCGTGGGCGACACCTGGCATGAATGGCAACGGCCTCAAGGACTCAAGTTGAACCCGTCCGTAGTACTCACTGCGCTTGCCATGGCGCCCCAAACCAGTACCGGCAATACTCGGGCCGGCAAACCCTGCGCCGGTGTCTACCCATTCCTGCAAGTTATTCAATGGAACCAACTTGCCCTTGGCCACCCCATGAATATCGCAGAACTGCGTCAATACACTGTGAATGCCTTTGGCTACCAACGCATCAATCGCTGACTGCACAGCCATGGTCAGCCCTCGAATCCAATAGTCTTGTCCAAAATAGCCAAGGCTTCGTCAAACACCGAGTCTTCAATCGTCAGCGGGAATAAAAACCGAAGCACGATGCCGTAAACCCCGCAGGTCAGCAACAGGAGGCCTTGCTTCAAAGCATTTGGTTGAACCTGTTTGGTGCGATCTGAGTCAGGTGCACCCGTTTGGGGATCAATGAATTCACACGCAATCATGGCGCCAAGCCCCGCACATCAGAAATGGTCTTGTTGTTGATCTGTAGTTTTTTCAGGCGTTCAGTCAAGCGTACCCCCAGCGCATTGGCACGGTCCACCAACTTTTCATCGACCACGACGGCAGACAGCGTGGTACCACCAGCCATGCTTTTGTCCATCGTCATCAAGTGCGGTGAGACCCCGACATGCTCCAAGGCAAACATCTTGCCGGTGCGGGCGAAGTCGGATTGCACCCCGTCGGAAATGAGCACAATGCCAGTTTTCATAAAGGCATTCATGTTGGGATATTCGCTCGTCCATGCCATGGGTGTCAGACCGGGCTGTCGATTCGAATCCAGGTTGTTTTAGTTTCTGTGTATTTATCGAAGGCATGCAATGATTTATCGCGGCCCACGCCGCTTTGTTTGTAGCCCCCAAAAGGCACGGTGATGTCATCTTCGTCATATTGATTGATGTGCACGGTACCGGCACGCAGTGCGCGAGCCACCCCATACGCCTTGTTGATGTCACGGGTCCAGACCGCCGCCTGCAGCCCATACACACTCTGGTTGGCCTGCCGTACCACGTCAGCGGCATCGGTGAACGAAAGAACCGACAACACAGGGCCGAATATTTCTTCACGGGCGATCGTCATATCATTTTTCACGCCATCGAAAATCGTGGGTTGCACATAGCAGCCACCGGTTTCCGCCATGGTTTGCGCTCCACCTGCGAGCAATTGAGCACCTTCACTTTTTCCCAACTCGATGTAGCGCAGAACTGAATTCATCTGCATCTGATCGACCAGTGCCCCCATGACAGTCGCGTTGTCCAGAGGATTTCCTGGTGCATAGCCCGGCACCAGTGCCAATGCTTTCTCGAGAAAGCGGTCTTTGATGCTGGCCTCGACAAACAGGCGCGACGGCGCATTGCAGCTCTCCCCCTGGTTGAAGAAGATGCTGCCTATGGCCGACTCTACGGCCTTGTCCAAATTTGGACAGTCTGCAAAGACGATGTTGGGCGACTTGCCGCCCAACTCTGTCCAAGCGCGCTTGAGGTTGCTTTGACCGGCCATGACATGAATCTGTTTGCCCACACGGGTTGACCCCGTGAAGGCGATGCAGTCAACATCCATATGCAGGGCCAGAGGTGAACCGGCCTCGGGGCCATATCCCGTGATTACATTGAATACACCGGGTGGGATACCCGCCTCAAGGGCCAGATCTGCCATTCGCAAGGCCGTTAAAGGCGATTTCTCACTGGGCTTGAGCACGACCGAATTGCCTGCTGCCAGCGCCGGTGCGATCTTCCAGGACGCCATGATCATGGGGTAGTTCCACGGCACAATCACACCAACAACGCCCATGGGCTCCCGCGTGATGAGTGCCAGCGCAGTACGGGCTGTAGGTGCAATTTCGTCGTAAATCTTGTCAACGGCCTCCCCATACCAACGAATGCAATTCGCCGCACTGTTGACGTCTACCGCTCGGGCGTATTTGACGGGTTTACCCATGTCCAGCGTTTCCGTCAACGCCAATTCCTCACCATGCGTCTGCAGCAGATCGGCAAACCGAATCATGATTTTTTTTCGCTGCGCAGGCGCCAGACCGCTCCAACGCTGATCCTCAAAAGCAGCCCGGGCCGCCCCAACGGCAGCATCGATGTCGGCAGCGCCGCAACGGGCCACCAAAGTCAACAGGCGACCATCGACTGGTGAAATGCACTCAAAGGTTTGCTCATCCATCGAACCAACCCGCTCACCGTTAATAAACGCCCGACCATCAAACTTCATGTCAGTCATGTCATTCCTATCTCAAATCAGTATTCAATGCTTTGACTACTTCGTCGTCAGGGCGGCAAGTTCAGCACGTGTCGCCGCCGCAATGTCACGCTCACGCCGTCTGGTTTGTCGTGCTACCCAGATGCTGTACCCCACGATCACGGTCGTCACAGACCCAATCAACAAGGTGGCCGCCGCATAAATAGTCGGATTGATACCGCGACGCGCATACCCGAAAATCACCTGGGGCAGCGTATTAACACCTGGCCCCGACAGGAACTCGGCAATCACCACATCATCAAACGACAGCGTGAACGCCAACAAAAAAGCCGCCAGAATGGCTTGGAAAATATTGGGCATCGTGATCAAAAAAAACACCTGATGGGGCCGCGCACCGAGGTTCATGGCCGCCTCTTCAATCGAGCGATCCATCTCCAGCAAGCGCGACTGGATAACCACCATGCCATAGGCCATCCCCAGCAAGGTGTGCCCCAGGACAATGGTCAACATACCGCGCTGCGGCCAGCCAAAGAAGTTCTGCGCGCCCACCATGAGCAACAGCAACGACAGCCCGATAACAACCTCCGGCATCACCAGCGGCGCGTTAACCATGCCTGAGAAGGCTGTTCGTCCGCGAAAGCGACGGTACCGAACCAGCACAAAGGCGGCAAATGTAGCCAGTACGGCAGACAACAGGCCGGTCACAGTAGCGACCTTCAAGGACAGCCAAAAGCCCTCAACGATCTTCGTATCGCGCGTCAGCGCCTCGTACCAGCGAAGCGAAAAGCCCGTGAACTGCGCGTCCTGACGTGTACTGTTGAATGAAAACACAATCATGAAGAACAATGGCACGTATAAAAATAGGTAGACCGCAGCCAGCCACATCTTGCCAAAATGCTTTTCCAAGTAGGTGCTCATATCATCCCCCTGCCTTGCGAGAATCGGTCGATTCGCCGGTGTAGTGGTAATAGATGGCCAGCGGGATCACGATCAATCCGATCATGACAACGGCAAGCGCCGTGGCGCGCGGCCAGTTGTTACTGGTGAACATCTCGTCCCAAACGACCCGCCCAATCATGATGTTCTCCGGCCCGCCCAGTAACGAGGGAATGACAAACTCGCCTACCGACGGTATAAAAACCAGCATGAAACCGGCGATGATGCCAGCCTTGGACAAGGGCACAGTGACCAGCCAGAAAGCCTTGAACGGTGAAGCCCCCAAGTCATAAGCAGCCTCCAGCAGCCGAAAATCCATCTTCACCAGATTGGCGTAAAGCGGCAGGATCATGAACGGCAAGTACACATAAGTCATCCCCACCAGCATGGAGACGTTTGTGTAGAGCATGAGAATAGGCTCACTTGTCACACCCAACAGCATCAGGAGTCGATTGAGAACGCCTTCATCAGCCAGAATCCCTTTCCATGCATAGACGCGCAGCAGGAACGAAGTCCAAAACGGAAGCATCACCATCATCAACAAGGCCGGGCGGACACTGGGTAACGACCGGGCGATGAAATAAGCGAAGGGGTATCCAACCACCAGGCAAAGCACTGCTGTACATAGGGCGTACCAGATCGAACGGATGTAAGCCTCAATGTAGATGGTCTTGAACAGATCTCCGTTATCACCCGTTCGGAAGATCGACCAGTAGTTCTCATATTTGAGCTTGAGCAAACCGGTTTGCGAATCCCAAATAGGTTTGAAGGGAGAAATGTCGTTGCCCATGTCCACAAAGCTGATGTAGACAAGAATCAGAAATGGCAAAAAGAAGAAGACAAAAAGCCAGGTGTAGGGCACGCCGATCACGAAACGCCGGCCCGGAAAAGGAATGGATAGTGTTGCCATGTCGTTCCTTTCAGTCGCGAAGAACAACGCCTGCGACATCACTCCACCAGAAGAAAACATTGTCCTCCCAGGTGATCTTGCCCATGTCCTGACGGGAGGTATTAGCCTCTGTGATCTTGACTCGCGAGCCATCGCTCGCGATCACGATGTAGGTGTTGTGTGAACCGAAGTAGGCAATCTCCTTGACCTTACCCGTAAACACATTGCGATCGACAGCCGGGCGCTCCTTGCTGATTTCCATTTTTTCAGGACGAACCGCAATGGCGACAGGCATATTCAGTGTGCCACTCACGCCATGTCCTACCTGAATTTCGCCGATGCCGGTGATGGCGGCGCACCGGTCAGACTCATCCACACTGAGCCGCCCCTCAAACATATTGACCGTGCCGATGAAATCCGCGACGAACCGGTTCGTGGGATGTTCATAAATTTCCTCAGGTGTTCCCACCTGCAAAACCCGCCCCTTACTCATGATCGCGATACGGCTGGCGATTGTCATGGCTTCCTCCTGGTCGTGGGTAACGACCACACAGGTCACGCCGACCTTTTCAATAATGTTCACGAGCTCGAACTGGGTTTGCTCCCTTAACTTTTTATCCAGTGCGCCCAGGGGCTCATCCAAAAGCAAGAGCTTGGGACGTTTGGCCAGACTGCGTGCCAAGGCGACGCGCTGCTGCTGGCCACCCGACAACTGGTGCGGCTTTCGCTTGGCATAAGGACCCAACTGAACCAGATCCAGCATCTCGCCCACGCGTTGCTTGATCTCGCTTTTAGGCAACCCCTCCCGCTTGAGACCGAAAGCCACGTTTTCCCAAATGTCCAGATGGGGAAACAAGGCGTAAGACTGAAACATCATATTGATGGGCCGGTCATAGGGGGGTAACTTGGCTACATCCTGTCCGCCCAGCAGGATACGGCCCGATGTCGGCTTTTCAAAGCCAGCCAGCATACGCAGCAAGGTTGATTTACCGCAACCTGAACTGCCCAGCAAGGCAAAAATCTCGCCCTTGTCAATCGACAAAGAAACCTCGTCCACAGCCACTGCTTCATCAAATCGTTTGACGAGCTTCTCTGTGACCAGATAGCCGTCTTTTGCACCCGCATCCGCCATGAATGGACCTCTTTTTTGTTTTTACAGATTCAGCAATTGAAAAGGGCTGCTTATACGCGTCGTACAAACAGCCCTTGATGTTTCAGGGAAGGGGATTACTTACCTTTTTTGAAACCGTTGTAGGCATTGGCCATCGCTTCACGCGCTTCGTTGGTGAAGCTGTTGGGTGGGATCATCTTGGCAAAATAGTCTGCTTCGACAAATATCGTCTTGTTGCCTGCAATTTCGGGCTTGATCTTTTCAATGGCTGCCTTGTTGGCCGTTGGGTAATTCATCTCATTGGACATGCGTGCAGCGTTGTCGGCGCGCAGGTAGAAATCAATGAAAGCATGTGCATTAAGGGGGTGCTTGGCGTCTTTGGTAATGGCCATGGTATCGAAGAAAATCAGGGCACCCGTGTTGGGCAACAAGGACTCGATCACGTCTTTGGAACCATTGTCTTTGGCGCGACCTGCTGCAATGTTGATGTCACCCGACCAGCCCACGACCACACAAGCTTTGCCACCGGCAATGTCGTCAATCATGGTTGAACTGAACAGGCGAACGTCTTTGCGGACTTTCGCAAGCATCTCGGTCGCCAACTTGTAGTCGGCCGGATCGTTGGAGTAGGCATCTTTGCCCACATAGTGCAGTGCCACCGGAATGATCTCGGTAGGCGAATCCAGATACGCGATGCCGCAGGATTTCAGCTTGGAGGTGTATTTGGGGTTGAAGACCAGGTCCCAGGCGTTTTCTGGCATGGGCATGCCTGCCAAGGCCTTGTCAACTTTGGTCTTGTTGATACCAACGGTAGTGAAGCCCCAGGCCCATGGCACCAAATGCTTGTTGTCTGGGTCCGCTTTGACCAAAGTCCCCATAATGGCTTGATCCAGGTTGGCCAGATTGGGGATCTTTGACTTATCGAGCGCTTGAAGCAGTCCGCCTTCAATCTGTGGCTTGGCGAACACGGTGCCTGGCACCACGATGTCGTAGCCCGTGTTGCCAGCCACCAGCTTGGCGTGCAAGGCCTCATTGGTCTCAAAGGTGTCGTAATTGACTTTGATGCCTGACTCCTTCTCAAAGGCCGCAATCATGCCCTCAGGAATATAGTCGGGCCAGTTATAAATATTGAGAACTTTTTCTTCAGAGTTGACTGCGATCGCTGCAGGCGCGCTGGCAGCAGGTGCCGGAGCGACGACCGCCACCGGCGCCTCTTCTTTTTTGCCGCAGGCGGCCAGGACCACCGCCGAAAGCGCAAACGACCACAGGTACTTTTTCATGATGTCAGTCACTCCAATATTAAGTTTGGGAATTAAAAACTCTAGTTTACGGTAAGCAATAAACAGACCAATTCAGCTTCTTCCCCTTTCAAAGAAGGCCTTTTGCTTTCAGTTCCTTGTGGGTCAGGTCCAAAGCCAGTCGAATCAGGCGCATCATTTCATCAATATCAGCTTCTGTCATCACCAGCGGGGGCGAAATGATCATCCGGTCACCCACGGCCCGCATGATCAGCCCGTTGCGAAAGCAATGTCCACGACACACCATGCCCACCGAGTCGTCGGCGTGAAAACGTTCTTTGGTCTTTTTGTTTTTGACCAAAACCAACCCGGCGACAAACCCACAGGTCTCGGCCACACCCACCAGAGGATGCTCATTCAACTCCACATAGCGTCGGGCCAGATAAGCCCCCATCTCGCCTTTGACGCGCTGGGGCAGTTGCTCCTCTTCCATGATGTCCAGATTGGCAAGGGCCACGGCACAAGCCACCGGATGCCCGCTGTAGGTGTAGCCATGATTGAACTCACCGCCCTGCTCCACCAGAACCTTGGCCACACGATTACCGACCATCACGCCGCCCAAGGGGATGTAGCCACTGGTAACCGCTTTGGCAAACGTCACCAAGTCTGGCTTGTAGCCAAACTTTTCATAGGCAAACCAATGCCCCAGGCGGCCAAAGGCGCAAATCACCTCGTCACTGATCAACAAAATGCCGTATTTGTCCACAATCCTCTGGATTTCCGGCCAATAGGTGTCAGGCGGAATAATCACCCCACCGGCACCTTGAAGAGGCTCCGCAATAAATGCAGCCACCCTGTCAGGCCCCACGGCCAGAATTTCGTCCTCCAACCAGCGCGCTGCGCGAAGGCCGAACTCATCCGAAGTTTCACCTGGCAGGCCATTCTCAAAAAAGTAGGGCTGCTCAATGTGGGTGATATTGGGGATCGGCAGGTCACCTTGCGCATGCATGCCACTCATGCCCCCCAGAGAAGCGCCAGCCATCGTGCTGCCGTGATAGGCGTTGATGCGGCTGATGATCACCTTACGCTGCGGTTGCCCCAGCAGGTCCCAATAGCGCCGAACCATGCGCACATTCGAGTCATTGCTTTCGCTGCCGCTGGAAGAGTAAAAAACATGCTGAAAGCTGCGGTCACCCACAGTGGGTGCCAGCTCAGCCAGCCGTGTTGCAAGGCGAACTGCGGGCACGTTGGTGGTCTGAAAGAAGCTGTTGTAGAACGGCAGGGTCATCATTTGCTGATAGGCCGCGTCAGCGAGCTCTTTTCGGCCGTATCCGACGTTGACACACCAGAGGCCGCTCATGGCATCCAGCATTTTTTCACCCTCAGAGTCCCATACATAGATGCCATCCGCTTTGGTGATCACGCGCGACCCGCGGGAGGCCAAATCCTTGAAATCCGTGAAGGGGTGAAGAAAATGGGCACTGTCCAAGGCCTGTATTTCCCGGGTGCTGAGGTGTTGGGTATCGGTAAACGCATTCATGCTGATCGTCCTTTCAGGGGGCCAATGGTTGAATCAAACGTGCAGAAGCAGATGCTCCCGCTCCCAGGGCGAAATCACTTTCATGAATTCATCAAACTCCAACTCCTTGATCTCTGAATACACGGTGATGAATTCCTTGCCCAGCACCTCGTGCAAGTCAGACTCCCGGCGCAACCAGTCCAGCGCTTCGCCCAGGCTGCGGGGCAGCGAGTAAGGGGCCAGGTAGGCATCACCCTTCATCTCGGGTTTGGGTTTGATCTTGTTTTTGATACCCAGGTAGCCGCAGGCCAGGGTCATCGCCATCGCGACGTAAGGGTTGGCATCCGCACCAATCACCCGGTTTTCTACCCGGCGCGCAGCGGGAGACGAAATGGGCGAACGGATGCCAACCGTGCGGTTGTCATAACCCCATTCGATGTTGATGGGCGCTGCCGTGTTGCGCGACAGACGACGGTAACTGTTGACGTACGGCGCCACCAGCACCATGGCCGCGGGGATGTAGCGCTGCAGGCCACCAATGTAATGCATGAAAGTCTCGGAGGGTGTGCCATCGTCGTTACTGAACACATTCTTGCCCGTGGCCACATCCAGCAAGCTCTGGTGCACATGCATCGCACTTCCCGGCTCCCCGGCAATGGGTTTTGCCATGAAGGTGGCGTACATGTCGTGACGCAGCGCCGCCTCACGCACGGTTCGTTTGAAGAAAAAGACCTCATCCGCCAGACCCATCGGCTCTGCGTGGAAAAAGTTGATTTCCATCTGCCCCGCGCCGACCTCATGGATCAGGGTGTCGACGTTCAGCTCCATCTTGTCGCTGTAGTCGTAGATCTCTTCAAATAGCGGATCGAACTCATTGACCGCGTCAATGCTGTAGGCCTGCCGTGACGTCTCCGCTCGACCGCTGCGTCCGATGGGCGGCTTCAAAAGGGTGTTGGGATCGGTGTTGCGGGCGGTCAGGTAAAACTCAAGTTCCGGGGCCACGATGGGCTGAAGGCCTTCGGCCGCAAACAGGTCGCAGACCTTGCGCAGCACTGACCGGGGCGCGAAAGGCACCAAATTGCCCTGGTGGTCAAAACAGTCATGAATCACTTGCGCCGTGGGGTCGGTGGCCCAGGGAACAATGCGCACCGTTGACGGATCTGGGCGCAACTGCATGTCTTTGTCGGTCGGGTCAATCACGTCGTAGTAAGGGCCACTTTCAGGAAACTCGCCCGTCACCCCCATGGCCACAATGGCCTGCGGCAAACGCATGCCACGGTCCTCGGTAAATTTTCCGCGAGGCAAAATTTTGCCACGGGCAACGCCGGTCAAGTCGGGCACCAGGCACTCCACCTCGGTCACGCGGCGCTCGTTGAGCCATTGCTCCAGATCATTGAAGTTCATTGCTTTTTTATCATTCATCATGGGCTCCCGGCTGCGGCATGCAGCGTATGTTCAGAATCATTCAAGCGGTCATTTTGACGGGCGCGACAGGCATTGCCAAAAGCCTCGAATATGGCGGTGTAAAAAGGCGTTTCCAGACAGCGCCACTCCGGATGCCATTGCACCGCGTAAGCGAAGGCGCCTGCACCCTCCACCTCAAAGGCCTCGACCAGTCCATCTGGCGCGTGACCCAGTGCACGCAAACCCTGAGCCAATTGCCCGATGCCTTGCCCATGCAAGGAATTGACCCGAGCCGTTTCGGCACCTGCCCAGCAGGCAAACACCGAATCTGGCAAAAATTTGACTTCATGGGTCGGCGCGTATTGGTCCTGGTATGAAAGCTCGTCCTGCGCCCGATGATCCATCAACCCCTGTGCCGAATGCACTTGCTGGCGAAGCGTGCCACCCAAGGCCACATTGATTTCCTGAAAGCCCCGGCAGATGCCAAGCAGAGGCACACGCTGTTCAATGCAGGCGCTCACCAAGGCCAGGGTCAGCGCATCACGCGCCATATCCAAAGGCAGGTCTGCATCAGAGAGCTCTTCGTTGAAGTGGGAGGGATGCACATTGGACGGCGATCCCGTGAGCATGACACCATCCACCAGGTTCAGTAGATCGGGAATTTGACTTGCATCGGCCAAAGGAAAAAGTACAGGCTGCGCCAACGCAACATCTTTAACAGCCCGAGCGTATTTGTCGCCAAGAACCAGGAAGGGCATCTGCTTTTCAGAAGACCCCAACAGGCGGTGATCCATTGGCAACCAGACCAGGCATGGTGGTTTGTTCATGAATCTCTCCGTGCTTATAGAGCCATTCTGCTTGTGCAATTGGCTCACAATAGGAGCCATTTAATCCAAGTGTATGGTGCCACTTTATGCTCTCCGAACTCTTGCTGACGGATATCGCGCAACTGAGCCTGCAAACCAAGTTGCCACTGCACCGTCAACTGTATGAGGCGCTGCGCCGTGCCATTCTGGACGGCAAGTTGGCGGCCGGGGATCGTCTCCCCTCCAGCCGCGAACTCACCCAGGACCTAAAGATGTCGCGCAACACGGTAGTTGCCGCCCTCAATCAACTCGGGGTTGAGGGTTATCTGGTCAGCCACGTGGGCAGCGGCACCTATGTGAACAAGAGCGTACCCAAGCCTGCGATTCGCAGGCACCACGCACCCGACAATCAGGAAGTGAAATTATCCAGGCGCGGGGAGGCCATCACCTCCCTTTTCTGCGCCAATCAACTCGAAATTCAGCCGTTTACCCCCGGCATGGCGGACTTCAGTGCTTTTCCTGTCGCTTTGTGGCAGCGTCTGCAGAACAAACATTGGCGAAAAACCTTCCCCGATATGCTGGACTACAGCTACTCAGGCGGCTACGGTCCGCTGCGGCGAGCAGTTGCCGACTATTTGCGGGTATTCAGAAGCTTGCCACTAGCGGTTGAGCAGGTCATCATCACCAGCGGAACCCAACAGTCACTGGAGTTGTGTGCGCATCTCCTGGCTGACCACCATGACACGGTGTGGGTGGAGGACCCGGCTTACTGGGGCGCTGTCAAAGCGTTCATGGCCACCGGTCTCAAACCCCATCCTGTATCGGTTGATCAACATGGAATTGCCCCACAACCCGGGGACGAAGCCACGCCTGCGCGCCTGATTTACGTGACGCCATCGCACCAATATCCCACCGGCGCGGTGATGTCACTGGCCCGCAGGCATCAAGTTCTTTCCATTGCCCGCAAGCACAAAGCCTGGGTACTGGAGGACGACTATGACAGTGAGTTCCGGTTCAGCGGCCCTCCAATCTCATCGCTGGCAGGGTTGGATACGGACGAACGCGTGCTTTACATGGGGTCGTTCTCAAAGGTGCTCTACCCCGGTCTCAAACTGGGCTATCTGGTTGTTCCCAAAGGGCTGGTGACATCGTTCAAGCAGGCGCACTACGACCTGAATCGGCCCGGCCAGATGCCACTGCAGGCCGCTTTGGCGGAGTTCATTGAGATGGGGCACTTTGCCAGCGCCCTGCGCAAAGCCAGGCAAAGCTACGCCGAGCGCAGGCGCTGTCTGCTTGAAGCGCTTAAACCCTGCCTGGGTGCACAGGCCCAAATCACCGGGGCAGAACAGGGATTGCACCTGTGTCTGCGTCTGCCTGAGGCACTTGATGACAAGGCGTTGGCAGACCGCATCAACCAGTCGGGCCTGACCGTGCGCGCCTTGTCGGTTTATTGCCTCAAGCGCACCGACGCCAAAGGCCTGGTGATTGGTTATGGCTACGCACCGCTTGCTGAAATCGAACGGTGTGGCCCGATGCTGGCACAGGCTGTGTTGACGGCACTCCAACGGCTGCCGCCAGAATAAAGTCATCCGGCCCCCTGGCTGGGGGGATCTCAGAGTCAATCGCGCAGCCGATGAAACAACATGCCCAGCGCCAACGTTGGCATGCGCAGCAGCGCGCCCCCGGGAAATGATCGATGCTGCAAGCGGGTGAACACATCCAGGCGCCTGGCCTGGCCTGAGACTGCCTCAGCCACCAGGCGACCGGCCAACCCAGCCAGGGCAAGCCCATGACCACTGAATCCCTGCAGGTAATACAAGTTGTCGCCCAAGCGTCCAAAGTCGGGCGCCCGGTTCATGCTGATATCGACAAAACCGCCCCAGACATACTCAACAGGTACCTGCTGCAGTGCCGGAAACACTTGCCTCATGCGTGCCGTCATCACACCCTGCAGATCAGCAGGCGTGCGGGTGGTGTAACTGACCCGTCCACCGAAAAGCATGCGATGGTCAGCGCTGAATCGAAAATAGTCCAGCACAAAATTGTTATCGCATACGGCCGCATTGCTGGGTATCAGGCGCCGGCAAAGCGCCGGGTCCATGGGTGCAGTGCCCACGATATAGGTCCCCACCGGCATGATGCGTGGCGCAATCTCGGGCGCCACACCCGGCCCGTATTCGCCCAGGGTGCAATTGCCTGCCAAAACCCCGAACTTTGCGGTCACCCTGCCCTGGCGGGTGCAAGCGATCAGGCTCGCGCCACGCCGGATATCCACCACGGGAGAGTGCTCGTAAATCTGCACGCCCAGCGCGCGTGCCGCCTCAGCCAGACCCAAACCGTACTTCAGAGGGTGCAAATGGCCCGATACCCGGTCATAGGCCGCGGCGCAGTAACGCGGGCTTTCGATGTGGGCCTGGGTTCTCGCACCGCGAAAAAAATCGCAGGTGAATCCATAGTCGCGCGCCATCGACTGCATGTCGTCCTCCAGTGCACGTGCCTTGCGCGCAGAGTCGGCCACATACAGGTACCCATGAACACGGTCGCAATCGATGCCAAACTGCGCAATCCGTTCGTCGATCAACGCAATGGCTTCAACCGACATGTCCCAGGCCAGGCGTGCATCAGCCCGGCCCAGTTGCTGCTCAAACGGCGCCTGTCCGCTGGCAAATCCGACGATGGCCTGCCCGCCATTGCGACCCGAGGCGCCGCTGCAAACCCGGTCAGCCTCCAGCACCACCACACGCAGGCCTTGTTGCGCCAACTCAATAGCCGCCGACAGCCCCGCAAAACCAGCACCGACCACCACCACATCGGCGCGGATGTCCCCTTGCAGTGACTCTGCCAGTGGCCCACGCACCACGCTGGCTTCGTAATAGCTTTGACGGTTGAGTTGGGTGTCGGAATTGAGTAGCACGGACAACTCACCACGCTGAGCGCTTGGCCACCTGACCGCACAGGTAGGTCCAGACGAATGTCGCCGCCGCATGGCTGGTCAACTCCGCATGGTCGTAAGCGGGTGCCACTTCCACGCAGTCCATGCCGACCATATTCAAACCTGCCAACTCTTCAAGAAAAGTCAGCACCTGTGAGCTCGTCATGCCACCAGGCTCGGGCGTGCCTGTTCCGGGCGCGAAGGCCGGGTCCAGACAGTCAATGTCCAGCGTCAGGTAGCACGGCCGGTTGCCCAGCCGTTCCCGAATGGCGGCAATGTGCGGCTGCAGCCCCACCCCATCAAGACCGCGCAGTTGCCGCGCGGTGTAAATCAAGCCCCCCTGGTCTTGAACATACTCACGTGCCGCCCGCTCCCCACTGGAGCGCAGACCGATTTGAACCGTGTGCCGGGGGCTGACCAAACCCTCTTGAATGGCCTCATAGGTCCAGGTCCCGTGGCCGGAGGGCTCGCCAAAATGATCGGTCCAGGTGTCGCAATGCGCATCAAAGTGCACCAGTGCCAGTTCGCCATGTTGCGCATAGGCGGCCCGCAAGAGTGGCAGGGTAATGGAATGATCGCCCCCCATAAAAACACAATGGTGTCGGGCCATTTGGGTAGCCGCCTGGGCCTGGATGTGTTCGCGCACGTCAACCAGAGGCGATGCGTTGGGCAGGCGCATGTCATGCCCGTCCCCCAAATGCTCAACGGGTGAGGCACCAAAAAATGGGTGCAGGCCATCACACAGCATCAGGCTGGCGCGACGGATCTCCTGGGGCCCAAACCGGGCGCCCGGCCGGTTGGTCACTGCGCCATCAAATGGCACGCCAATCACCGCAAAGGGTTGCACGTCAAGCTCTGCCGATGTCAGAAAGCGGTTGCTGTTGTTCGCGTAGGCGAAATGACCCATACCCATGAACTGACCTCTTGTTGGTAGATATCAAAGGTACCTCAGTTTCAAGCACTGGCTGGTACCAATTTGCGCTTCGGGCACTGAGCCAATACACCCCGCAGCAGAGGGCGCCTATCAGGCATGATTCAGGCCTCTCATTTTTCAGACAAACGACTCCCGTGGCGCACTCTCCGACCCCTTCGCAAAGCACCTCCCATCGCCTCACCGCTTATTTTCTCCTCGCCTTGAGCATGTCTCTGGTGGGCAGCTATGTGGCCTTGTCCAAGCCGCTGGTGGCGGCGCTGCCGGTTTTTTTGCTCGCCTGGTTGCGCTTTGGCATCGGGGTGCTCGCCATGCCCCACTGGCTGAAAAAGCCACCCCATGAGGCACTGATGAGCTTGCAGACCAAAAAGCTCGTCTTTCTGGAGTCCCTGCTGGGCAATTTCCTTTTCTCCATCTGCATGTTGTATGGCGTCAGCATGACGAGTGCGGTGTCAGCGGGCGTGATCATGGCCGCGATCCCAGCGGCCGTCGCGCTGATGAGCTGGTTTTTCCTGCGCGAGCGAATTGGGCTTCGTGTCTGGGCTGCCATTGCATGCGCTGCCTTGGGCATTGGACTTTTTTCGCTATCAAAAACAGAGCTGCCTGCGCACGCTGTACCTGGGCTAGAGGCTGATTTAGCTCAAAAAAATATGATTTTTGGCAATCTGCTGGTGTTTGGCGCTGTCCTGTGTGAAGCCGCCTACGCCGTCATCGGCAAAAAGCTCACGGGTGCTCTGAGCCCGAAACGCATCACTGCGCTCATCAACCTGTGGGGTTTTGTTTTGATGACACCCCTGGGCCTCTACATGGCCTTGTCATTCGACTTTGGCGCGGTGGTGCCCGGCACCTGGTTGTTGCTGGTTTTTTACGCGCTGGCCGCGAGCGTCTGGACGGTGTGGTTGTGGATGACCGGCCTGAAAACCGTACCCGCCGCCAAAGCGGGCGTCTTTACCGTGATGCTCCCTATTTCGGCGGCCTTGGTCGGCGTCTTTGCTTTGGGCGAGACATTGCAAGGCTCCCAGCTGCTGGCATTTGGCATCGCGCTGCTGGGGGTGATGCTCGCCACCCTGCCCGCCCGTGGACTGGCGAAGCCGTCCTGAATCAGACCAAAGACCTGGCGCTGACCACCATGCCATCTTCATCGGCATAGAGCCAGTCGCCCGGGCGAACCCAGACACCCTGAATCTGCACGTCCAGGTCCTTTTGCCCCTGGTTGCGTTTCTCGGTGGGCAACGGCATGCTGGCGAGTGCCCGGATACCTATGGGGTCGGCAGCCAGTTCTGCCACGTCGCGCACGCAACCGTCGATGACCACGCCTGCCCACCCGTTTTTGACGGCCGCGGCTCCCAGGTTGCCGCCCAACAAGGCGCGGCGCAAGGAGCCACCACCATCTACCACCAGCACCTTACCAATCCGCCCGGTGGGCGTTTCTTCGAAACCAATGGAATCCACCGCGGCTTTGACAAGTGAATTGTCTTCAAAGCATTTCACGGTCACGACCGGTCCGCAGAACTTGCGCAGCGCGCCAAAATCACGAAACACCGGTGGCAACACCCTGAACTCTGTCGGGGCGTCGTTTTTATGGGCATCGCAGAGGTCGCAGGTTGAAAATTGTGGGTTCATCGTCCGGGTCCTTGAATTGAAATAGTGTGTTGTGGCGGGATGTTAACGGAGGCACCTGTTGAACTGCGTGAACACCGCACAGCGACGAGATCGGCCTGCATTTGCGGTCCAGAGTGGGCAGCAGTTGATTTACCCACGGGAAAAACAACATTTACCAATGAAATATGCGTTTTTTCCCTTGGAGACGCACCCATTCTCCAGTAGCATCCGCTGTGCCAGTGAAGAAGCAGTTTTTTGCTGGTGATTAATCAACTTCTAGAAGGACAATAAATCATGGCAACTGCGAAAAAAGCACCGGCAAAAAAAGCTGCTCCCGCAAAGAAAGTAGCACCGGCAAAGAGCGCTGCGCCTGCAAAAACTGCAGCACCAGCCAAGAAAGTAGCCGCCAAGGCAGCAGCCCCAAAGGCCGTACCCGCTAAAAAAGCGGCACCTGCCAAGAAAGCCGCTCCGGCCAAAAAGGCAGCTGCACCAAAAGCCCCCGCCAAAAAGCGGACCGCCAATGCAGCGTTCATGAAGGCCCTGACGCCTAGCGCCGCTCTCGCGGCTGTCGTGGGTGCAACCCCGCTGCCACGCACTGAAGTGGTGAGCAAGCTGTGGACTTACATCAAAAAGAACAAGCTGCAAGACGAAGTCAACAAGCGCATGATCAACGCCGACGCCAAGCTGAAAGAAATCTTCAGCAAAGCCCAAGTGTCCATGTTCGAGATGGCTGGCCTGATCGGCAAGCACCTCAAATAATCAGCGGTTGCTGGATACAAAAAGCCGACACAAGTCGGCTTTTTTCGTTTGTATTCAGCGTAAGGCTGTTGGCGTCAATGACTCCGCATGGTGGCAGGCGATATGACGCCCCTCCAGCGATCGCAGCTCAGGCACTTCAACCGTGCATCGCTGATCCGCGTAGGGGCAGCGCTTATGAAAAGAACATCCTGACGGTGGGTTCAAAGGACTGGGCAATTCACCCACAATTTTGATTTTTTTCTGCCGCTGATGGGAATCGATTGATGGCGTGGCCGACAGCAGCGCCTGCGTGTAGGGATGCATCGGCCTGGCGAAGATGAGCGTTTTGGGCCCGGTCTCCACCACCCGTCCCAGGTACATCACCATCACGTCATTGGCCACATGCTCCACCACCGCCAGGTTGTGGGAGACAAAAACGTAAGCCGTGTTGAACTCTTCCTGCAGGTCCATGAACAGGTTCAGTACCTGGGCCTGAATGGACACGTCAAGCGCCGAGGTGGGCTCATCCGCCACCAACACCTTGGGTTGCAGGATCATGGCGCGCGCAATGGCAATGCGCTGACGCTGCCCGCCCGAGAACATATGGGGATAGCGGTGACGGTATTCCGGACGCAAGCCCACGCGCTGCATGATGCTGGTGACCGCATCGGCCCGTTCTTGCGCCGACAGGGGTGTGTTGAGCAGCAAGGGTTCGGCCAACTGCGCCTCTATTTTTTGCCGGGGATTCAGGGACGCATAGGGGTTTTGAAACACCATCTGCACCCGGCTGCGCAAACGCTGGCGCTGGCCCGTGTCTCTCGGGTTGACCAGCTCGCCATCCAGCGTCAAGGCGCCGCCACTGGGGGGCTCCACCAAAGTCAGCTGCCTGGCCAGGGTGCTTTTGCCGCAACCCGATTCGCCCACCACCGCCAGTGTTTTACCTGCCTCCAGGGTGAATGAAACCCCGTTCAGGGCTTTCACCGTGAGTTTGGGCTTCATAAACCCCTGTGACACCTCATAATGACGGGTCAGGCCATCGGCTCGCATGACAACATCACTCATACGCCAACCTCCACGGACAGCGGGAAGAAGCAACGCACCCGAACATCACCATGGGCTTCGAGTTGGGGCTTTTGGGTCATGCATTTTTCTTGAACGGACGGGCAACGCGGCGCCAGCAAACAACCTGCTGGCCGGTCATACTGACCCGGCACAATGCCACCCAGGGTGTTCAAACGTCTCGCACCACGGCTGCGCTCAGGCACAGCCTGAAGCAAGGCATGCGTATACGGATGAGCGGGCCGTGAGAACAGATTAGCCACGGCGCCTTGCTCAACCACCTGTCCGGCATACATCACCGCCACGCGCTGTGCCACTTCGGCGACAACAGCCAGATCGTGGGTGATCATGATCAAGGCCATGCCCTGTGCCTTTTGCAAATTCACCAGCAGGTCCATGATCTGGGCCTGAATCGTTACATCCAGCGCTGTTGTGGGCTCGTCGGCAATCAACAATTTGGGGTTGCAGGCAATGGCAATGGCAATCATCACCCGCTGACTCATGCCACCGGAAAACTGATGAGGGTAGTTGTCCAGACGCCCCCTGGCGCCAGGTATCTCCACCATCTCCAGCAGTTCGATGGCGCGCGATTTGGCCGCCGCACCACGCAGCCCCAGATGCTGTTGCAACACCTCAATCAACTGGAACCCCACCGTAAAGCAGGGATTCAGGGACGTCATGGGGTCCTGAAAGATCATGGCCATGTCCTTGCCCAGGATCTTGCGCCGTTGCGCGTCCGAGATGCGCAGCAAGTCTTTTCCATCAAACTGCAACTGGTCCGCCTCCACCCTCCCCTGTCCTTGCAGCAGGCCCATCAAGGCCATCATGGTGACGGACTTGCCCGACCCGGACTCGCCAACAACGCCCAGAATTTCACCTGGATTGACGGTCATGTCAACGCCATCGACAGCCCGAAAGGCGTGCCCCGACGGTCCGAACTCGACACTTAAATTTCGTATGTCCAACAAACTCATGCTCAGTTCCTGTCACGCTTGATCAAGACGCTGTTTTCAATTTGGGATCGAGGGCATCACGCAGGCCATCCCCCATCAGGTTGATGGCCAACACCGACAACAGAATCGTCAGGCCTGGAAGCGTCACCACCCACCAGGCACGCTCAATGTAATCACGCGCCGAGGCCAGCATGGTTCCCCACTCAGGCAACGGCGGCTGCACACCCAGCCCCAAAAATCCAAGTGCAGAAATCTCCAGAATGGCGGCCGAAAAGCTCATGGTGGCGTGAACAATCAACGGGGCCATGCAATTGGGCAAGACGGTGACAAACATCAGACGCAACTGCCCGGCGCCAGACAAGCGTGCCGCCGTGACGTAGTCTCGACTGAGCTCGGTCATGGCCGAGGCCCTGGAAAGCCGCACGTACGCCGGCAGCGACACCAAGGCAATAGCCACCATCGCATTACGCAGACCGGGCCCCAGAATGGCGATGATCGCCACCGCCAGCAACAGTGCGGGCAAGGCCATCATGATGTCCATCAAACGCATGATCAGACCGTCTGCGACCTTGCCCGAGAACGCAGCCACCAGGCCCAGCGTGACGCCGGGAATCAGGGCCAGCAACACGGAAACCAAACCGACGAGCAAGGACAACCTGGCGCCATGGATCAGGCGTGACAGGATGTCTCGACCCAACTCATCGGTTCCAAACAGGAACTGCGCAGTACCGCCATTCCAGACCGGCGGCTGCAGGAAGTGGTCCCGAAACTGCTCCACCGGGTCATAGGGCGCAACCCAAGGCGCAAAAACTGCCAGCAATGCGACCAGCACCATGAAGGCCAAACCAGCCACTGCGCCTTTGTTTTTCGAAAAACCACGCCAGAATTCGGCCAACGGCGAGGGATAAGCCAGAACCGCTTCCAATTCGGCGTGTGCGGTCAACGCCTGCCCGCTGGCTTTTATATCAATTGCACGCATGTGGGCGGCTCCTGTTTAGCGCTGATGCAGAATGCGCGGATTGGCGACGCCATACAAAATATCGACCAGGAAATTGGTCAATATCACCAGCGTGGCAATCAACAAGATCCCGTTTTGCACCACGGGATAATCACGTCGTCCGATGGCGTCGATCAACCACTTGCCGATACCGGGCCAGGAAAAAATGGTTTCGGTCAACACCGCTCCCCCCATCAGTGTTCCGACCTGCAGGCCGATCACGGTCAGCACCGGAATCAAGGCATTGCGCAAGGCGTGAACGAACACGACGCGTGCTGGCGACAAACCCTTCGCGCGGGCCGTGCGCACATAGTCTTCACGAAGCACTTCGAGCATGCTGGACCGCGTCATGCGCGCAATGACCGCCAGCGGTATGGTGCCCAACACAACAGCAGGCAGGATCAGGTGACGCACGGCATCCCACAAGGCCCCCTTGTTGACCAGCGGATCGGCCAATTCGGCACGCCAGGCGTCAATCAACATGAACCCGGTTTGGGGCGGCACATCAAAGACCAGATCCAGTCGACCCGACACGGGCGTCCACCCCAGCCCCACCGAAAATACCAAAATCAACAACAGTCCCCACCAGAAAATGGGCATGGAGTAACCCGTCAAGGCGATCGTCATGACCCCGTGGTCGGCAAACGTACCCCGTTTGACGGCGGCAATCACGCCCGCCACGAGGCCCACGATCAGCGCAAACATCAAGGCGACGATCGCAAGTTCCAGCGTGGCAGGGAACAAGACCTTGAACTCACTCCACACCGTGGCCTGCGTCTTCAAGGACGCCCCCAGATCACCATGAGCCAACTGGGACAGGTAGTTGAAATATTGAATGGGCAGCGGTTTGTCCAGACCCAGACGGGTCAAGGCGGCAGCGTGGACCGCAGGATCCAGCGTCCTCTCGCCCATCATTACCTCGACCGGGTCACCGGGAATCAGACGAATGAGAGAAAACGTAAGCAGCGTGATTCCGAAAAAAGTGGGAATCAACACGCCCAGGCGCTTGAGAATATAAGCAAACATCAATCAAGCCTTCATAAACAAAGAAGGCAGGACCCCGATCATGTCGAGCGCCCTGCCTGCTGTCGCGTCAATTGCCAGTTTTCAATTCAAACCGTGTGGTTGATTATTTGACGCTGACGCCCTCAAAGTTGTAATCACCAAAAGGGCTGATCTTGAAACCATTGAGCTCCTTGCGCATCGGCTGGTTCACGGTTGAGTGAGCAATCGTGGTCCATGGAAGATCGCGCTTGAACACGACTTGCGCCTTCATGTAAAGGTCTGTGCGTTCTTTCAGGTTCGTGCTGTTACGCGCTTTGAGTACCTGGGCATCAAACTCTTTGCTGCAATAGCGGGCATAGTTGGAGCCGCCAACCGCTTCACAGGTCAACAACACACCCAAAAAGTTGTCCGGACTGGCGTAGTCGCCGGTCCAGCCAATCAAGCCGGTGTCATGCTCGCCAGCTTTCAAACGCTTGAGGTACTCACCCCACTCATATTGGGTGATCTTGGCTTTGACGCCAATCTTGGCCCAGTCAGACTGGATCATCTCTGCCATCAGTTTGGCATTGGGGTTGTACGGGCGTTGCACAGGCATGGCCCACAAGCTCAATTCAAAACCATCAGGATAGCCGGCCTTCTTGAGCAACTCCTTGGCCTTCTCGGGGTTGTAATCAGCGTTTTTCAGGGTCTTGTTGTAGGACCAGAGCGAGGCAGGGAACGGGTTGCTCGCCTCTTGACCTTGACCTTGATACACGGCGTCGATGATGGCCTTGCGATTGATGGCCATATCGAGTGCCTGACGCACTTCGAGTTTGGAAGTCTGGGTTTTTTCAGTGTTGTAGCTGAGGTAACCGATATTGAAACCAGGCGCTGAATCCATTTTCAGGGCCGGGTCAGCGCGCAGACCGGCAATGTCTTGTGGCTTGGGCTGAGACATGATGTGGCACTCGCCCGCCTTGAGTTTTTGCACACGCACCGATGCGTCGGTCGTGATGGCAAAAATCAGGTTGTCCACCAGTACATTCTTGGCGTTCCAGTACTGCGCAAACTTCGCATAGCGAATCTGCGAGTCTTTCTGGTAGCGCTTGAGCAGGAAGGGACCGGTGCCTACGGGCTGCTGGTTGATCATGGACGCCTGGCCGGCGGCCAGCAATTTTTCCGCATGCTCAGCGGACAAGATGGATGCAAAAGGTAAGCCGATCTTGGCCAACATGTCCGCATCCGGGTTTTTCAACTGAAAGACAACCGTCAAGGGGTCAGTCTTCAAAATGGCCGCGATATTCTTGTCCAGACCTGTGTCGGACGCAAACGGAAACCCTGCCGGGTAGGCTTTGTTGAACGGGTGCGTTTTGTCCGACATGCGTCCGAAAGTGAAGATCACGTCGTCCGCGTTGAAATCACGGGAGGGTTTGAAATTCTCTGTGGTGTGAAACTTCACGCCAGGGCGGAGTTTGAACGCGTAGGTTCGGCCGTCTTCAGAAATGGTCCATGACGTGGCCAGGCTCGGTTCGATGTCAGTCCCCCCTTTTTTGAAAGCCACCAGCCGGTTGAACACCGCATGGCCCGCGGCGTCAAACGTCGTACCACCGGTGTATTGTGCGGAGTCAAAACCCTCTGGACTGGCTTCGGAGCAATAGATCAGAGTTCCTGCCGCCTGTACGACGAGACTGGCACCAGTCAGGCCCAAGGCAAGTATCAACTTGTTAAGTTTCATAGCACTCCAATGAATTAAAAGTTGTCAAAACAAAAACATCGTCGCCCATTGTGTTCCACATTGGTGCGGCACCACGTCCAGCCAGGATCAGGAGATACCCTAAGCGCCGGACTTGACGTCCGTCTCCGGCCAAACCCGCTCAAACCAGAGGGCTGCCATTGGCAGAATGCACTAAACGTGCCACTCGAAAAACGGGCAAAACGATGCCGCAATTAAACCTACTTCTCCCATATGAAAATTGGGAATGCGCGTGCACACACCATCAGTTATTGATGCCTACTACTTCTGCAACGCTTGTGCCGTGATGGCAGACAAGGTTCCCCGTGTCGTGATGACTTCCGGGTCGAGCTTGACTTCGATCAAGGTACCCTGGGTCCGCGCAATAGCGGCCAGCAATGCGGGTTCAAACTCAGCAGTTTGAGTGATACGCACGCCTGCATACCCATACGCGAGGGCAAGCGCTGCAAAGTCGGGGTTATGAAGTTGTGTGCCCGTCACATGCTGCGGATACTCGCGTTCCTGGTGCATACGGATGGTGCCAAACATGCTGTTATTGAGCAAGACAATGATGGTCTTGGCTCCGTATTGGACGGCCGTTGCCAGCTCTTGTCCATTCATCAAGAAGTCGCCGTCTCCTGCAATGGTGAAGGCCAGTCGCCCGGTCGTGATAGCCGCAGCAATACCCGCGGGCACGCCGTAACCCATGGCGCCGTTGGTCGGTGCAAGTTGCGTCTTGAAGCCTTTGACCAACCCGTGATGTTGATAAAACCGATGCATCCAGCTCGCAAAATTGCCCGCACCGTTGGTCAACACGGCGTCCTCCGGCAGATGTTTTTGCAAGGTCGCAACAAGGGCTGGCATGTCAATATCACCCGGCAAGACCTGCGGCACGAGGTTGGCCTGATAGTCATCCTGACAAGCTTGTGTCCACGCCTCCCATGCCACAGCCACAGGCGCCGACAACACTTCAAGAGAACGGGCTGCCGCGTTCATGGTGGCATTGATGGCGAGGTCCGCCTGATACACCCGGTTGAGCTCTTCAGCACTGGCATGAATGTGCACCAGCTTTTGCTTCGGCCGCGGCGCTGTCAGCAAGGTGTAGCCACCCGTTGTCATTTCCCCCAAACGCGGGCCAATCGCAATGACCAGATCACTGTCCTTGATGCGCTGTGCAATCCTGGGATTCAAGCCGATGCCCACATCGCCCGCATACTGCGGATGAAAGTTGTCAAACGTGTCCTGAAAGCGAAAGGCATTGCCCACCGGCAGCTTCCAGTTCTCGGCAAAGCGCTGCAGGGCCTGCGCGGCCTGGACCGTCCATCCGCCCCCCCCGGCGATCACAAACGGTCGCTCTGATTTCAATAGCATCTCCCGCAAGGTGCGCAAGGACCCCGGGTCACTCCAGGCTTCAACAGCTGCAACTCGCGGCAGGGCTTGTGGCCATTCGCTGGTGGATGGATGCGCAACCACAGGCTGCGCCAACATGTCTTCGGGCAGCACCAAAACCACCGGTCCAGGCCGTCCGTTCATCGCGGTTGCGAAGGCGCGCGCCACGTATTCGGGAATGCGGTGTGCGTGGTCAATTCGTTCTACACGTTTGGCAAAACCTTTGGTGCTGGGCCCGAAGAAGCTCTGGTAGTCCACCTCCTGAAAGGCTTCCCGATCACGCGTATCGCTGGCTACATCGCCCACAAAAAGCACCATGGGTGTTGAGTCCTGAAATGCAGTATGAACACCGATCGAAGCATTGGTTGCACCCGGTCCGCGGGTGACAAAACAGACCCCCGGTCGTCCGGTCAGCTTGCCGTGCGCCTCGGCCATGAAAGCAGCGCCGCCTTCCTGGCGATTGATGATGAAGCGAATGTCGTCACGGTGAAGGTGAAAGCCATCCAGCACAGCCAGATAGCTCTCACCAGGCACACCAAACGCATGGGTAACGCCTTGGGCGACAAGGCATTCGACCAGAAGATGGCCCGCAATTTTTGAAGAATCTTTTTGAGTCATGTCAGCTATTTTGCCCTTGCAACCCGGCCCATGCTGACGACCGGCAAGTCACATCACATTCTGACCATCCCAATTTCACTGCTACACTTTCAGCACGTTATCAGGTGTCTTGCAGGCTTGGGTCTGCAGGATTAAACGGGAAGTCGGTGCGCAGAGGTTTGTCATGAACCCCCGCAATGCCGACGCTGCCCTCGCAACGGTAAACGAGTCAAAGCCAGACCAATCACCACTGTGCACATGCATGGGAAGGTGGTCTAGCAAAGGAGCTGACGCTTCTTAACTCGTGAGCCCGGAGACCGGCCTGGTTTTTTGAGCGTGATCTTGCGATGGGCAAGGGTCAGCGGGCCATGTTTTACAGCGTTCTCTCGGGCATTGATGTCCTAGACCTGCGTTGTTTCGAAACTTTGGCTCTCTTCCCTGTTCCCCTTCCTTTCGCAAGCTCACGCCTGTTGTTCAGTCACGCGATGGGCGTGGAAGGGATGCGATGTTGAATCAACGCTTGAAAGTGTTGGGCCCATGAGCACGGGCACCGTTTGGTTTGTGGGTGCAGGCCCAGGCGACCCCGACCTGATCACGGTCAAGGGACGTGACCTGATTGCGCGCGCTGGCGCTATTTTGTTCGCAGGCTCCCTCGTGAACGCCGCGGCTACGCGCTGGGCACCCCAAGGGTGCACCATTGCGGACTCCAAGGACATGACGCTGGAGCAAATGGCCGCCTGGTTGATTGCGCAAGCCCGCCTGCACGACACGGTGATCCGCTTGCAAACGGGGGACCCAACCCTGTATGGCGCCCTGATTGAGGTGGTGCAACCGCTGGATGCTGCATGTGTGCCGATACAGGTGGTACCGGGTGTGTCTTCGGCCATGGCTTCAGCCGCAGCCGCCGTTGAAAGCCTGACCCTGCCCGAAGTCACACAAACCATGATCTTCACCCGGGTAGAAGGCCGCACGCCCATGCCCGAGGGCGAATCACTGGAGGCCCTCGCGGCACACCACAGCACGCTGTGCATTTTTCTGAGCATCACGCTGCTGGGCCGCGTAACCCAAGCCCTGACCGCCGCAGGATGGGCCAATGACGCGCCGATGGTGGTGGTGCACAAGGCAAGTTGGCCAGGCGAAGAGAAAATTATTCGAGGCACCGTGGCCACGATCCAAGCTTTGTGTCGCGAGGCCAAGATCGTCAGCCAGTCCATGATCATCGCCAGCCCGACGCTGGGTGCCCGCCACTGGGCAACGCTGGCCAAGTCCAAGCTGTACGACTCCAGCTTTACCCACCGGTTTCGCCATGCAAGCGCGGTCCCTGCGGAGGACGCCCACCCTTACTCGCCCTATTCACCTCTCACTCCCACCGAAATCTCGGAGATACCATGACAACAGACACCATTCTTCTTGTGGGCCACGGCTCACGCGAAAAATCAGGCAACGATGAGATTGAAGCATTCGCACAGCAGTGGCGCCTGCGCCAGCCGAACTGGCGCATTGAAATCTGCTTCATCGAATTTTCAGAAACCACCATGAGCGAAGGCCTGCGCCGGGCCGCCACGGACGCACAACGGGTGATGGTGGTACCACTGATTCTGAACGCGGCAGGGCATGTCAAGATGGACATCCCCCAAGCCATTGACGGTGCGCGGCTCAAGTTTCCGGGCGTGCAGTTTGTGTACGCACCGCACCTCACCGCCTGTGATCACATTCTCTCGATTGTCAAACGTCGTCTCAAAGGAGCCATGCAGGCGCTCGACATGCCAGACCCCACGACCACCGGCATTGTCCTTTTGGGACGTGGTTCATCTGACCGGCAGGCCAATGGTGAGATGGCCAAAATGGCCCGCTGGGTGATGGAAGAGACGGACCACGAACTGGTGGATCTGGCCTTCACAGGCATCACCTACCCCCGCCTCGAAAAAGCAGTTCAACGGCAAAGCCTGTTGGGCATGACGCAAGTCGTGGTGTTGCCCTACTACCTTTTCAATGGAACCCTGGTTGAGCGCATCACCAAGCAGGTGGCCAACCTCCAGATGCAGTACCCCACGATACGATTCACCTCGACAACGTATTTTGGCTTTGAACGCGAAATTTTCGAACTGCTGGAAGAGCGCGTCAATGACCTGAAACACGGCGCGCCGGAATCACGCATGCCATGCGATGGCTGCAAATACCGCGAATTTGGCGTTGAGCACGGCATGGGCGGTCACCACCATGACGATGCCCTGCCGCACCACCACGATCACGATCACGCGCACGCGCAGTCATGAGTACTCCTGGCAACACCTCCAATGTGATTACCGAGCAGCTCACAGCCGCCGGGCGGGCGATTGAGCATGACTCCTTTGCGGTGATTGACCGCGAGGTTGCCGCGCATGCGTACACATCAGAACAGTGGCCCATCGTGCGCCGAATGATTCACGCCAATGCGGATTTCGACTTCAATGGCCTGACCGACTTTCACCCGCAGGCGGTCGCGGCAGGCGTGGCGGCGGTCCTGTCACGCAGCACGCGCGTGGTGGCCGATGTAGAGATGATTTGTGTAGGCCTGTCTGCACCACGCCTGGGTCATTTCGGCATGGGCACGCATCAGTTCATCTCGGATTCAGATGTGATTGAACTTGCCAAGATGGAAGGAACAACCCGTGCCGTGCAAGCCATGCGCAAGGCGCATCGGCACAGGTTGATTGATGGCGCCATTGTCGGCATCGGAAATGCACCCACAGCCCTGATTGAGTTGGTTCGCCTGATTCACGAAGAAGGCGCCCTCCCCGCACTGGTCGTGGGCATGCCGGTGGGGTTTGTGTCAGCGGCGGAATCCAAAGACTTGATGGCGCTTGAATATGCCGTCCCCTGGATCGTGATTCGAGGACGCAAGGGCGGCTCCACCCTGGTGGTCGCCGCGATTCACGCCCTGCTCGGCCTGGCTGAAGCACAAGCGTTACAAAAGCCGGTTGCCGCATGATGCACAAAGACGCGGCTCGCGGTACCCGCACCGGATTTACGACCGGTGCGTGTTCGGCTGCGGCGGCGCGTGCGGCGACTCTGGGCTTGGTCACCAGGCAGGTTCCGGACAACATCGAATGCAGGCTTCCCAACGGGGACCTGGTGAGTTTTAAGGTACTTGACGGTGCCGTCCATGGCGACACCGCGCACGCCATGGTCATCAAAGATGCCGGCGACGACCCCGATTGCACCGACAAGGCACACCTCACGGCCGACGTCACCCTGCTGCGCAACTCGCCCGGCCAAGTGTTTCTGTCAGGTGGCTTTGGCGTGGGAACCGTGACCATGCCGGGCTTGGGGCTGACAGTAGGAGGCCCTGCCATCAACCCGGTGCCGCGTCGCAACATCACAGCCAACGTGCAGGAAGCCGCAGGCGAACTGCTTGGAGAGTGCGGGTTTGAAGTCTGTATTTCGGTTCCCCAAGGCGTGGAAATGGCCCAAAAGACCCTGAATGCCCGCTTGGGCATTCTCGGGGGCATCTCCATCCTCGGCACCACAGGCATCGTCAAACCTTACTCCACGGCGGCCTATCGCGCCAGTGTGGTGCAAGGTGTACAAGTGGCCGGGACGTTGGGGCATGGCGTCGTGGTGCTGACCACGGGAGGACGCACCGAAAAATTTGTCATGGAAGAAATGCCTCACCTGCCGGAACCGGCTTTCGTGCAAATGGGTGATTTTTTGCGCTATGCCATGGGCGCTGCGGTCAAGGCGGGCTTGAAACAGGTAGTGATTGGCGGCATGGTCGGCAAGCTCACCAAAATTGCCCAAGGCGAAACCATCACCCACGCCGGACGTGCCGAGGTCGATACCGGCCTGCTTGCCGACATTGCCACCAGCCTGGGTGCACCTCCAGAAGTGTGTAACGCCATTCGCCAGAATGAAACCGCGCGCTACGCAGGCGAACGCATGGATGCGCTCGGCCTCGGTACCGCATTTCACACGGCATTGGCACAGCGGGTGATCCAAACCCTGCGCACCCGTTACCCCGATCAATTTGAATTGAAAGTGCTGGTCTGTGACTTTGATGGTCACAAGATAGCGGAGGCCTCTTGAGTTCTGACGTCACCCACCCCATCACGAAGTGCCACATCATTGGCGTCCTGGACGACGGCGCAGCCAGTCTGGGCCACGGCGCCCTGGCCCACCTGCAACAGGCGCAACTTGTCATTGGCGGTACCCGCACCCTGCAATTATTTGCCGGGTATATCAATCCAGCGGCGCAACAGCGGGATCTGTCAGGCGCACTCTCACAAGTGCCGCAATGGATCCGGGACGCCCAGACAGCCGGTCAACGAGTCGTGGTGTTGGCCACAGGTGATCCTTTGTGCCACGGCATTGCGGCGTATCTCGCCTCTCGCCTGTGCATCGAGGCACTGAATGTGCTGCCCAACGTGTCCACCCTTCAGCTCGCTTGCGCGCGCCTGTGCTTGCCCTGGCAGGAGATGAAATTTTCATCGGTCCATAGCAAGGACGCTGGCGACTGGATCGAAGGCTCGGAACCTGGCCACGGCCTGTACGCCTTGCTTCGCGATATTCGCCAGCATGACCGCCTGGCCATTCTGACCAGCCCCGGCAACACCCCTGACCGCATCGCCCGCATGCTGGTCACGGAGGGCTTGGCAGACGACTTCGAAATGGCGGTGGCCGAGCGGCTGTGCCAGCCCGAGGAGCGAATCGTCAGCGGCATGGCAATCACTGCCGCAGCACAGATGCCTTTTACCGATCCGAACGTGGTGCTGCTTTGGCGAACCACACTGCGGACACCGCCCGTTCTATTGGGCTTGCCAGACGCAAGCTACCAACAGCGTTACCCGGAAAAAGGACTTATCACCAAGAATGAGGTTCGGGTGGTATCACTGGCGCGCATGCAGCTTCGCGTCACCAGCGTGGTGTGGGACATCGGTGCGGGCTCGGGTTCAGTCGGCCTGGAGGCCGCACGCCTTTGCAGCCAGGGGCACATATACGCCATTGAAAAAAACGCAGACGACAGCGCCATTGTGCGCAGCAACCGAAAGAGCCTCGGCATCAGCAACCACACCCTCGTGCAGGGCAAGGCCCCTGATGGCCTGCAACAGTGGCCGGATCCTGATGCCGTGTTTATCGGCGGCTCTGGCGGTGAACTGGCAGAGCTGATCAGGCTGATCATGGCGCGCATCAAACCCTCCGGTTGGCTCGTGATGAACTTCGTCACACTGGAAAACCTGGGCGTAGCGGTGGACACCCTGAAAGCACTTGGCTTTGCCTGGGACGTGCTGCAGCTGCAAGCCTCCCGCAGCAAGCCCATTCTGCACATGAACCGCATGGCCGCTGAAAACCCGGTGTGGCTGGTGTGCGCTCAGAAAATATCGCTGCCAAAAACAGGCAAGGTGGAGCAAGCTGATGACTGACCTTCAACAAGCTACTCCGGTTGTTGCGCCCGGCCGCCTGTTTGGCGTGTCTTTGGGGCCCGGCGACCCGGGCCTGATCACCCGCCGTGCCTGGGCCTTGCTCGAACGCACCGACACGGTCTGGACCTACCCCGTGCGCAGCCTGCGCAAGGAAAGCTATGCGCTGGACATCGCATTGCGGGGCGGGCTGGTGCTGCCCGTCCAGCATCAGTCACTGCTGTTCCCGATGACACACGATACCGAAAAACTCGCACGGCACTGGCTCAAAGCCGCCGAGACCGTCAAGACCCTACTGGCCAATGGGCAGGATGTTCTGTTTCTGGTCGAGGGAGACGCATCCACTTACGCCAGCTTTTGCTACCTGGCGCGGGTGCTGCGGGAACTTGATGCGAACGCCAACATTGACATCGTGCCTGGCGTCACCTCCTTCAACGCCGCCTGCGCCAGACTGCAGATGCCGCTTTCCGAGCAGGACGACACCATTGCCATCGTGCCCGCGGCCTACGGCATTGCAGCCGTTGAAAAGATGCTCGAAGACTTCGACACCCTGGTGCTGATGAAGGTCAAGCCCCTGCTCGACGATCTGATCGACCTGCTGGAGCGGCGTGGCTTGTTGCAACACAGCCGCTTTATTGAAAAAGCCGGTTCGCCAGTGGAGCGCATCGTCACCAACGTGGCCGAGTTGAAGGGCACCAAGGTCAACTATTTATCCCTGCTGCTGGTGAAAAACCCAGGCCGCGTGCGTGGCGAGGTGCAGCGCGGTTGCCGCAAGAAAACATCTACCGAAATTGAAGAAGAGGAAACTCCCGCATGAGCACAGTCACACGTGTCGTTTTAGTCGCCATCACCAAGCACGGTGCCCAGCAAACCGCCGATCTGGCCCGCCAGATGCCCGAAGCCAGCGTTTGCGTGGCCGACAAATTTGCGCCGCTGATGGCCGGCTTGATCAACCCCGTGCGGGCCTACAGCGGCCCGTTCCGTGACGAGATCGCCGCGCTGTTTGCCGACTTTGACCAGGTGGTGTTTTTCGTGTCGCTGGGGGCTGTCGTGCGGCTGATCGCCCCCCACCTGAAAAGCAAGGACGAAGACCCTGGCGTGCTGGTAGTGGACGATGCCGCGCAATTCGTCATTCCCGTTCTATCAGGCCATGTGGGCGGCGCCAATGCGATGGCCGAGGCGGTCGCCGCCTTGTTGGGCGCAACGCCCGTGTTAACGACCGCGTCTGACGTAGGAAAAACCATACCGGTTGACATCCTGGGCCGCGAGCTGGGCTGGAAGGTGGAGGCCCCAAAAATCAACATCACCCGCGTGTCCGCGCATGTGGTCAATGGCGAGCCGATTGCCGTGGTGCAAGAGGCAGGCAGTCCCCACTGGTGGACTCGGCCCACGCCGCTACCCGCCAGCATCCACAAGTTTGAGCGCCTGGCCGATGTGGATCTGGCACGCTTCAAAGCGATTCTATGGATCACCCACGCGGAGGTGACAGACACGCACTGGGCCGAGCTGCATGAGCGCCTGGTGGTCTACCGCCCACCGGTGGAGCAGGCGGTATGAACGTGGCAGTTGGGCTGGGTTGTGACCGCGGCACGCCGCTGGCCACACTGCAATACGCGCTGCAAGCCGCTTTGGCACGGGCCGGAGCTCTGGCCTCGCAGGTGGTGGCTGCCGCGAGCATCACGCTCAAGGCAGATGAAGTGGGCCTGCTGGAGTTGGCCTCAGAGCAAAGCTGGACCATTGCGTTTTACACACCAGACCAACTCGCCGAGGTGGCTGTGCCCAATCCATCAGAGACGGTGCGCCAATACACCGGCACACCCTCAGTCAGCGAGGCTGCGGCCCTGCTGGCTGGCGCTGGGGTGCTGGGTCGTGCACAGGCCTTGCCCATGACCGCCTTGCTGGTCGAAAAATTCAAACACCGTGGTGCCGATGGGCGCAACGCCACGGTTTCCATAGCCCGATGCGACAGTATTCTTTTTTCTCAACCTTGAATGGAGCACACCATGAACCCGTCCACCACGACCACCTTTCCCCTCGACCAGCGCATGAGCGTGACACGAAGCCTGCTATTGCAACTGGCGGCAGGCGCTGCGCTGAGTCTGCTCGTCCTTTACGGCGTGGCGTTTGCGGAGAGTCCCCTGGCACACAACGCTGCGCATGACGTGCGCCACGTGACAGTCAAGCCGTGCCACTGATCACTCACCACCACACCGGGAGATACCCATGATTTTTCAACGATTGATTTGGGCTGCCTTGGCAGCTGCCTTGCTGGTTGGCAGCGTGCAGTCGGGCGTGCAGCAGCTGCAGGCCGTGCCCATCATCCTGGCGGCCGAGGTGTTTGAGAGCCAGAAGGTGGAGACACCGGCGCCGGTGAATGCGCCTGCCATGGCTGCCATGCATACGCATGCGGACGGTGCTGCGCACGACCATGGCACCGCCCCTAAAGCCGAAGAATGGTCTCCTGCCGATGGCGCAGAGCGCCTGTTCTGGACCTGGGTGGCCAATGTGTTGCACGCGTTCAGCATGGCGCTGCTGGTGTTTGCGGCAATGGGGGTCAGCCTGTGGCGTGGTACCGCACTGCGCTCATTGCCTTTGGCTTCCTGGGTGGCTGCGGCAGGCTGGCTGACCTTCCATTTTTGGCCTTCACTGGGTCTGCACGCCGAGATTCCTGGCATGGATGCCGCCCGGCTGGGCTCGCGCCAGGGTTGGTGGGTGCTGGCTGCAGGCAGTGCGGCACTGGCTTGTGTGTCACTGGCGCTGGTGCGCAGTCACCTGCGTTGGGCCGCGGCAGCAGCCTGGCTCGCGCTGCCCTATGTGGTGGGCGCTCCGCACATCGTGGTCGATCCCCTGGCCGGCTTCAGTGGTGAAGCCCAAGTGTTTTTGCGTCAGTTGGGCATCCAGTTCATCTGGGCGACGACCTGGGTGTCCTTGTCGTTCTGGGTGAGCCTGGGTGTCGTGACTGGTCTGACATTTCAGCGCTGGCTGCGCCCCGCCGTGGTGGCCATGCTGGAGCGCTCGGGCGCCACCACCCCCCATACCGTGAAAGCCTCTCAATGAGCGATATCAAAGGCAAGATCATGCTGGTGGGCATTGGCCCCGGCAGTCATGACCACATGACGCAACGCGCGCGAGACGCCATTGCCGAAGCCGATGTAGTGGTCGGCTACGTCACCTATATCAAATTGGTGGCTGACTTGCTCGAAGGCAAGGAAGTCATCCGCAAGGGCATGACCGAAGAACTCGACCGTGCCGTGCATGCACTGGCCAGCGCCCGCGAAGGAAAAAAGGTAGCGTTGATTTCCAGCGGCGATGCCGGGGTATATGGCATGGCCGGCCCCACCTACGAAGTACTGTTCCAGGCGGGCTGGACACCGGAGTCGGATGTACAGGTGGAAGTCGTTCCGGGCGCGTCCGCCATCAACGCCTGTGCGGCGCTGGTGGGGGCGCCTCTCACGCATGACTTTTGCTCCATCTCGTTGTCAGACCTGCTAACGCCCTGGCCCATCATTGCCCGCCGTCTGGACGCGGTGGCGGCCGCTGACTTTGTGGTGGCGCTGTACAACCCAAAAAGTGGTCGCCGCACGCAACAAATCGTAGAAGCACAACGCTTGTTTTTACGCCATCGCCGGCCCGATACCCCCGTGGCGGTGGTCAAGTCGGCCTATCGACGCCGCGAGCGTATTGAGTTCACCACGCTGGATCACATGAGCGAATGCGACATCGGCATGCTGACCACTGTGCTGATTGGCAACAGCAACACGTTCGTGCGCCATGGCTTGATGGTCACACCACGCGGCTACGCCAACAAATACGAACTGCATGGTGATGGCAGCACACGTGAAGGAGAAAAAGCGGGACGATCGCTGTCAACTGGCCTGCTCGGCTGGATGGAAAACCTGCGCATTGACCACGCAGAAGGTGCCACTGTTGCCGCATTGGCCCGCCAACACAAGCTGCCAGTGGACTACATCGAAGCCGTGCTATCAGACACCAGCGAACCAATGGTGAGCACCCCCGAGGAATCCGAGGTATGAACGATGTGGTTAAGCCAAAAATCGGTGCCTACAAACGTCACCTGCTGATCTGCACCGGTCCGCGCTGTACGCAGGATGGAGCGTCGCAGGCACTGTTTGACAGCCTAGGCGACAAGTTCAAGACTGCGGGCCTGCACGATGGCGACACGCGCGTCAAGCGCAGCCGGGTCAGTTGTTTTGCGGCCTGCAAAGGTGGCCCGGTGATGTGTGTGCAACCTGATGGTGTCTGGTACTACAACGTCACTCCTGCCAACATGGATCGAATTGTTGAAGAACACCTGGTCAATGGCCGGGTGGTCGAAGAGCTTGTTTTTCACCGCGGGCCGGGGAACTGTGATGACGAATGAACACACCCCGCGTATCGGCATGGTGTACCTGGTGGGCGCAGGACCGGGGGCGGTGGACCTCTTGACCATGCGTGCCATCCACCGGATTCAACTCGCCCAAGTCGTGGTGCACGACCGCTTGGTCGGGGAGGACATCATGGCGCTCGTACCCGCCCATGCCCAACGCATTTACGTCGGCAAGGCAGCAGGCAACCATGCGGTGGCCCAAAATAACATTCACACCATTCTGGTGGAACATGCACGCGCTGGCAGGACCGTGGTCAGGCTCAAAGGGGGTGACCCCTTTGTGTTCGGCCGCGGTGGTGAAGAAGTTCAGGCGCTGCAGGCCGCCGGTATTCCACACGAAGTGATTCCAGGCATCACGGCAGCCAGCGGCTGCTCCATGGCAGCAGGCATACCGCTCACCCACCGCGATATGGCCAGCAGCTGCGTATTCCTGTCAGGCCACCTGGCCAATGAGGACGACGAACCCGACTGGCATGCCCTGGCGCAACCGCGGCAAACCCGCGTTTTTTACATGGGGGTGGAGCGCCTCGCGCTGATTGCGCAACGCCTTATCGCGCACGGCCTGCCACCCGACACACCCGCGGCCATCGTTCAGGATGGCACACGGAGCAGCCAGGTGGTCATTGCCACCGGACTGCAGCAATTGGTACAAAAAGCGCCAGGGTATGGGCCCCGACCTGGACTCCTCATCGTTGGGGAGACCGTGGCCATGAGCCCCCACTACCGAGCCCATCCCACCCCACGCACCACCACACTAGACGCCTCCACGCCCATTTAGAGAGCCTGGTTGGATCAGCGCATGCTGGCAGTTATTGTCGAGGCGTTTTTACTGCGTTTTCCAACGCCCAATGCGGCCACCACACTGAGTGACAAAACCACTGCGGCGCCCATCAGGGTCGCACCATACCAGCCCCGGTCCATGAAGGCACCAAAGAGAATGGGCGACAGGGCAAAACCAACATCCAGCCCCGAATACACCATGCCATAGACCCGGCCTGTCGCCCCTTTGGGAGTGGCCTTCTTGATCATCATGTCACGCGAAGGCCCGCCAATGCCCACCGCAAACCCAGTGCCCGCCAACACGACCATCGTGCCCATGGCACCGAAAATCCCGGTCCCGCACACAGCGAGCAACACAGCGGCAACACCCATGGCCAACGCCACCACACGGTCGCTGTTGGCGGTGCGTCCAGCAATAAAGCCACCGACAAACATGCCCAATGCACCGCACAGCATGTAAGCCGTCAGCGTTAACGTGGCAGCTTCAAAACTCACGCCATGCATGGCCTTGAGAATGGACACTGAAAAACTCTGCACCACGGCCAACGTCATGGTGGAGAGCAAAAAGAAGCCGAAGCACCACCACACCACAGGAAGCTTCATGAACGCCATGTCATGCTCGGCAGGCCCCTCTGAAGGATGCACCACCACCTGGGTACTGAGCTTGTCGCGCTGCACCAGCAGCAAGACCAGGATACCGGCATACATGGCCGCCGCTGCGAGGTAAGCGGTGCGCCAGCTGTAGAGGCTACTCAGGGTCGCAAAGAACAGCGGCGCCGCGGCCCAGCCCAGGTTACCGGTCAGCCCATGCGCACTGAAGGCATAGCCCAGGCGGGGTGCCGAGACCCGCTGGTTGAGAATCGTGAAGTCCACCGGGTGAAACGTGGCGTTGCCCAAGCCCGCCAGAGCGGCCACCAGCACCAGTCCCGTGTAACCCGTGACCAGGGAAGCCGCCAGGCAGGCCGCTACAAAAATCCCCATCGCCACAAACAGCAGCGGCCGCGCACCTACCCGATCCACCACAAAACCGGCAGATGCCTGCCCCAGCCCCGAGACCACAAAAAACGTGGTCATCAGCAAGCCCAATTCGGAGTAGCTCAGGCCAAACTCCTTCATGAACACCGGGAACATGAGAGGTAGCAACAAGTGCGCAAAGTGTGAACTGGCGTGGGCCAAACCCACCAGGCCGATGATGGTGGCATCCTGTTTCAGAGGCACGGGTAATGGAGCGTGGAGTGTGGCGGTAGTCATGCCCTCTATGTTAATCACTGAGAGGGGCGCTTCATGCCCACAGTGCTTTCATGGTCTGCACAAAGTCTTGCGCCAGTTGCGGCCACACATCCGTATCAGCATGGCAGCCGCAGGCCCGTCCCTCGGCCACCACTTGTTGACCAGCCACATAAACCTGGCTGAACCGGGCATCGGGGCTGGAAAATACAAGGGCATCAAGCACATTCTCAATAGGAACGCCCAGCAGCGCTGAAGACTGCAGGTCAAGCACCACAAAGTCAGCCCGGTGGCCCTGAGTAATGGCCCCCAGAGGGAGCGATGTTGCGCACGTCCCACCCGCCAGCGCCCCCTCCAGCAGTGCCGCAGCACAACTTTCGCCCGGACCCAATTGCGCCGCCACGTTGCGCTTTTGCTGCGTCAGGCGCTGCGAATACTCAAGCAGGCGAAGCTCTTCGGTCCAGCTGCGGGTCACGTGGCTATCGGACCCGATGGACCAACGGCCACGCAAGTGGGCGAAGCCGCCATAGTCAAACACACCGTCTCCCAGGTTGGCTTCGGTGCTGGGACAAATGACAATGGCTGCGCCGCTGCCGGCCACTGATTGCAGCTCAGGCAACGTGGTGTGGGTCGCGTGCACCAGGTTCCAACGGTCGCCCACCGGTTGGTTGGCCATCAACCATTCAATGGGACGCTGGCCGGTATGGGCGATGCAATCCTGCACCTCTTGCGTCTGCTCCGCCATGTGGATGTGGACCGGCAGCCCGCCCCTGGCGGCAAACGCGGCTACTTCACCCAGGGCCGGGCTGTCGGCCGCACGCAGCGAGTGCACGGCAAGACCCACGTTGACGCGAGCCAGCACCGCCGTCTGGCGTTGCACACCCTCCACAAGACGCATGACGCTGTCCGCCGTAGACGCGAAGCGCCGCTGATCTTCGCGCAGGCCCACCGCGCCAAAGCCGGAACGCATGTACAGCGCGGGCAGCAGCGTTAACCCCATCCCCACCCGCTGCGCCGCACGCACGAGTGCCAGCGACATCTCCAAGGGGTCCGCGTAGGGGCGACCATCGACCGCGTTGTGCAGGTAGTGAAACTCGCACACCTGCGTGTAGCCGCCCGCCAGCAGTTCGGCATACAGCAGCGTGGCGATGCTTTCCAGCTGGCGGGGCGTGACGCGCAAGGCCACCGAGTACATGCGGTCACGCCAACTCCAGAAGTCATCACCGCCCGCGCCGCCCTCCCCACGCCGCTCGGTCAGGCCGGCAATGGCACGCTGAAAGGCGTGGCTGTGGGCGTTCACCACGCCAGGTAGCACCGGACCGGAGAGCCATTGGGCGTCCCTCCGATCTGCGGCGGGCGCGTCAGTCTGAATGCCGCACCACGCGCCGTTGGCGTCCACGGTCAAGAGCACATCGCGAACCCAGGCGCCCTGCACCCAGGCTTGGGACGCGAAGAATCGGGTCAATTTAACGGCCATACAACGCTCCACAGGTGGTCAGGGCTTGGGTCATCAGGGCCTTGAGCAAGGGTTGGATCTGCCCGGCCTGATGGGCGTCATAGTCATACGGCGCGGCTTCGCGCATGTAAAGCGACTGGCACATCTCCATCTGCACGGCATGCACCTTGTGTTGGGGGTCACCGTAGTGCCGGGTAATAAAGCCGCCTTTGAAGCGACCATTGACGACATGGCTCACCGTACCCGCGCGAACGCAAGCCTGGTCAAGCGCCGCGGCAATCGCCGGGTCCGCACTGGTGCCGCTGGCCGTGCCGATGTTCAGGCCCGGCAAGGTGCCGTCAAACAGCCAGGGAATCTGGGAACGGATGCTGTGCGCATCCCACAGCAGGGCAAAGCCGTGAAGGGCTGTGATGCGTTGCAACTCCGCCGCCAATGCCGTGTGATAGGGCTCCCAATACAGCTCACGGCGTCGGTTCCGCTCGTCTGGCGCGGGCGCGCAACCCGGCTTGTAGAGTGCATCGCCCGTGAAAAACCGGGTCGGGCACAGTTCGGTGTTGGCCGCACCGGGGTACATGGGCGCGTCGTCCGGCGGGCGGTTCAGGTCGATGACATAACGGGACATCTGCGGCAGCAAGACACTGGCGCCGAGTTCGGGCAGAAAGTCATGAAGGCGGTCCAGGTGCCAGTCGGTGTCTTCCAGCGCCAGGGCGCGCGGCACATAGGCATCCTGCAAGGCCAGTGGAATGTCAGTGCCGATGTGGGGCATGCTGACCAACAGGGCGGACGTACCGCGATGCAAGGTGTAGCTCATCGCGGCTCGCCGTGGAAGATGGTTTGAATACAGGGGTTGGCCCCCAGGGCATAACTGAGTTGGGCTGGGCGCTGCACATCCCACAGCACAAAATCCGCCCGCTTGCCTGGCGCCAGCACCCCCCTGTCCTGCAGACCCAGCGCCAGTGCGGCGTGGCGGGTGACCCCGGCCAGCGCCTCCTCAGGCGTCAAGCGGAACAGGGTGCAGGCCATGTTGAGCATCAACAACAGCGAGGTGCAGGGAGAGGTGCCAGGATTGCAGTCGGTGGCAATCGCCATGGGCACCCCGTGCTGGCGCAGCAGGGCCACTGGCGGCAGCTTGGTTTCACGTAGAAAGTAAAACGCACCCGGCAGCAAAACCGCCACACTGCCCGCCGCCGCCATCGCGCGAGCACCCTCTTCTGACAACCACTCCAGGTGGTCGCAACTCAGGGCGCCAAAGCTGGCCGCCAACTGGGCGCCGCCACTGTCACTGAGCTGTTCGGCGTGCAGCTTGACCGGCAAGCCCAGGTGCCGGGCCGCTTCAAACACACGGGCCGTCTGTGCCGGGCTGAACGCAATGCGCTCACAAAACGCATCCACGGCGTCCACCAGTCCGTCGGCGTGCAGCAGGGACAACATGCGCAGCACTTCGTCCAGGTACTCGTCCCTGCGCCCTGCAAATTCAGGCGGCAAGGCATGCGCGCCCAGAAACGTGGTGCGCACGTCCACCGCATTCATGTGCCCCAGCGTGCGGGCCACCTGCAGCGTCTTGCGCTCATGGGCCAGCGCCAGGCCATAACCGGACTTGATTTCCAGCGTGGTCACGCCCTCCTCCAGCAAGTGCTTCAGGCGCACCTGGCTTTGCGCCAGCAGCTCATCAGACGTGGCACTGCGAGTAGCTTGCACGGTGGAGGCAATGCCGCCGCCCTGGCGCGCGATGTCTTCATAAGACGCACCATTCAAGCGCATCTCGAACTCATGGGCGCGGTCACCGCCGTAGACCAGATGGGTGTGGCAATCGATCAGCCCCGGCGTAATCAACGCGCCGCCTGCCTCGTTGACTTGCCCGCAACGCGCCAGCAGCTCCTGCGGCAATTGGTCTCGCGGGCCCACCCAATGCACTTGTCCACCGGCCACCACCAGCGCCGCGTCGTCAATCAAACCGTAAGGTTGCGGCGCGTCGGCTTGCAGGGTCGCCACGCGGCAATGGGTCCAGAGTTTCAGGCTCATAGTTCAATCTCCATCCATAAGGCGTGGGCAGCGCTGACCTGTACCTCGGCCCCGGCGGGCAGCGACTGCCAGGCCAGGCATTGGGCAGGAATCAGCAGGGTTTTATGATCAAAACGAACGCTAGCCCAGGTACCACCTGCGTATATAGCTATCATTTTAGGAGCATCAAGACTGAAGCTGACGTCTCCTTCAATTCGCATCATCTGCGCTGAAGCCCGGTCGCAACGCACCATCAGGTTGAAGTCCTGGGTCGCGCCACCCAGCAACTGGCAGCCCACCGGGGTGGCACCGTCAAAACAAAAGGGGGGGCTTGAAGGCGTCAACTCATGCACCTGCTGCGCCAGCGTCAGTCGGACCCCCTCGCCGTCCAGGACGGCAAACCAGCGCTGTACGCCTTCAAAGCCTGAAAACGGTCCATTGCGGGTCACGTCCGCCACCGACAGGCGCCAGATCCAGTTCTGGGCGGAGGGCCAGGCCACCAGTTCGCGGGTAACACCACCGCCGTTTTTCCAGGGCGTAGGCGCCACATCCGCCAGGTGAACGATGGGCCAGTTCACAGTTGAAAATTGCCGTTGAAGCTGTAACGCATGCCGGGGTACACCAGGCGCGCCAAGCTGGCCACATGGGGGCCACTCACCGTGCTGCGGATCATCACCAGGCAGGGTTCGCCCCGTTTGATGCCAAGGTGTCTGGCCTCTTCCGCGCTCGCCAAAGCCGCCTCAATCGAATAACTCGCCTCGGTCAGCGGCGCGTGCTCCAGCAGGTAATGCGTGGGCGTGGTGGCCGTGAAGTCCACCGCCAGATAGCCCGGAGCCGAGGCAGGGTTCACATGGCGGTCTTCAAGCTGGATCGCCACACCATCCTCAAAATGAACGAGCACGGAATGAAACACTTTGGCACCGGTGCGCAGGTTCAACACCTTGGCCAAGGCGGCGTCGGCCTTGATCGACTCCACCGTCAACACCTTCGTGGTGTGGACGTGCCCGCGCTCCAGAATTTCCTCATGAATATCGCGAATGGCCAGTGTGCTGGAGATGCGGTGCAACTGCGCCACCACCGTGCCCGAACCCTGCACCCGGGTCACCACGCCTTCTACCGCCAACTCTTTCACCGCCCGGTTCACGGTCATGCGGCTGATGCCGAACTGCTGCTGCAACGCCGCCTCGCTGGGCACGGCATCACCGGGGCGCCAGACGCCGCTGTTGATCTGGGCCTTGACGAAGGCTTTGACCTGCTCATAGGCAGGAAGTTGGGTAGTGGTCATGCTGTGCCTCAGGGTTTTCCCGCTATTGTATAAGTTGTATAGACAACTAAACTATCCAGACAAACCCTTAACCCTCACAGAGTTCAACCATGTCCGATCTCTCCCAACGCCCCTTTGCCAACAGCCAGGCCCGCCCGGTGCGCGCGCCCCGTGGCTCCGAACTGACCTGCGCCAACTGGCAAATCGAAGCGGCCTACCGCATGCTGCAAAACAACCTTGACCCCGAGGTGGCCGAAAACCCCGACGCGCTGGTGGTGTACGGCGGCATTGGCAAGGCTGCGCGCAACTGGCCGTGCTTTGACGGCATTCTGGACAGCTTGCGCAACCTGAAAGCGGACGAAACCCTGCTGGTGCAATCCGGCAAACCCGTGGGTGTGTTTCGCACCCACACCAACGCGCCCCGCGTGCTGATTGCCAACTCCAACCTCGTGCCCAAGTGGGCGACCTGGGAGCACTTCAACACGCTGGACCGTGCCGGGCTCATGATGTACGGCCAGATGACCGCCGGCAGCTGGATCTACATCGGCTCACAAGGCATTGTTCAAGGCACCTATGAGACTTTTGTGGAAGCTGGGCGCCAGCACTTCGGCGGTAGCCTGGCCGGGCGCTGGGTACTGACGGCAGGACTGGGTGGCATGGGCGGCGCACAGCCGCTGGCCGCCACGTTTGCCGGGGCCTGTTCACTCAACATCGAGTGCCAGCAAACGAGCATCGACTTCCGCCTGCGCACCAGCTATGTGGACAAACAAGTCGCCACCCTGAATGAGGCACTGCAAATGATCCAGCACCATACCGCCCGTGGCGAGGCGGTCTCCATCGCGCTGTGCGCCAACGCGGCCGATGTAGTGCCCGAACTGGTACGCCGGGCCAAGGCGGGCGGACTGCGCCCCGACATCGTGACCGACCAAACCTCGGCGCACGACATCATCAACGGTTACCTGCCTTCGGGCTGGACCGTGGCGCAATGGAAGGCCGCGCAAAAGGACGCATCCCAACACGCCGCACTGACCCAGGCCGCAGGCGAATCCTGCGCCGTGCATGTACAAGCCATGCTCGACTTCCACGCCATGGGCATTCCCACAGTGGACTACGGCAACAACCTGCGCCAGGTCGCCAAAGACTTTGGCGTGGCGAATGCGTTTGACTACCCCGGCTTTGTGCCCGCCTATGTGCGCCCGTTGTTTTGCCGCGGTGTGGGGCCCTTCCGGTGGGTCGCGCTGAGCGGTGACCCGGAAGACATCCGTAAGACCGATGCGAAGATGAAAGAGCTTTTTCCCCACAATGCAGGCCTGCACCGCTGGCTGGACATGGCGCAGGAGCGCATCGCGTTTCAGGGTCTGCCTGCCCGCATCTGCTGGATCGGCCTGGGCGAGCGGCATCTGGCGGGCCTGGCCTTTAACGAGATGGTGCGCACGGGCGAGCTCAAAGCGCCCATTGTGATCGGCCGCGACCACCTGGACAGCGGCTCGGTGGCATCCCCCAACCGCGAGACCGAAACCATGAAAGACGGCAGCGACGCCGTGAGCGACTGGCCGCTCTTGAACGCCCTGCTCAACACCGCCAGTGGCGCCACCTGGGTCAGCCTGCACCACGGCGGGGGTGTCGGCATGGGTTACTCACAGCACGCCGGTGTCGTGATCGTGGCCGACGGAACACCGGAAGCGACCGAGCGCTTAGGACGTGTGCTGTGGAACGACCCCGCCACCGGCGTCATGCGCCATGCCGACGCCGGCTATGACATTGCAGAAAACTGCGCCAAAGAACACGGCATGAACCTGCCCATGAAAGCGTGAATACCATGACCCCCACCTCAACCACCCTGCTCATTCAGCCCGGTCAGCTCACCCTGGAACAACTGCAAACCATTCACGCCGGTGTGGTGCAACTCACCTTGCCCGCATCGTGCCGCGTCATCATCCGTGCCAGCCAACAGGTGGTACAGCGCGCCGCGGATGGTGACGTGCCGGTCTATGGCGTGAACACCGGCTTTGGCAAACTGGCCAACCAGCGCATCAGCAAGGCACAGCTGGACACCCTGCAACTCAACCTGATTCGCTCCCACAGTGTGGGCGTGGGCGAACCGCTGGCGCCTGAAATCATGCGACTCATGATGGCCACAAAGGCCGCCAGCCTGGCGCGTGGCTACTCCGGCGTGCGCGAAGTGGTGATCGACACCCTGCTGGCCGTGCACAACGCCGGACTGGTGCCCTATGTGCCATCACAGGGTTCAGTCGGTGCCTCGGGCGACCTGGCCCCCCTGGCCCACATGACACTGGCCCTGATTGGCGAAGGCGACATGCTGCAGGACGGCCAGCGCGTGCCCGCCGCTCTGGCGCTGCAGCAAGCCGGCATCACACCGCTGCAGCTGGGCGCCAAAGAAGGCCTGGCGCTGATCAACGGCACACAAACCTCGACGGCACTCGCACTGCACGCCCTGCTCAGTTTCGAGCCCGTGCTGGAAGCGGCCCTCGTGATTGGTGCCCTGACGATTGACGCGGCCCGCGGCAGTGATGGCCCGTTTGATCCCCGCATCCACGCCCTGCGCGGGCAGCCAGGCCAAATGGACGTGGCGCAGTATTACCGTGAACTGCTCAAAGGCAGCGCCATCCGCAACTCCCACCTGGACGGCGATGACCGCGTGCAAGACCCCTACTGCCTGCGCTGCCAGCCCCAGGTAGTAGGCGCCTGTCTGGACCAGCTCCGCCACGGCGCCCTGGTGCTGGTACGCGAAGCCAATGCAGTGACCGACAACCCACTGGTATTTGCCGAAGATGGCGCCATGCTTTCGGGCGGCAATTTCCACGCCGAACCCGTGGCGCTGGCTGCCGACGGCATGGCTCTGGCCATTGCTGAAGTGGGTGCCATTGCCGAACGCCGTATTGCCATGCTGATTGACAGCAGCGTGTCACGCCTGCCGCCTTTCCTCACCGCCGATGCCGGCCTGAACAGCGGCTTCATGATTGCGCATGTCACCGCTGCGGCCCTCGCCTCAGAGAACAAATCATTGGCCCACCCCGCCAGCGTGGACAGCCTGCCCACCAGCGCAAACCAGGAAGACCATGTGTCCATGGCCACGTTTGCAGCGCGACGCCTGCAGGCCATGATCAGCAACACGGCGAATATTTTGGGGATAGAACTGCTGGCGGCCGCCCAGGGCATCGAGTTTTTGCGCCCCCTGCAAAGCTCGCCTTCGCTGGAGGAGGTGCATGCACTGCTGCGGCAAACGGTGCCGCAGATGGCGCAAGACCGTTACCTCGCCCCGGACATGGAACGCGCCACCCACCTGGTGCGCAATGGGTCGCTGAGTAAGATTTTGCGCAATCTCTCCAACCTGCCAAAACTGTGGATTCCTGCCTGAGCTTATTTCTACGATCGCCTCACAGCCACATGCCGCTGTGAGGCATCTGGAGGGTGTGCGACGCGCTTCCAGGCAGAACGAATGAACCAAGCAAAAAGCTGAGCACGGTGATGAAGATGCTGGCAAAAAACGCTGTCCAAAAACTGGAGACCTTGAACCCGCTGACCAGCGAAGAGACCAGCAGAATCATCAATGCGTTGATCACCAGCAGGAACAAGCCGAAGGTCAAAAACGTCAACGGGAGTGTGAGCACGATGAGCAGGGGCTTCACGATCGCGTTGGCAAAACCCAGCAACAGCGCCGAGACGATCAGCGATCCGGTGTCAACAAACTTGATGCCACGAAAAACATGACTGGCCACCCAAAGCGACACGGCCGTGATACCCCAATGCAGGAGGAATGGAGTCAGATCGTCGAACATGTCAGAGGGCCTTGTGGATACGTTGATTGAACATCAACCAGAATCATACTGTGCCAATCATGGATAGCCGTCATGCGCAGGTCTGGGGATCTGGCCAACTGCGGCACCACGATTTGCAATGTCAGTTCTTGCCACAAGACTGAAACGGCGATGCACACGCCGCCGTAGGCCGCATACACACATCCAACGGGATGAGGAGACAGTGTCAGCAACTATACGAACAAGGTCAAACTCAATGCAGCAAGAAACCTGCAGCCATTAAACCAGTGGCAAACCAGAAAGATGTGTTGGCGGGCTCTCCAAACACTGTTCATGCCAGCATCTTTCGGTACATGCAATAGATGAACTGCTGGTCTGTACCAAAGGGCGTGTGGTGCAACTGCTCTTTGTGGGTCAGCATGGTGAACGCCTCGCCGAATTTGGCGTGCAACTCGTCGGGTGCGTAGCGCATGACCGGCAGACCACTGCACTGCGCCGGGCCATTCGCGCCAAAGGTTGCCTTGATGACGTGCCCACCAGATCGGCATCAGGCTGAAACCAGCTCACGCCATCCGATGCCTTGGTGGAATAGACTTTTTCCCAGTGATCTTTGCTGTGCATAAAAAGCACCTTCAAATCTTCAACCCAAATGGGTATGGCGCTCTGGCTTCTGTGCGGTTTCCATCGCCGCCAACCCTTGCAAGATGCCACAGGCGTCGACCGCCTGCTCGGTTCGACATCGCTGCCGTAGGGCATTCAATTGCAGCTTGAGCTGGGCCAACTCCTGAATGCGCTCTTCCACATGGGCAATGTGTTCATCGAAAACGGCATTGACAGCACCGCAGCCCTCGGCGGGCTGGTCGGCCAACTTGAGCAAGGTGTGAATTTCTTCGTGGCTCATATCCAAGGCACGGCAGTTGCGAATGAAGCGCAATCGTTCCAGATGTTCAGGCCCGTACACCCGGAAATTACCCGGCGTGCGCGCGGGTTCAGGCAGCAAGCCTTCCTTCTCGTAATAACGCACCGTCTCAACCGTGCATTGCGCCACGTTCGCCAATTCACCTATTTTCATGAAAACTCCCAAAACCTGTTGACTCTATAGTAACTTCAGGTTGTTTAATTTGCTGAACACTCCTGGAAATACCTGATGTCAGCAAAGAAAAACCACGATTCCCACAGCCATGGTCACCGCCATGAAGAAGGACACGCTCATACGCATGAACATGGTGGTCAAGCTTGTGGCTCCTCACCCCTGGCATCCGTCTCTGCTGAGATTCCCGACTGTTGCGGTGCAGGGACCGTTAAGTCCCTGGCCAAACCCAGTGCGCCAGTGTCCACAGCCAAAGGGTTACAAACGCCCATTCGGATCATGCAGATGGATTGCCCTACCGAGGAAGCTCTTTTACGCGGCAAGTTGGGCAGCATGGCGGGTGTGGCTGGCATGGAGTTCAATCTGATTCAGCGCGTGCTGACCGTCACACACGAGCCTGCCGCCATTGAGCCGATCCTGGAAGCGATCCGCTCACTGGGCTTCACCCCAGAGATATCCGACGGTACATCTACCTCCTCCGAACCCACGCCAGAGCCTGTAAAGCCCTTGTGGCCGCTTGCATTGGCCGGTATTGCAGCCATCGCTTCAGAGGCCGTGCAATGGGCGGGGATGCCGGGCTGGGTGGCAGCTGTCCTTGCCGTGATCGCCGTATTCGGCAGTGGCCTCACCACTTACAAGAAGGGGTGGATTGCCATCAGCAACGGCAACCTCAATATCAATGCGCTGATGAGCATCGCCGTCACCGGTGCATTGCTGATTGGTCAATGGCCTGAAGCGGCGATGGTGATGGTGCTGTTCACGATTGCGGAGCTGATTGAAGCCAAATCACTGGACCGTGCCCGCCATGCCATCAAAGGGCTGCTGCAAATGACGCCGGACCGTGCCACGCTGTTGCAAGGCGATGGCACCTGGGCAGAGGTAACCGCAAAGTCTGTTGTATTGGGCGCACGGGTTCGCGTCAAGCCTGGTGAGCGCATTGCTTTGGATGGAAAAATAGCCAAAGGGAGCACCACTATCAACCAGGCCCCCATCACTGGCGAAAGCATGCCGATTGAGAAAACAGAAGGCGATACGGTCTTTGCAGGCACGATCAACGAGTCTGGTTCTTTTGAATACCTGGTGACCGCAGCAGCGGGTGACAGCACCTTGGCACGAATCATTCATGCAGTGGAAGAAGCACAAGGATCACGGGCACCGACCCAAAGATTTGTCGATCAATTTGCTCGCGTTTACACCCCGGTTGTTTTTGCGATTGCTCTGGCCGTCGCCATCATCCCTCCCCTGTTACTGGGCGGCGACTGGTCCGCTTGGATCTACAAAGCGCTGGTCCTGCTGGTTATTGCCTGTCCGTGTGCGCTCGTTATCTCCACGCCTGTGACCATCGTCAGTGGATTGGCCGCAGCCGCTCGCAGAGGTATTCTGATCAAGGGCGGCGTGTACCTGGAAAAGGCCCACCAAATCAAGGCGATTGCCCTGGACAAGACAGGCACCATCACCGAAGGGAAACCCAAACTGGTCGCCACGGAATTCGTGGTGTCAACAGTACCAGAGTGGCAAATTCTGCGATGGGCAGCCGACATGACAGACCATTCAGACCATCCCGTCTCCAAGGCCATCGCCCAAAGCCTTGACCCAGGCAGCAGCCAGCTTGAAGAATTTACAGCACTGCCTGGTCGAGGCGTTCAGGCACGTGTTGATGGACAAATGCTGGTACTGGGCAATCACCGGCTCATCGAGGAGCGAGGGTTGTGCAGCCCAGCCATCGAAGCCATTTTGGCGGCACAAGAAGTCTTGGGACGTACGGTCACCATGCTGGCCTCCAGTACCCAGGTGCTGGTAATTTTTGCTGTTGCGGACACCATCAAAGAAAGCTCTCGCGAGGCGCTCATTGAGTTGAAGCGTCTGGGTGTGGCCACGGTGATGCTGACGGGTGACAACACCGCGACTGCGCAGACCATTGCCAAACAGGCGGGGATTGACGATGCCCGTGGCAACCTGCTACCAGAAGAAAAACTTGCGGCTATCGAGAACTTGCAAAGCAAGTATGGTGTTTGCGCGATGGTTGGGGATGGCATCAATGACGCACCTGCGCTTGCGCGTGCGGATATCGGTATTGCCATGGGTGCGGCAGGAACAGACATTGCCATGGAGGCGGCGGACATCGTCATCATGAATGATGACTTGCGGCGCATCCCGGAGGCTATTGAGTTGTCGCGCAAAACCCAATCAGTGCTTTACCAGAACATCGCCCTGGCCCTGGGCATCAAAGCGGTATTCCTGGTCCTGGCGGTTTCTGACGGCGCTTCCATGTGGATGGCGGTGTTCGCCGATATGGGGGCCAGCCTGCTGGTAGTTGGCAATGGTTTGCGCTTGTTGAAAAAGTGAAGCATGCAAATCGCCCGCCTGACAAAAAGCACCCACCACTATCCGACCACACCTTCATAAATTATTTTCCAGACGTTGTTTCGCCTCTGCCAATACTGGCGCATGGTGCGCCCAGTCTTGTCGCCCACAATGACTTCACCAAAGGTGGCGACCATGGTGTCTGCTTCGTCCGTCCAACGGATCAATGACACGTCATTGAGCTGCACTGGCCGGTCACCTAGTTTGGCTATTTCGGTTTTCAGGCTCAGGCTGAATTGGTTTAAGTCTTTGCCGTCCGCATTGAAATCGTTGGCGTAAAACTTCACCAATGCGCTCTCTCCGCCTTTTTTCTTGGCTTGCACCCAGGTTTGCAGCGTGTCCGTGAAGGCCGTCTTGTCGCTATTGACGTGGGTCGGGCGAAGCCATTGAAAGTTCTTTCCGATGAGCACCGGGGTGGTGCGAATCTCCACCGTTTTGATAATTCGGGTCAGGTCGGGATTGGCCACAGCCACACAACCATCGGTCGCCTGGGGCGCCCTGGTAAATTGGTTCGAAGGCGTTCCATGCAGCCAGATGCCACTGCCAGTTTTTCCCCGGCGCAAGTCAAGAACATTGGGGTAGTTCACGGGCAGAGCGCCTGACCCATAGAGATCTTTCAGACTCTTGGGGTCGAGGTTGCTGGTGATGAAGTACACCCCCAAAGGGGTGCGCTGATCGCCCTCCACATTTTTTCCAACGCCAGCTTTACCCACAGAGATGTAGTAGTCGGCGATCAGTCGTGTGCCCGCTGCGCTGTTTTCGAAAAGATAAAGGCGTGCTTTGGCCGTGTCTACTGCAATGGCATGCTTGTTACGCTTGGATAGAGCAACAAACTGCGAAGGAATGGCATCCTGGGGCGGAGGTTGTTTGATCGCTGCGATGCGCAGTTGCGACTCCGCTCGCAATGCCTGCAGATTTTGCAGTCCCGCTTGTGCAACATCCGGCGGTACATCGCCCATAGTCTGGACCGGTCTTGCCAACGCAGACAATAAATCCCCGTAGACAAGCTGCGCCAGTTGAAAGTTAGGGCTACGCTGAACAAGTGCCGTCAAAACGCCAGCCGAGGCTGATGACAGTGCGATTTCTTGAAAACGAAGCGTCAATCGCCCTATTTTGTGGCCCCTGGGGCCTGTTGTCAGG
>NZ_JBWMAW010000016.1:0-94948 GCF_056521395.1 Rhodoferax sp. LS1R11
GGGCCCGTTGCTGGCCCCGCGGTTTCCTCCCTCGAGGCTTGTACGACGCCCGCCCTTCAGTTCACTCCTGTCGCAACTGGTGCGCCGCTGCGGGTGGGCATCCTACAACCCTTAACAGGAGTTGCCACTCGTGGTCAATTTGTGTGCCGCAAGAACCCCCATAACGGAAAGCACGCAGCGAAATCAAATGCTTTGCTTATTCCGGCGGTGGTTTATGTCATTGGCCTGCTGCCAATATGCTCCCGCACATCCATCACACCGCCTGAACCGCCACCTGCTCCAGCCAGGCCAAAAACAGCTTGGTTACGGGTCGCACGTCATCGCGCTCGGGCGTGACCAGGTAGTAAGCGCGGAGGCCTTTGAGGGGCTGATTGCACGCCACCTTCAACTCGCCCCGCGCCAGTTCGACCTCGATCAGCAAGCGCGGCACCAGTGCCAGGCCCAGGCCGTTGGCAGCGGCAGCGGCCGTCATCGAAAACAATTCGTAGCGCGGGCCTGACAGGGCCAGAGGGGCGGTCACGCCTGTCGCGTCAAACCATTGCCGCCACGCAGCCGGGCGGGTGCTTTGTTGCAGCAGGGGGAGTTGGGCGATGGCTGCCGGCGTCAGCGTGGTTTGTGTACCGAGAAACTGGGGGCTGCAGACCGGCACCACGTCTTCTGACAGCAAGCGTACCGAGCGGGTGCCTGCCCAGTTGTTGACCTGTTCCTGCGTGCCTGCATACAGCGCCGCGTCAAACGGCGATTCGGCAAACATGAAGGGCCGGGTGCGGGTCTCGATGTGCACCGTGATTTCCGGGTGCATCGCCGCCAGTTGAGGCAGGCGCGGGATCAGCCAGCGCGTGGCAAAGGTGGGTACCGCCGCCAGATGAATCGTGCCGCCGCGGCCCTGCGCCGACATCACGTCCAGCGTGTCCTGTTCCAGCGCCTGCAGCCGGGGGCCGACCTGGCGCGCGTAGTCATCCCCCCGCTCGGTCAGCGCCACGCCATGGCGGGTGCGGCGAAACAGCGTGACGCCCAGAAACGCTTCGAGCGCCGTGATCTGGCGCGACACCGCGCTCTGGGTCAACGCCAGCTCTTGCGCGGCGCGGGTGTAACTCTCGTGGCGGGCGGCGGCTTCAAAGCACAGCAGGGTGTGGGTGGAGGGGATTTTGCGGCGCATCGGTTACCTCTTTTTCAAGTCGGCCAGGTGCGTGCTGTGGACGCGGGCGGCGTCCAGCCGGTCACTCTCCAGGGTGGCGAACACCAGGGTTTCGTCCCGCCCGGCCTGCGACAGCACCCTGCCATCGGGCGCGGCCACCGTGCTCAGGCCGCCGTAGTGCAGGTCACCCTCGTGCCCCACGTAGTTGGCATAGGCCACATAGACCTGGTTTTCATACGCCCGCACCGGCACCACGGCGGTGGCCACGAAATCGAAGTCGGCCATGTTGGCGGTGGGCACCACGATGAGGTCGGCGCCTGCCAGGGCCAGACGCCGGGTGTTCTCGGGAAATTCCACGTCGTAGCAGATCAGCAGGCTCACGCGCCAGCCCTTGAGTTCGACCCAGGCCGAGGCCGCTTGACCGGTGGAAAACTGGGTGTGGTCCAGCGCGCCAAATAGATGGGTCTTGCGGTAGTGGAGGCACGGTTCTCCTTCGGCGCTGATCCACTGCGCGGCATTGAAAACCGCGCCTTGTTCGTCACGCTCTGGGTAGCCATAAACAATCGCCAGGGTGTAGCGCCGCGCGATGGCCGCCACGGCCTGTGCCCAGGCGCCGTCCGCAGACTGGGCCTGTTGCAATACAGCGGTGGGGCCAATGTTGTAGCCGGTCAAAAACATTTCGGGGCACACCAGCACGTCGGCACCGCCCATGCTGGCCTGCTGCGCGGCCAGGTCGAGCCGCTGCAGGTTGCCCGCCACATCCAGCGGGCCCGGTGTGCACTGGTACAGGGCCAGGGTCAGCGGGGTTTTCATTCGGGTAATTCGATGGGGCCCAGCGTGTCAAACACGTCGCCCGGACCGGGGTTCTCAGGGTGGGTATGCCCGCCCAGATGGTGCAGGATGCCCCACACCGCGTTGAGCGAGGTTTGCACTGCGCCTTCGACCCACGCGGGTGTCCACGACACGTCGTCGCCGGCGATGAAAATGCCGCGCTGTTGCTCGGGCATCTTGTCCTGCATGAAGTGCGCAAACATGCGCTGGTTGTAGCGGTAGTGGCCGGGCAGGGCACCCTTGAAGGCGCCCAGAAAATGCGGGTCAGCTTCCCATGACACGCAGATGGGGTCGCCCATGATGTGGCTGGCAATGTCCACGTTGGGGTAGATTTTTTTGAGGGCGTCGAGTGCCAGCTTGACGCGTTTTTCGACCGGCTGGGGCAGCATTTTCAGCGCGTCGCCCATCCAGGCGTAGGACAGGCAAATCACGGCGGGCTGGTCTGGCCCATTGTCAAACAGGTAGGTGCCGCGCGTGAGCCGGTCGGTCAGCGTCATGCTCATGACGTCGCGCCCGGTCAGCGGGTCTTTGTCTTTCCAGAAGGGGCGGTCCACCATGACAAAGGTTTTGGACGACTGCATGTAACGCGTGCGGTCCAGCGCCATCCACACCTTTTGCGAGAACAAGGATTCTTCGCAGTCAATCTGGGTGGTCAGCAGCCAGCTTTGGCAGGTGGTCAGCACCGCCGCATAAGCCCGCGTGTCGCCCCAGCGGTCGGTCACCTCCAGCTGGCCATCGATGCCGCGGGCAATGCGGGACACGCCGGCCCGGGTGGCCCCGGCGTGTAACGACGCCAGCGTGGTGCCCGCTGGCCAGTGCGTCAGTTGCGCGGGCGCCTGGCGCCACAGGCCGTGCGGCACCTGGTCGGCGCCGCCGACGATCAGGCGCTGGTTCTCGTCGCAGTTGGTCATGACCACGCGCAAAATTTCCAGCATCGAGTTGGGAAAGTCCGAGTCCCAGCCGCCGGTGCCAAAACCCACCTGGCCAAAGACCTCGCGGTGATGGAATGACAGCCGCGCAAACGCCTTGGAACTTGCAATAAAGTCATAAAAGGTGCGGTCGTCCCAGATGGGAATCAAGGTGTTCCACAGCTGCTTGAGGGCTGTTGGGTCACGCTCGCGAATGGCGTTTTGCACGTCCGTGAAGCGGGCGTCGGTTTCCAGCGCTTCGGCCCACGCCTGGGCCACTTCGCGAAACAGCGGCGGCAGGTCGGCCAGCGACTCCGCGTAGTAGGTCTCGCCCTCCAGGTCAATCACCGTGCTGCCCGAGGCGGGCGTCAGCGGGTTGGGAAAGGCCTGGGTCTGCAGGCCCAGTTGGTCGACGTAATGGTAGAAGGCCGTGGATGACACCGGGAAACGCATGCCCCCCAGTTCGGCCACCACGCCTTGCGTGCCCTCAAAGTGCTGGGAGCGCAGCCGCCCGCCCATTTTGGACGCCTCGTAAATGACCGGCTTGAGCCCGAGTTTCATCAGTTCGTAGGCCGCCACCATGCCCGCCATGCCGGCACCCACAATGGCCACTTCCTGCCCGAACCGGCTGGGCGGCAGGGTGCCCAAACCCGCGGGATTGCTGATCCAGTCATCAAACGCAAAAGGAAAATCGGGCCCGAAGTGGGTGACGGGTTTTGTGGAGATGTCCGTGTGGGGCGTAGAACTCATGGCTCACCTTGATGACGACGAAGAGCCGGAATTTTGATCCTGCCTCGCACGCTTGTAAATGGGATGGAAGACGAAGCCACTATACCGCCCAAGCGGGCTTGAGTTATGCGCCATGCGCATGTCTGGATGAGAAACGATTGATTGTGAATCCGCCAAAGCACCGCTAACATCAAGGCCGTTCTGCCCCCTCTCGTTACGACATTCATTCACGGAGATACGTATGGCCCACGCCGCATTCAACTGGCAAGACCCCTTTCTGCTCGACAGTCAATTGAGCGACGATGAACGCATGGTGCGCGACGCCTCCGCCGCCTATTGCCAGGACAAACTGCTGCCCCGCGTGATTGAGGCCTTTCGCAAGGAGCAGACCGACGTCGCCATCTTCCGTGAAATGGGCGAACTCGGCCTGCTCGGCCCCACGATTCCCGAAGCCTACGGTGGTCCCGGCCTCAACTACGTCGCCTACGGCCTGATTGCGCGGGAAGTCGAACGCGTCGATTCCGGCTACCGCTCCATGATGAGCGTGCAAAGCTCGCTGGTCATGGTGCCGATCTTTGAGTTCGGCACCGAAGGCCAAAAACAAAAATACCTGCCCAAACTCGCCACCGGCGAATGGATTGGCTGCTTCGGCCTGACCGAGCCCGACCACGGCTCCGACCCCGGCTCCATGGCCACCCGCGCCCACAAGGTGGCCGGTGGCTACAAATTGAGCGGCAGCAAGATGTGGATCTCCAACAGCCCGATTGCCGATGTGTTTGTGGTCTGGGCCAAAGAAGTTAGCGAGAGCGGCCAGGTCGGCCCGATTCGCGGTTTTGTGCTGGACAAAGGCATGAAAGGCCTCAGCGCCCCGGCCATCCACGGCAAGGTCGGCTTGCGCGCCTCCATCACCGGCGAAATCGTGATGGACTGCGTGTTCTGCCCCGAAGAAAACGCCTTTCCCGAAGTGCAGGGTCTCAAAGGCCCCTTCACCTGCCTCAACAGCGCCCGCTACGGCATCGCCTGGGGGGCTTTGGGCGCGGCCGAAGACTGCTGGTTCCGCGCCCGTCAGTACACCATGGACCGCAAGCAGTTTGGTCGCCCCCTGGCGGCCAACCAGCTGATCCAGAAGAAGCTGGCCGACATGCAAACCGAAATCGCGCTCGGCCTGCAGGGCTGCCTGCGTCTGGGCCGCATGAAGGACGAAGGCACGGCCTCGGTGGAGCTCACCTCGCTGCTCAAGCGCAACTCCTGCGGCAAGTCACTCGACATCGCCCGCCTGGCGCGCGACATGATGGGCGGCAACGGTATCAGCGACGAGTTCGGTGTGGCGCGTCATCTGGTGAATCTGGAGGTGGTGAACACCTATGAAGGCACGCACGACATCCATGCGCTGATTTTGGGGCGGGCGCAGACGGGGATTGCGGCGTTTGGCAATTGAACTTCCCGGCTTGGCGATGCCACTGGGGCGGATGGTTCTGTTCGTGTCCCCCGCCCTTCGGGCTCCTCCTTGACCTCACTGCACCATCCGCCCCAGTGGCATCGCCAGCAATCACTGTTGGCGCGCAATGAATGAATATCCTCACTGCAGCGCAAAAAGCAGGTTGACGCAGGACGGTGTGGCGTTCAGCGCAGTGAGGTTAAGGAGGAGGCCGTAGGACACGAACGGAGTTGAATGCCGCGCCGTCCTGCGTCCAGACGGGAAGTCTGGGGCCGGAATCAGCCTTCGGCAGTCACTCATTGTGGGCATCAGCGCAACGTAAACAGCACGCAACGGAAGAATCGACATGACAGATAAACCATCGGCTTTAGGCCACCTCAAGGTCCTCGACTTGTCACGCGTCCTCGCCGGCCCCTGGTGTACCCAGATGCTGGCCGATCTGGGCGCCGACGTCATCAAGGTCGAACGCCCCGGCGCCGGGGACGATACCCGCCACTGGGGCCCGCCCTTCCTGAAGGACGCTGACGGCCGCGACACCGACCAGGCCAGCTACTTCACCGCCTGCAACCGCAACAAACGCTCCATCACCATCGACATCGCTAAACCCGAAGGCCAGGCGCTGATTCGCCAGATGGCCTTGCAGAGCGACATCCTGGTGGAGAACTTCAAGGTCGGCGGCCTGGCGCACTACGGGCTCGATTACGCCAGCCTCCAGGCCCTCAACCCGCGCCTGATCTACTGCTCGGTGACGGGTTTCGGCCAGGACGGGCCGTACGCCGAACGCGCCGGTTACGACCTGATGATCCAGGCCATGAGCGGCATGATGAGCATCACCGGCAAATCGGATGACGTGCCCGGCGGCGGCCCGCAACGCGTGGGCGTGGCGCTCACCGATTTGTTCACGGGGGTGTATGCGTCCACGGCCATTCTGGCTGCGCTGGAAGTGCGCAACCGCACCGGTCAGGGCCAGCACATCGACATGGCCTTGCTCGACGTGGGCATGGCCATTCTGGCCAACCAGGCCGCCGGGTTCCTGAACACCGGCCAGGTGCCACAGCGCCAAGGCAACAGCCACCCCAGCCTGGCGCCGTACCAGGACTTTCCCACCCTGGACGGCTCCATGCTGCTGGCGATTGGCAACGACGGCCAGTTTCGCCGTTTTTGCAACGCCGCAGGCCAGCCGCAATGGGCGGACGACGAGCGCTTTGCCGGCATGGCCGCGCGCGTGGCCTACCGCACCGACCTGATCCCGGCGATGGAAGCCGTCACCTGCACGCGCACCACGGCCCAGTGGATTGCATTGCTGGAAGACAAGGCCGTGCCCTGCGGCCCCATCAACAACCTGGGTCAGGCTTTTGACGATGCCCAGGTCACATCACGGGGCTTAGTGGTAAATCAGGCTGTAGCCCAGGTGGGACGTGCGGAAGTAGCTATTAAATCAATAGCAACCGTGGCCAGCCCCCTGCGCCTGATGGCCACGCCACCCGTGCTGACCCGCGCGCCGCCCGCCTTGGGCGAGCACACCGATGAAGTGCTGGCGGGCCTGGGCCTGGACGCGGCCCGCATCACCGCCTTGCGGGAGGCGGGAGTGGTGTAATTCAAGCCTTTTCCTGTTGGCTTGATGATGAAACACCGATTTTTCAACGCGCTGGCGTGTGCAGCGCTGGCCCTTGTGCTGGGCTCGGCGGGCGCCGCCCAGGCCCAACCCGTCTCCTTCGGGCTGTTCGGCGACATGCCCTACAGCGCCTGGGAGCGCGAGCACCTGCCGCAACTCATGGCCGAGATGGACGAGGAAGGCCTGGCGTTTGTGGTGCACAACGGCGACATCAAGAGCGGCGCCAGCGTGTGCAGTGACGAGGTGTACCTCGACATTCTGGGGGTCTTTCAGGCCTCCAAAACGCCCCTGATCTATGTGCCCGGCGACAACGAGTGGACCGATTGCCACCGCCGCTCCAACGGGCGCTACGACCCGCTGGAGCGCCTGGGGAAACTGCGCCAGCTGTTCTTCGCGGGGGACACGGCACTCGGGCAGCGCCCGCTGCGCCTGGAGCGCCAGAGCCACCAGAACGACAACCCGGCGTTTGCCATCTACCGCGAAAACGTGCGCTGGGAAGCGGGCGGCGCCCTGTTTGTGGGGTTGAACCTGCCCGGCAGCGAGAACAATTACCATGGCACCACCTCCCATGACGGCCCGGTGCCTGAGTTCGTGGCGCGCAGCGCGGCGAACCGGGTGTGGCTGGCGCAGGCTTTTCAGCAGGCGCGGGTCAAAAAACTGGCGGGCATCCTCATCGTGATTCAGGCGGACCCGGACTTTGATGCGGCCAGCAAAGGCTTTGGCAGCCCCGGCTACCGGGCGTTCCTGAACCAGTTGCGCGACGAGACGCTGGCCTTTGCCGGGCAGGTGGTGCTGGTGCATGGCGACACCCACTGGCACCAGGTGAACCAGCCCCTGCTGGACCCGGTGACCCGGCAAGTGGTCAAGAACTTCACCCGGGTGGAAACCTATGGCTACCCCTTTTTCGGCTGGGTCAAGGCCACGGTCGATCCATCTGACCCGCAGGTGTTCCGTTTTTCAGCGCGCCCCTGGCGTTCGCCGTCCCGGTCGCGCTGAAGCGGGTGATGAGAGCCTATTTCGGAAAAAATTCCGGGCTGGCCTTGACGATTTTTTTCAGATGCGCAAAGCAGTCGGCATCAATCGCCGTGCCCACGGTCTCCGCCATGATGGCCAGTGTTTTGTCGACGGGTACGGCGCCGCGGTAAGGCCGCTCGGCGGTGATGGCGTCAAAGATGTCGGCCGTGGTGATGATGCGGGTTTCCATGGCAATGTCGGCGGCCTTGATGCCACGCGGATAACCGCCGCCGTCGAGTCGTTCGTGGTGCGCGGCCGATACCCGTGCCAGTTCGTCAAACACCTGGATGCGGCCCAGTATGGATTCTGTGTAAACGGCATGTTTCCTCACCGCCGCCCACTCGGCCTCGTCCAGCTTGCCCGGCTTGTCGAGAATGGCGTTGCTCACACCGAGCTTGCCCACGTCATGCAGGAGCGCCCCCCGTTTGAGCCAGCGCTGGCGTGATTCTGGCAGGCCCAAAGACTCGGCCAACAAGGCCGTGTACAGCCCCACCCGGCTGCTGTGGCCCGCTGTGTAAGGGCTTTTGGCATCCACCACTTTGCCAAAGGCCTCGGCGATGTCATCCAGGTAGTCTTCGTCCAGCTCGCTCTCGTGGCCACCGGGCTCCATGGCAAACACATGCGTCTCGATGTCCGGGGCGTTCAGGGTGGCCCAAAATGCCGGGGCGCCGCCCACCTCAAGCAGTGCGTCCACCAGGTCCGGGTCAAACCACTTGCCGCGCCGCGCCTGTACTTCCCGCAGCGCGGCCTCCTGGCCTGCGGAGGAGTTGATGACGTCCAGCACCTGCGCCAGCAGCGCAATGCGCGAGTACAGGGGAATGCTGGTGCCGGCGCGTGCTTCGGGGCGGCCTTCGCCGTTCCAGTGTTCGTCCAGCGAGTGGATGCCTAGCGCCACACCCTCGGAAAAGCGCAGTTGCCGGGCAATGTCGGCACCCCGGGTGCAGCGGGTTTGAATCAGTTCCTGGGCGATGGCGTCACCGTTGGACAAAATGCCGGACATGGCTTTGAGCCGGTCCATCAGGCCCGCGCCTTGCCCGGTGTTGCGAAGCACAAAGCGCAAGACCTGGGGCAAGCTGCCATCGACCCATTTGAAGTCGCGCTTGAAGCTGAGGTCGTCGGTCAGGTAAAGCTCGCAAATGCGCGAGGCATTGCTGCTGCATCCCAGGTCTTTGAGCAACAGGGTGTAGTACAGCTCCCACAGTTGCCCGGTGGGCAGGCCCAGTTTTTGTCCGATGTGCATGCCGATCCAGCAGCAGCGCACGCAGTGGCCTTCGGGCTGACCCTCGGTGATGTCCAGCGCATGGCTGAGCGCTCCCATGAGTTCCGACAATTTCAAGGCCTGCATAAATGCCTTTTAAAGTATCTTTTATCGGACGGTTTGGCTGGTAACTTTAAAGTTGGAGGCTTGAATGCTATTTACAGCGGATGTTCTGCATAGAACTTGCCGCCGTGGAACAGCAGTGGAGAGGCGCCTGGCCGGTGGGTGCAGCGCTCGACTTCACCGACAAAAATCACATGGTCGCCTTCTTCGTAGCGGCTGCGGTTGAAGCATTCAAATGACGCGGCGGCACCGGCCAGCAAAGGCGCGCCCGCCACGCCTTCCACAAATTCCACGTCGGCAAAACGGTCGACGTCTTTGGCGGCAAACCGCTTGGCCAGCGCTTGCTGGTCGGCGCCCAGGATGTTGATGGCGTAGTGCGAGCCTTTGCTGAAGGCGGGCATGGACGCGGCCGCCCGGGCCAGACTCCACAGCACCAGCGGCGGGTCAAGCGACACCGAGTTGAAGGAGTTGGCCGTGAGCCCCACCAGTTCACCTTCGGCGGTGCGGGCGGTGACGATGGTCACGCCGGTGGCAAACATGCCCAGCGCCGTGCGGAACTCGGGTTTTGAAAAATTGGGGGGGCGGGCCTTGGCGCCCAGATCAGAAAAAGACATGAACGCAATTTACCTGAAATTTGACAACCCTCAGCGACCCGCCTGCAAACCCCTCCAACTTCGCTTTTCCCTTGACGGACGGGCTGAATGGTCAGAAGAATAAAATGGGGGAATGCACTTTTTTTCTTCACTGGCTGCCATGCTTGCTACTTTTATGGTAGCTGAAGGCGCATTTGCCACGGGGCCTTGCGACGATTTTTATGCCCGACTGCCAAATGTGCGGCGCCCCCTGTGTGACGAAGCAAAGCTCCAGGGCAACGCCGCACGCAGCGTCAAGGGCCGGCCCATTTACACGCGCGACATCCGTCCGGTCGATGCCCGTCTGCGTGTGTTGGTGATTGGCGGCATCCATGGCGACGAGTTGTCTTCTTCTTCCGTGGCGCTGCACTGGATTGCGCTGGCTCAAGCCGCGCCGACCCAGACGCACTGGCGTTTCATCCCGGCACTGAACCCGGACGGCCTGTTCAGCCAACCCGCGAAACGGGTGAATGCCAACGGGGTCGACCTGAACCGCAACTTTCCCACGCCTAACTGGAAGCGCGATGCGCCGGCGTACTGGGAAAAACGCACCCTGAAAGATCCACGCCGCTGGCCCGGCAAGCTGCCCTTGAGCGAGCCGGAGTCAAAGTTCTTGTTTGAAGAAATGCAGCGCTTCAAGCCGAACCTCATCGTCAGCATCCATGCGCCCTACGGTGTGCTGGACTTTGATGGTCCGATTGATCCACCCAGCCGGCTGGGCCGCCTGTACCTGGATCAGGTGGGTATTTTCCCGGGCTCGCTGGGAAACTACGGGGGCGTGCACAAGGGCATGCCGGTGGTCACGATCGAATTGCCCAGTGCCCTAAAAACACCCACCGCCGCTGAAATGCGGCAAATGTGGCAAGACCTGCAAAAGTGGATGGGTGAGACGATGACCCCGCACGTCACCGCGCAGAGTCAGGGGATCCTGTCGCGTTAAGGTTTCTGGTGCCTGATTTCAACCGCGCGTTTCATGGCGCCCAGCAAAATGGCCGGATCTTGTGCACCTGAGACAGACACCTTTTGGTTGAAGATGAAAAACGGCACACCGCTCACCCCGAGGCTGCGGATGTGGGCGTCAGCCTGGGCTACGGCGGCCAACTCGTCGGGGTCGGTGACAAAGGCGCGTGCGTCCTCACCATTCAGGCCCGCCTCTTCGGCAATGTTGGCCAGCACATCGATGTTGCCAATGAATCGGTTTTCGACAAAGTAGGCGTACATCAGGCGTTCCTTGACGTCTGCGCCATTGGCGTCGCCCAGCTGGGCAAAGGCGATCAGGGCATGGGCCGCCAGCGTGTTAGGTTGCTGCGCGATGCCGTCAATGTTGAGCGTCAAGCCCACTGCAGCGCCGGCTTCACGCACGCGCTCATAAATTTCTGACGCGCGCTCGGGTCCGCCGAATTTGTCTTCAAGGTACTGCTTGCGTGCAATGCCTTGCACCGGCAGTTCCGGGTTGAGTTGAAACGGGTGCCAACGGACGACCACATTGGGCAGATCGGCGGCTTCGGGCAAGGCCAGGGCGGCCTCCAGTTTGCGCTTGCCGATGTAGCACCAGGGGCAGACGACGTCGGACACCACGTCAATAGTGAGGGTAGGGCTGTTCATGGGGCAAATTGTAGGCGGCGCCTGCGCCCGACGCATCTGGCGCAGGGCCTTTACCCGTGCCGCCGATGGCTATACTCGCGCTCAAAGTCACACTGGACAACAAAGGGTCGTTCATGAAAATCGGATGCGCCCTGTTCACCAGGCGAAGAAACCTGGCGGTTGGGATGCTGTCCCTGATCCTCTCAGGCGCGTCCGGTGCGCAGGCGTATATCGCCAGTTACGGGCTTTCCCCCGCTTCACCGGCGGTTGACCTGGGCGTGCAGCCACTGGGCTATCCCTCAGGCGTCATCAGCACCGTCATGCGGCATGACCGCATTCTGAAAAAGGCGCTGGCTGACTCGGGGCAACCCTTTAAAACACCCGCATTCAAACGGGGCGCTGACATGCTGCCCCTGCTGGCCAATCAGTCGCTTGAAGGGGGCCTGCTGGGCGATACGCCCACCCTCATCGCCGCCTCCACCGGCAATGTCTGGATCGCCGCTTTGGTCAAGCAAACTTCCACGGCCATCGTTGTCAAGGGTGATGCACCACTGTCGGGACTGGCGGGAAAGCGCATTGGCTACGTGGAGGCCTCAAGTGCGCATTACACGTTGTTGCAGGGCCTGGCCTTGGCCCGCCTTGGCGAGTCCCAGGTCAAGCTGGTGGCGATGGGTGTTGATGACATGCCGGGTGCACTTGAGCGGGGCGACGTTGATGCGTTTGTTGCCTGGGAGCCCGCGCCATCCGTGGCCTTGGGCATGGGTGAGAAAAACCGCATTGTCTTTCGGGGCCAGAGTACCGACTATCTGGTCATTGAGCGGGAGTTCGAGCGGCGCTCGCCACAGACGGCACGCCATCTGGTGGCCGGATTTGTGCGCGCCATTGAATGGATGCGACGCTCGCAGCACAACGTTGAAAAGGCCGCGCAGTGGGCCATGGCGGAAGGAGAGGCGTTTTCCGGAAAGCCTGCCGCCCTGCCCGTGATGCAGATCGTGGCCATCACCCGTCGCGAAATTCTGAACGTGCCCTCGGCACCTGCCATTTTGCTCAATCCTGATGCGCCACCGCTCAAAAACGAATTCCAATTCTTGAGCAAGCTGGGCAAACTGCCTGCCCAGGGGACCTGGGAAAACGTTGAAACCGCCTTCGCCTACGATGGATTGACCCGGGTGCTGGCCCAGGCGCGTGCCTTCCAGATCACCACGTTTGATTACGAAGACTAGAGCCGATTGACTGTGACGGGCACTTCTTTTTCCAGCCGGATTGCCGGGTATTTCGGTGCCTTGTTTCTGACCGCCGTCGGCATCCTGTTTTATCTCTGGTACTTTGGCCTGCCCCAACTGGACATCAACGGTGCGGGCAATCAGCATGTGGCCGAGGCAGTCCATATTCTGGAGGCAAAGGCTGATTTCCGGCGTGCCCTGATAACCAATAGTTTGGCCGAGCGACGAGGTAACGTACTGGCACTGGCTGAAAGTCAGGCCATCGCCAGACAACTTGAAAATGATGACCCCAGAGTGCAGCAGGGCGTGGAGCGCATCTATGAACGCTTGCAGCGTGCGTACCCGGATCGCTACCAGCAACTCTTCATTGTTGACGCGGCAGGCCAGTTTATTCGTGCCAGCAGCGTGAAGGAGGAGGTCGGGCAGCCCTTTTATGCCCCTGCCCTGATCAAACGCGCCATGCAACCCGGCGCATCAGAGATGATTGAAAAACTGGTCACCCCGGACGGTGCACCCGTGCTGGCAATCCTGCGTCAAATTCACGCTCCTGATGAAGAGGGGTACCCTCATGGAAAACTGGTGGGCATCCTGGTGGTGTTCGTCGATCTCAAGCATTTCCTGGACCAGGACACGCTGGGTGATGGGCTGGGCTTGTCCTCGCGGGGCATGACCTTGCTCTTTGATTCGGCTGGCAAGCTGCTGTCCCGGTCGACCAGCGGAACAGCCGATCGGGACGGATTTACGCTGGACAGTCAGGCCGAAGCCGGCTTTGAGGGTACCGTGCTGCAAACGAATGCCCAAGGCAAGGAGTTGGTGGTGGTCTACCGCCACCTTCCCCTCAGTGGCACCCAGGGCTGGATACTGGTGCACTATTCCACGAAGGACGCCGCCCTGGGAGAACTCAAAGGCCGAGCCAACACCCTGGCAGTGATCGGGCTGATTCTCACGTTAACGGCCTTGTTGCTCATTAGCGTGGCCGCACGCAGCCTCACCCGTCCGCTTAAATGGCTCTCGATCGCTGCCCGGCAACTGGGGGCCGGTGACCTGTCCATACGCATGCCCCGCTACCCGAGGGAAAGCCGGGAGATCACGGTCCTGTCAGACGCATTCAACGGGATGGCCCAAAGCATTCAGAAAGCACATCTCACCCTGGAAGCCACGGTGCTGGAGCGCACCGCGGAGTTGCAGACGTCCGAGGCACGCCATCGGACCCTGTTTGAATCGACCGCCGACGCGGTACTGGTGATTGACCATGACCTCCTCATCGATTGCAACCCGGCAGCCTTGCGTCTTTTTGGTGCCAGCACCAGGGCAGACATGGTCGGAAAACATTTTGCCCAACTTTCTCCCTCCAGGCAGGCCGACGGTGAGGATTCGCAGATTGCGGCTGACCGCCAGACCCAACGCGTGTTGTCGCTCGGAAGTTTGGCTTTTGAATGGCTCCATTGCCGCGTTGACAGTGGCCAAAGCTTCATGGCGGAAGTACTCTTGAGCCGCATGGAAGTGGATGGGCGAGTGATTTCGCAGGCGACCGTGCGCGACATCAGTGCCCGCAAACAAGCCGAAGCCGAGTTGCGCATTGCCGCCATTGCGTTTGAGTCGCAGGAGGGCATGTACGTGACCGATGCCCAATGGGTGATCCTGCGGGTCAACCATGCGTTCACCGAGATCACGGGTTTTTCGGCCCAGGAGGCGTTGGGCCGTTTGCCCCGGGATTTGCTGAGCTCTGGCCGGCACGATGCCAGTTTCTATGCTGCCCTTACCCAAAGTATTGAGTGCAGCGGTACCTGGCAAGGCGAAATCTGGGATCGCCGCCGATGTGGCGAGGTGTACCCGGCGTGGCTCATGATCACCGCCGTCAAGGCTGATGATGGCGCCGTCACCCACTATGTGGCCACACTCACCGACTTCACCGCGCGCAAGGCGGCGGCGGACGAGATCCGGAACCTCGCCTTTTACGACTCCCTGACCGGCCTGCCCAACCGGCGCTTGCTGATGGACCGGTTGACGCAGGGGCTGGCCGGGTCGCTGCGCCATCAACGCAAAGGTGCGCTGCTGTTTGTCGATCTGGACGATTTCAAGACGCTCAATGACACCCTCGGGCACGACAAGGGCGACCTGTTGCTGCAACAGGTCGCCCAGCGTCTGTCATCCTGCATCCGCGAATGCGACACCGTGGCCCGCCTGGGCGGTGATGAGTTTGTGGTGATGCTGGAAGACCTCAGTGAGGACGTCCCGGTGGCGGTCATTCAGGCCGAGGCCGTGGCCGAGAAAATTCTGGTCACCCTCAACCAGCGTTACCAGTTCACGGGGTATGAGCACCACAGTACGCCCAGCATTGGCATTACCTTGTTCGGCGAGCAGCAGGAAACCATCGACGAGCCCTTGAAGCGGGCTGACTTGGCCATGTACCAGGCGAAGGCGGCAGGTCGAAATACCCTGCGCTTTTTCGACCCCAACACCCAGGTGGCCGTGACGGCAAGGGCTGCGCTGGAGGTCGCTTTGCGCGAGGCGGTGGAGCGCAAGGAGTTCATCCTGTTCTACCAGGCGCAGGTGACGGACAAGCATCAGATTACCGGGGCTGAAGTGCTGGTCCGCTGGCGCCATCCGTTGCGCGGCATGGTGTCGCCGGCAGAGTTCATTCCCCTGGCGGAGGAGACGGGTGTCATCTTGCCGTTGGGGCGCTGGGTGCTTGAAACGGCCTGTACCCAACTGGCACGGTGGTCTGGCCGGGCCGAGACGGCCCACCTCACGATCGCGGTCAACGTCAGCGCGCGGCAATTTCACCAGGCTGATTTTGTGGCGCAAGTCCTTAACTTGTTGACGCTGACCGGCGCCAACCCGCAACGGCTCAAAATCGAACTGACCGAGAGCATGCTGGTCTCCAATATTGAATCCATCATCGAGAAGATGCACGCGCTGAAAGAAAAGGGTGTGGGTTTTTCGCTGGACGATTTCGGGACCGGGTATTCGTCGCTGTCGTACCTGAAGCGCTTGCCGCTGGACCAATTGAAAATCGACCAGGGTTTTGTCAGGGACATCCTGATTGACCCCAATGACGCAGCCATTTCCAAAATGGTCGTCGCCCTGGCTGGGAGTTTGGGGCTGTCGGTGATTGCTGAAGGCGTTGAAACCGAAGCGCAGCGGGACTTTCTGGCCGAACAGGGCTGCCATGCCTACCAAGGCTATCTTTTCAGTCGCCCAGTGCCGCTCGATGAGTTCGAGGTCTTGGTGATGTGCCCTTGAATATGCCGTTGCCGTTCAATATTACTGAATATAAACTTCAATTCGATTGAACTTGTTTGCATTTGTTGACACCTAAACTTTACTCACTCCAAGAGGCTTGCCCTCTTGAGTCAACTTTTGGGGAGTCTGATATGTCGACATCTACAAGCACGGATCGTGCGCAGCCGGTGACCCGCTATTCGGCGGTTGCCATCGCCCTGCACTGGGTGCTGGGGCTGACTATTCTGGCCATGTTTGCCGTGGGCGTGTACATGTCCGACCTGCCTTTCTCGCCGCTGCGACTGAAACTGTACAACTGGCACAAATGGGCTGGCATTACCTTCCTGGCCCTGTCTGTCTTACGCCTGTTGTGGCGCCTGACCCACCGGCCCCCAGCGCTGCCGCACAACATCGTCAAGACCATGCCGTCTTGGCAAATGCGGGCCTACCACGCCACGCACCAGTTGCTATATGTGCTGTTCTTCGCGGTACCGCTGATCGGTTGGGCCTACAGTTCCGCAGCCGGTTTCCCTATCGTGCTGTTTGGGCAGATGCCGTTGCCGGACCTGCTGATGGCCGACAAGGAGGTGGCCGCTTTGATCAAACCCCTGCATGAGTTGTCGGCTTTTGCCCTGGTCGGTTTGGCGGGTTTGCACATTGCAGCCGCCCTGAAGCACCACTGGATTGACCGCGACGGCCTGCTGCCCCGCATGTTGCCCGGGCGCTCGTGAAACCATTTTTGGAGTAATTCTGTGAAATTGACATCTTTTCTGCTGCCTTTCGCCACCTCCTTGCTGGCGGTGGCGACTTTTCCTGCCTTGGCCCAACAAAAGCTGATGCCCGCCCAAAGCGAGATGAGTTTTGTGTTCAAACAAATGGGTGTTCCTGTTGAAGGGCATTTCAAGAAGTTTGATGCCCAGGTGGCCTTTGATGCGGCCAAGCTGCCCACCAGCAAAGTGGCGTTCACGGTTGACATTGCCAGCGCGACGCTGGGCTCGCGCGAAACGGATGCCGAATTGCCGAAAGCTGACTGGTTCAACACCGCCAAGTTCCCGCAAGCCACGTTTGCATCTTCCGGCTTCAAGGCCCTGGGTGGTGGCAAGTATGAAGTGGCGGGCAAACTGAGCATCAAAGGTCAGTCCCGCGATGTGGTAGTGCCTGTGACCATGACCCAGTCCGGTGCGGTAACGATGGCCGTTGGCTCGTTCCCGATCAAGCGTCTCGTCTTCAAGATTGGTGAAAACGACTGGGCTGACACGTCCATGGTGGCCGACGATGTCCAGGTCAAATTCAAGCTCGCACTGAGTGGTGTGGGCAAGCTTTGACCCGTTGCCAAGTCAATTCTTTCTCAACTGTTCCCTCAACCTGATTTTTTTGGAGTTTTCTCATGCGTTTATCTCTTTTGTCCCTTGCTGCAGCCACTTTGTTTGCCGGTGCTGCCCAAGTGCAAGCCGCCGACTATGCCATCGACCCGACTCACACGTTCGTGACGTTTGAAATCGGTCATTTCGGCACTTCCACCAACCGCGGCCGTTTTGACAAAAAAGAAGGTACCGTTCAGTTTGATCGTGCTGCCAAAACCGGCAAGGTCGAGATCGTGATCGACACCACCTCCATCAACACCGGCACCGCCGGATTCAACAAGCACCTGCAGAGCGCAGATTTGTTCGACACCGCCAAATTTCCCACCGCCAAATTCGTGGCCGACAAACTCAGCTTCACTGGCGACAAGGTGTCCGACGTGACCGGTACGTTGACCCTGCTTGGCAAGACCCAGCCTGTGACCCTCAAGGCTACCAATTTCAACTGCTATGACAGCCCGATGCTCAAGCGCGAAGTGTGCGGCGGTGACTTTGAAACCACCATCGATCGCACCCAGTTCGGCATGAACTACGGCATTGACTGGGGTTTCCCGAAGAATGTCCGGCTGGTCGTTCAGGTCGAAGCAGTCAAGCAGTAATCGCCTGTTCTTCCAAAAAGGCCGTCTTCGACGGCTTTTTTTTGAGCAGTGAAATGGTTGCCAGAGCGCTGCAAAGTGATTGTCAGCAGGCAAATTAGTCCGAATGGACTATTGCTGCGATGCAGCAAATTATTCAGAATGGAACTGTCCACATCAATTTGGGAGGTCCAATGGTTTATCCAGCACTCAAGCAAGTCGCCGCAGCGGCTGCGCTCATCGGCGCTTTCGGGGTCGCCAGTGCGACCACGTATGACCTCGGACCGCTGACCACGACGATCGGCCTCTCGGGTATTAAGATCAGTGGCGGCAGCTTTGACGACACCTTCAGCTTCACAACGACATCAACCAATCCGGTTCTCGGAACTTTCGTGGGTCTCTCGGGTGTGGATGACATGACCGTGTCGTATCGCTTTGGTGTGGGTGCCACAACACCAACCTGGGGTGCTTTCACGACGCCTGTTGCGGTGACGCTTGATGACGCCAGTTTTGCTTATTCCCAAACAGTGAGCGGTTTGCAGGCGGGTACCCAGTACTGGTTCAACCTGAAGGGAACGGGCACGGAAGCCGTCTATGCCGTTACGCTGGCACCCGTGCCAGAGCCAGAGACCTATGCCATGTTGCTGGCAGGTTTGGGATTGGTCGGGGCAATTACCCGTCGGCGTAAATCCAGCACAACCAAATTGGGAGCATGAACATGAAAAAATTTCTCCAACTCTCTATCGTTGCTTCTGCCCTGGTTGCTGCTTCTGCTGCCAACGCGCTCTCTTTTGAAACAGTGGCAGGCACCCCGTTCACCGAGTATTTTTCAGTGATGCCAACAGGCAATGACAAACTCATCCTGTCGGTTTCTGGCCTTTCATTCCAGTTGAGTGCCCTGAGCTTTGTGATCGGAACGGGTACTGGCCCTGCCGGTGCATCGGTGACAGCCGGCACGGCGGGGGCCAATATCAAAGGCACTTTCAATGATCGCAGCAACATGTCCGTGTCATTGTTGGGCGGCGTGTCTTACACCCTTCAAATTGATGGCGTGACCAATTCGGGTTTTCCCGGTGCGGTTGGTCTTGTCTCCATCAACGCGTTGGGCGGCACCGTCGTTGCACTTCCTGGTGACCCCACCGGCGGTGGCGTCAGTCCTATTCCAGAGCCTGAGTCTTATGCCATGTTGTTGGCGGGGTTGGGTGTGATTGGCACCATTGCCCGTCGCCGCATGAAAGTCAAAGCATCTTGATTTTGGCGTAACTTGAAAAAGGCTTGCTTCTTAGCAAGCCTTTTTTTCGTGGTGGCATCACAATCCAACACCAGCAGTCCATGATGTGCCTTTCAGACTATTCAAAACAATATTCGTCTATGAGCAGGCTCAATATTCCGGATTTTCCAGACCTTGTCCACCTTGGCAGTGCGACCGGTTTTGTGGGAGAAATACACGAAGTCGTGAACGCGCTCGCCCTGTTCGAGGGTTTTACCTTGTCGGATTACAGCGTGTTGTGCGAATACATGGAGTGCTTTGCTGCGCCTGGCCACGCGACCATCCTGACGGAGGATACGGTGGGTGATTTTCTCGTGATCATTCTCACCGGCTCGGTTGACGTCGTGAAGGCGGCGGGCCCCGGCCAGCAAAAAGTAGTCGCCCATGCTGGACCAGGCAGTTTTTTGGGCGAAATGTCCTTGATGGACGGCAAGCAGCGTTTTGCCAGTTGCGTCAGCACCCAACCGGCTGACTTTGCTGTGCTCACCCGCGAGGCATTGAGCGAGATTTTGGCGAATCACCCACAGCTGGGCAGCAAGGTGTTGATTCTCCTGCTGCAATTGATGACGCGTCGTTTACGTGACGCCGTCACGAAAATGCTGCCCACCCTTGAAGGCGAGTGGCTGTAGAGAGCTGCAGGCTCAATTTTTGATTTTGCTGCACCGCAGCAATAGTCCGAATGGACTATTGCTGCGGTGCAGCAAAAAGATCAAACTGCAATGGCCTCTTCAACCACCCAAGGAGAAATCATGAACTTCAAATTGCTGATGGGTACTGCTGTTGTTGCCATTGTTCTCGCGTCTGCCAGTGTCAGCGCCTCCACCGAGACGGTTAGCGCCACACCGGTGGCACCGCAGGAGTCGCAGTCCGAATCGTTGGCCATGCTGCTGGCAGGTCTGGGCATGATGGTCACCATTGCACGTCGACGCAGCACGTCGAACGACGACTGACCGCGTTTGAGGGTTTCTCAACAAAAAAGGGCTTGCTGAACAGCAAGCCCTTTTTACTTGGAGTCTGGATCCATCAGCGTGTGCTGGGGAGTCCGGTGCCGCATCAGCGGAAATGTGGACCTGGAAATGAAGATCAGGCTGTTTGGTTGATGGTGTCACCCAGCGCGTTGACCAGGCTGTCGATTTGCGCGGGGGTGGAAATGAAGGGTGGGGCCAGCTGGATGGTGTCACCGCCATAACGCACGTAAAAGCCCTTGTCCAGCATCGCCATGGCGATCTCGTAAGGCCGGCGTGCCGGTTCACCCGGCAGGGCATCGATGGTGAAGCCCGCCGCCAGGCCGAAGTTGCGAATGTCGGTGACGTGTTTGGCGCCCTTCAGGCCGTGCACGGCGTTCTCGAAATAGGGCGCCAGGGCCTGGACCTTTTCAACCATGTTCTCCTTCACCAGAAGGTCCAGCGTGGCCAGGCCCACCGCGCAAGGCACGGGGTGCGCGGAGTAGGTGTAGCCATGGGCAAACTCCAGCATGTAGTCGGGCCCGCCTTGGGCCATGAAGGTGTCGTAGATGTCCTTCTTGGCCAGCACGGCGCCCAGGGGCTGCGAGCCGTTGGTGATTTGTTTGGCCACGTTCATGATGTCCGGCGTGACGCCAAAGGCCTCGGCGCCGGTGTAGGCGCCCATGCGGCCAAAGCCGGTGATGACCTCGTCAAAAATCAACAGGATGTTGTGGGCGGTGCAAATGTCACGCAGACGCTGCAGGTAGCCTTTGGGTGGGATCACCACGCCCGCGGAACCCGACATGGGCTCGACGATGACGGCCGCAATGTTGCTGGCATCGTGCAGGGCAATCAGGCGCAACAGATCGTCGGCCAGTTCCGCGCCCTTGTCCGGCATGCCGCGTGAAAATGCGTTGCTGGCCAGTTGGGTGTGGGGCAGGTGGTCGGCGGCGATGCCCTGGCCGAACATCTTGCGGTTGGCCACGATGCCGCCCACCGAGATGCCGCCAAAGTTGACGCCGTGGTAGCCCTTTTCGCGCCCGATCATGATGGTTTTGCTGGCCTGGCCCTTGATGCGCCAGTAGGCGCGCGCCATCTTGAGCGACGTGTCGGCTGATTCGGAGCCGGAGCCGGTGAAAAACACATAGTCCAGCCCGGCAGGGGTCAGTTCTTTGAGCTTGTTGGCCAGCTCAAACGACAGCGGGTGGCCGTACTGGAAGGCGGGTGAGTAGTCCAGCGTGGCCAGCTGGCGGGTCGCGGCGGCGGTGATTTCTTCGCGGCCATGGCCCAGGCCGCTGCACCACAGGCCGGACAGGCCGTCAAAAATCTGCTTGCCGTGCTGGTCGGTGAAATAGCAGCCCTGGGCCGCCACCATCATGCGCGGATGGGCCTTGAAGTCCCGGTTGCCGGTGTAAGGCATCCAGTGCGCCTCCAGCCAAGCAGCGTCGGTGCGGGGGGCTGCCACGTGTTGGGCGTCGTTCATGTTCATGGAGGCTCCTGAATGGGGGGAAGAATGGGCCATTTTGAGGGGCTCTGTTACTCTTATAAATGTATAAGTATCACGGGTCAGTTATCAATCTATGCAAGTAAACAGCCGGGCCCCCCTGGGGCAACTGAGTGACATGGACCTTCGCCTGCTGCGCGTGTTCAAAAGCGTGGTCGAGTGCGGCGGCATGGCGGCGGCCGAGCTGGAGCTCAACATTGGCACCTCCACCGTGAGCCGCCACATCAAGGACCTGGAGACCCGCCTGGGCCTGACCCTGTGCCGGCGTGGGCGGGCCGGCTTTGCCCTGACCACGGAGGGGCAGCAGATTTACGCCGAGACCTTGCGGCTGCTGGCGGGCGCCGACGCTTTTCGCAGCAGCGTGGACGAGATCCACCGTCACATGGGCGGGCAGCTGAATATTGCGGTGTTTGACAAGACTGCGAGCAATCCGAATGCCCACATCGGCAAAGCCATCGCAATGTTCACAAAGCTCGCACCAGATGTGAGTCTGCACTTACATGTGGCGCCATTGAATGCCATTGAGCGCGGCGTGATTGACGGGCAGTTCCAGGTCGGGGTGATTCCGGGGCACCGCAGCTCCGAGACGCTGGCCTACGACGGGTTGTTTGCCGAGACCATGTTGCTGTACTGCGGCGCGCAACACGTGCTGTTCAACACCGACCATGACGCGATGGGCTGGGACGATGTGCGCCAGCACCACTTTGCTGGCCTGGGCTACCACTCGCCGAACATGGAACTCAGCCAGCAGTTGCACTTGGCGCGCCGGGCCACGGGGTATGACCAGGAGTCCATCGCCACGCTGATTCAGTCAGGCCAGTACCTGGGGTTTTTGCCCGACCACTATGCCGAGGCGTTCGTGCGCAGCGGCCAGATGCAGGCCGTCAATGCGCCGCTGTTTCGGTATGACTGCCGTTTCTTCAGCATCGTGCGGCGCTCACCTCAGCCCTCGCGGGTGGTGCGGGCTTTTCAGGACTGCCTGTTACAAACGCATGTGGGGGCGGTTCGTGCAACTGATTTATAGGTTTTGAGGCTGTAGCCCAGGTGTAACGTGCGGGAGAAGCTATCAAAATAATAGCGATCAAGCTGCCTGCGGGCGGGCAATTCGTTTGCCGTGCGGCAGGGTGGAGAGCCGGGTGTACAGGCGACTGCAATAGCCGCTGATTTGCAGGCATTTGTTGATTTCGTCCACCGGCAGCGGCCCGGAGACCACCACGATGTCATTGGCGCTGTCCTGCTCGCCCGCTGCCCGCAGACGCCGCCGGGCACCTGTGGCCCAGGAATGGATGCGCGTCGGTGTGCCGTGTTCGTGCAATTCGCCGGTTCGCAGGTCAAACGCAATGGCCACGGTGTCGGTCTTGAGCCGCAGGCGGTGCTCGCCGGTCACCTTGCTGGCCGGGGTACTCATGTCGTACAGGTGGTAGTTGCCTTCTTTGAGCTGGTACTGCAGTGCCATGAATTCTCCTTGTTGAAAGACATTCTGGACGGTCGCCGTGAGAACTAAAGAGGGAAAAGCGCCTGGAAATCAAGCTTGTTTTGTCTCAGACGCGTCAGACCCGCTCCGCGATCTCCCGATCCCGGGCACCTGCCAGGCCGGCTGCCAGATTGGCGAGCTCGCGCGTCAGGAGTTCGAGCACATCCTCCATCGTCACAATGCCCACCAGGCGCCCTTCGTCATCGGTCATCACCAAGCGGCGTAGCCGGTGCTTTTTCATCAGCTGGACGGCGTCCATTGCATCCATCTCCGGACTGGCCAGCACCAGGTCGACCGTCATGATGTCGCCCGCGGTGAAGACGGCCGGATCCAGGCCTTCGGCCATCAGCTCCAGCACCAGATCGCGATCGGTCACGATGCCGATCGGGCGGCTCTTCTCCTGTGCATCCACCACGACGAGGGCGCCAATGTGATGGCGGCGCATGAGCTGGGACACCACCAGCGCCGGGGTTTCGGGTTCCACCACGGCCACCACCGAGGTGGCAAAGTTTTTGAGTTGTGCGGCCATGAGGGTCTACCTTTCCAGGGTCAGCGGGGTGTTCACCCGGCTCACACCAGGCGCCGATCCAGAATAGTCGCGGCGGCTTGTGCCTTGTTGAGAAAAATCAAGTTCACATCGGGGCTATGGCTCAGGACCTCAGGTGTTGCCCGAACCAGTGCGCCGACTGCCGTGCCACTTCTTCCAGCGCGCCGGCTTCCTCAAACAGGTGGGACGCACCAGGAATGACGCTCAGCTCCTTGGTGCAGGACAGACGCGTGTAGGCCACGTGGTTGAGTTCCCGCACCTCCTCATCGTGCTCGCCCACCAGCAGCAGCGTGGGGCAGTGCACCAGGGTGAGGTCATGGGTGCCGGCCAGGTCTGGCCGACCGCCGCGCGACACCACGGCATGAATGTCTTCTCCCAGCACAGCGGCCGCCTGCAGTGCGGCCGCTGCACCCGTGCTGGAGCCAAAATAGCCCATGGGCAGTGGTCGGGTCGGAGGGGTGTGCTGGCGAACCCAGCGTGTCGCCATCAGCAGACGCTGGGTCAGCAAGTGCGTGTCAAAGCGGGTCTGGTAGTCCAGGTTCTCGACCAGCGTGAGCAGGTCCAGCAGCAGCGTCCCCACGCCGTGGGTGTGCAATATTTTGGCCACAAAGTTGTTGCGCGGGCTGTGGCGGGTGCTGCCGCCGCCATGGGAAAAAATGACGATGCCTGTTGCATCGGCGGATAACTCCAGCCGACCTTCCATTTGCACGCCATCGGCGGGAATGCTGACAAGTTGTGTGCTCATGGGCTCCTTCTGGCGTCCAGACTCGTGGCAGGAACAGGGAAGGTTAGCGGCCAATGTCGCCAGTCATATTGATTGATCGCAAATTTCGCTCAATGGCAGAACCCGGACCCGGCAAGATGGCATGGTGGTTTCATCGCGTGGCGCACGGCCTGCCACAAGCGCCTTAAAATTAAAGTTCATAAGAAAACATTAGGCCTACTTATATGAGCACCTTTGACCCCAACGCCCTGGAATGTCTCGCGGCCATTGTGGAAGAGGGGGGCTTTGAGCGCGCGGCGGTGCGCTTGTCGATCACCCAGTCGGCGGTGTCGCAGCGCTTGCGTTCACTGGAGGTTCAGGTCGGCACCGTGCTGATCGTGCGCAGCCGACCCTTGAAGGCCACCTCCGCCGGACGTTTGCTGCTGAAGCACGCCATGCAGATGCGCCTGTTGCGGGCTGACCTGGAGCGTGATCTCAAGGAGATGGCCCCTGGCGCGGCCGGCAGTGGCCGTGATGACGAGCGCATTTCCATCGCCATCAATGCCGACAGCATCGCCACCTGGGCGCTTCCGGCCCTCACCGCCCTGGCTCGCCAGGGCTTGGGCCTGGAGATCATCACCGATGACCAGAACTTCACGGTCGAGTGGCTGCGTGAAGGGCAGGTGCTGGGCTGCGTCACCACGCTCAAGCAGGCGCTGCGCAGCTGCAAGGTGGTGCCGCTGGGGGTCATGCGTTATGTGGCCGTGGCCGATGCCACTTACGCGGCCCAGCATTTTCCGGATGGGCTGACACCGCATAATTTTCGGGCCGTGTCCTTCATCGCCTTCAACCGCAAGGACGACCTGCAGACCGAGTTCATCAGCCGTTCGTTCGGGCTCAAGCATGTGTCCTTGAGCCAGATGTATGTGCCCAGCTCGGAGGGCCAGGTCCGTGCCGTGATGGCCGGGTGGGGGGTGAGTGTGTTGCCCGAACTGGAGGTGCGGGACCATTTGCAAAGCGGCCGCCTGGTCGACATTGCGCCCGGGCATGCCTTGCCGGTCGAGTTGTACTGGCACTGCTGGAACCTCGATTCGGCCGTGCTGGACGCCCTGACGACCGCCTTGACCGAAGCAGCCACTCAGGCGCTGAAATAGGGTGGTCATGCCCGCGTGCGTGGCAGGAAGATACAAAAAAATAAAGACTACCGAGTAATAAAACAGCCGAAGTAGCCAGAATTCGACGCGTCTGGATAAAATTCAGACATGAAATCCACCCCCGTCGTCAAAATTTCTTTTAAACAGCAAATGCTTCAGGCGCGGGAAGTGGCCATCGTGCAAACGGTCAACCGCCTGCTGGCTGAAAAAGGCTTTGAAGCCATGACGGTGGACGAGGTGGCGGCCCAGGTGGGCATTGCCAAGGCCAGCCTGTACAAACATTTCTCCAGCAAGGAAGAACTGGCTGCCGCGGCCATGGTGGGCGTGATGCGCCGGGCCCAGGACTACATCAGCGCGCGCCCTGCTACCGACACGCCGCTGCAAAACCTGCGCGCCGTGGTGCGCTGGACGCTGGAGGTCAAACTCGCGGGCGACATGCCCTCCCTGCCCAGCCAGAACTCCACCTTGCGCGCCACCCTGATGGCAAACAAAGACTACATGGATGGCTTGATGGAGGTGAGTGACCGCCTGGGGGCGTGGATTGAAGCGGCCCAGGCCGCTGGCGAACTCAACCCGGCCTTGCCCGCGATTGCCATTCTGTACACCTTCTACGCCCGGGCCTGCGACCCAGTGCTGGAGTTCCTGAAGATGGGCGGGCTGTACCAGGACGCACAAATCATCGAACTGGTCCTGAGTACCTGTTTTGAAGGTCTAAATGCCCGCTAGCCCAGGTGGGCTGTGCGGGAGTAGCTATTAAACAAATAGCAAAAATTAACGCACCAGCAGCACGGGCACCTTGCATTGCGCCAGCACCTGCGTGGCGACCGAACCCATCACCAGGTTAACCAGGGTGCTGTGGCCATGGGAGCCCATGATCAGCATGTCGAACTTGCCGCTCTCGGCGAATTTGGCAATGGTTTCGCCCACGTGGCCGGCTTTCCAGCTGCTTTTGGCGTCTATGCCATGGCGCAGCAAAAACTTGGTCACGGGGGCCAGCACTTTTTCTGCCTCGTCCGAGTAGTAGGTTTCCACGATCTCTTTGCCCACGGCGGCCCGGGCACGCGGCGGCAGGGCCGGCTGAACCGTGAACACCGTGTACTCGTTACCGGCACTGAACAACTCAGCATGCGTGGTCAGGTAGGCCAGCATTTTCTTGGTGTAGGGACTGCCATCAACGGCGAGAAGAATCTTCATTTGGGGCTCCTCTTGTAAAGCCCCAGTGTAGTCAAGGGCGCCCATCGTCATTTGACCAATGTCAAGGAATGCCCGTTGGATCAACGGCGCAGGCGCTCAAACCTCAATACAACTCGCAGGCAGAAACTCGGCCTGTTCGTTTTTGCGGGCATAGCCCAGGGGGTTGGCCACCACGCGGCAGCCCTGCTTGATGTAATGGCTGGGCGCATGCAAGTGGCCATGCAGCCACAGCTGGGCCTTTGGCAGCAGGTGGTCCAGCGCATTGCAGAAGCCGGCCGTGCCGGGCACCAGGCCGTAACGGGGGTCGGCGCTCATGAGACTGGGGGCAAAGTGGGTTACCACGACCGTCTTGCCCTCAAACGGCTGCGCCAGGGCCTCGGTCAACCATTGCTGGCAGACCAGCGCCTGTTCCCGCACGGCTTCGGCCAGCAGGGGGAGCTGGTGGCGCGTGGTGTTGGTTTTTTTCAGGTAATAGTTGGCGGCACGAAACGCCTTGTCTCGCGCCTTGAGCTGTTGCGTCAGCAGGCTGGGCGCCGCGCTGTGGGGCGGCGGTGCACCTTCGGCCGGGGTGGGGCTGAGGGCGTCAAAGTCAGTCCAAAGCGTGGTGCCGACAAAACGCACCGGTGGATGTCCGGCCTGATGAGCGCGCGGCGGCCAGACGATGACCTCACGCTCCAGCCACTGTATGCCCAGACGCTCACAGGTGGCGCGCAGGCGGGTGTTGGCTTCGTCAAAGTCCATGCCGTCGTACTCGTGGTTGCCCGGCACAAACATCACCGGTGTGGGCCAGCCCAGCAAGGGCGAAAAGCGGGCCAGTCCAAAATCGTCGTCCAGAAGCAGGGAGCCGGGCTGGTACGAGCCAACGTCCCCGGCCAGTACCAGCAGGTCGGCGCCAGGGGCCGGGGTGGCTACCCAGTGGGGATGCACTTCAAGGTGCAGGTCGGAGAGCAGCTGAATTTTCATGGGCCGATTGTCCGCGCTCAGTGCGTGAACACCGTGTGGGCCAACGTGGCCAGCGTCTCGCGCAGCCAGGCATGGGCGCTGACCCGCTGCTCGCGGTGGTGCCAGACGGCATCCACATGCACGGGCGGAACGCCAAATGGCAGTTCCCGGTAGGTCAGCTGCTCGGCATACCCGGTGACGTTCACAAAATGCCGGGGCAATACCGTCAGCAGGTTGGAGCTGGCGACCACCTTGCCGGCCGTGAAGAACTGGTTCACCGTGAGGACAATCCGGCGCTCACGCCCCAGCAGCTTCAGTGACTCGTCGATGAATCCGAACGGACGCCCCGAAAAGCTCACCAGCAAATGCCGGGCTGCGCAGTACCGGTTCAGCGTGAACGGGCCTTTGGCCAGCGGGTGGTCGTGCCGCATCACACACACGTACTCGCCGCTGTACAGGCGCTGGTGGGTGAACGCCACGGCCTCACCCGCCTGGGCCTTGGCCGTCAGGTCGGCAAAGACGGCGGGAAAATACCCAATCGCCATGTCCACCGCTTCGGCGTCCAGCAGGCGGCGCGGGTCGCGGGTGGTGAGCGGGACCACCCGAATCGAGATGCCCGGGGCGTCCCGGTCCAGCACCTCGACCAGGCCAGGCATCAGCTTGGCGGCCGTGGCATCGGCCATGGCCAGCACAAAGGTCGTGGTGGCCGCGGACGGCTCGAAATGGCTGGGGGCCATGATGTCCTGTAACTGGCGAAGCGCCTCCCGCACGGCGGGCCACAGCTCCAGCGCACGTGGCGTGGGCACCATCTCCCGCCCGCTGCGCTTGATGAGTTCATCGCCCATCGCATCGCGAAAGCGTTGCAAGGCATTGCTGACGGCGGGTTGCGTGATGGCGAGCTTGTGGGCCGCGCGCGTGAGGCTGCGTTCGGACATCACTTCATCAAAAACCCGAAGCAGGTTGAGGTCCAGGGTACGGAAATTGGTGCTGTTCATGGTTATTCATCACTCTTGTGAATAGCAATGATCATAAATATAAATTAGGAAAATATCAGTATTAACCCTAATATTCACCCATGTCCTTGCCATTCTGGTGGGGTATTGAAGGAAGGAACCGACCATGACCAGCTTTATTCAACCCAGCTTTCCCAGCCAGCATCCGGGCGTTGCCCGTATTGAAGCGGCCGCAGGTGCGGTAAGCGCCATGCGTCGCGACCTCGACAGCACCCGTGGCCTCAGCGCCATGCTGCTCGCCGCCATGGTGTCCGCACTGGTGGTGGTCGCTGACCAATTGATCGATACCTGGGCTGACGGACATTTGCTCGCCGCCTGGGTTGCCTTGTGGGTGGTCGGGTTTGCCGCCGTGGCCATTTTTGCGGGGGCAGCCCGCCAGTTGGCCTCTACGACGGTCAAAGCGCTGGACAACTGGTCGCACCAAGTGGCCTTGAAGCGCGCGGACCAGCGCCTGTGGGCCACCGCCCAAGCCGATCCTCGCGTGATGGCCGACCTGAACGCCGCGTTGACACGCAGTCAGCGTTGAGCCGGTCGATCTGAGGGATACCCTGCGGCCTTCTGCCGCAACAAAGCAAAAAGCCACCTTCGGGTGGCTTTTTGCTGGATCAAAACCATCTCGACGACGCATTCATGAGTAAAAAACCACCCCGGTTTGTGACCGGGGCGGTTCAGGGTGGGGTGGCCGGGTAGGGCCACTCCCGCTTCAGTCTGGCTTCAGAGGGCCGCGAGGCGTTTCTCAATCTGGGCTTTGGTCTCTTCGAGTTCTTTGGGCAGGTGGTAAGCCAGCTGCTGGAACAAATCGGCGTGCAGTTTAAGTTCTTCGGTCCAGGCGGCTTTGTCAATGCTGGTCACGGTGTTGAACTGGGCCTGGCTGAAATCCAGTCCGGTCCAGGTGATTTCGTCATACGTGGGGCTCACGCCGAATAGCTGGTCCACGCCTGTGGCTTCGCCTTCAATGCGGTCGATCATCCACTTGAGTACGCGCATGTTGTCGCCGTAACCAGGCCAGACAAACTTGCCGTCGTCACCCTTGCGGAACCAGTTCACGCAGAAGATGCGTGGCAGGGTGTGACCGGTGGCTTCGAGCTTGTGCTCCATGTCCAGCCAATGCTGGAAGTAGTCGCTCATGTTGTAGCCACAGAAGGGCAGCATGGCGAACGGGTCGCGACGGACCACGCCCATTTGGCCGGCCGCTGCAGCGGTCGTCTCGGAGCCCATGGTGGCGGCCATGTAAACGCCTTCCATCCAGGTACGGGCTTCGGTCACCAGCGGCACGGTGGTGGAGCGGCGACCACCGAAGATGAAGGCGTCAATCGCCACACCCGCGGGGTTGTCCCACTCTGGGTCGAGCGCGGGGTTGTTGATGGCGGACACCGTGAAGCGGGCGTTGGGGTGGGCCGCCTTGGCGCCGGTTTCCTTGCCAATCGCAGGGGTCCAGTCCTGGCCTTGCCAGTCAATGGCGTGGGCCGGGGGCACGTCACTCATGCCTTCCCACCACACGTCGCCGTCGTCAGTCAGCGCGACGTTGGTGAAAATTACGTCGCGGTTCAGACTGGCCATGCAGTTGGGGTTGGTTAGCGTGTTGGTGCCGGGGGCCACGCCAAAGTAGCCAGCTTCGGGGTTGATGGCGTACATCTTGCCGTCGGCATGGGGCTTGATCCAGGCGATGTCATCACCAATGGTGGTCACGCTCCAGCCTTCAAAGCCCGCCGGTGGAATCAGCATGGCGAAATTGGTCTTGCCGCAGGCGCTGGGGAAGGCCGCTGCCACATGGTATTTCTTGCCCTTGGGCGAGGTTACGCCCAGGATCAGCATGTGTTCTGCGAGCCAGCCCTGGTCACGGCCCATGTTGGACGCAATGCGCAGCGCAAAACACTTCTTGCCGAGCAAGGCGTTGCCGCCGTAGCCGGAGCCATAAGACCAGATTTCGCGGGTTTCGGGGTAATGGACGATGTATTTGGTCTTGTTGCAAGGCCACTTCACATCGGCCTGGCCGGCTGCCAGAGGCGCTGCCACGGTGTGCATGCAGGGCACAAAGTCGCCATTCACGCCCAGCACGTCGTACACGGCCTTGCCCATGCGGGTCATGATTTTCTGGTTGACGGCGACATAAGCGCTGTCGGTCAACTCAATGCCGATATGCGAAATGTGCGAACCCAGCGGGCCCATGGAGAACGGCACCACATACATAGTGCGGCCTTTCATGCAGCCGTCAAACAGGGCTTTGGTGCCGTCGGCCTGACCTTGCTGCAAGAGCGCGCGCATGTCGGCGGGGGCCATCCAGTTGTTGGTGGGGCCGGCATTTTCTTTTTGCTCGGAGCAAATATAGGTGCGGTCTTCGACACGGGCCACGTCGGTGGGGTCGGAGCACGCCAGAAAACTGTTGGGCCGCTTGGCTTCGTTGAGCTTTTTGAACGTGCCAGAGTCCACCAGTTGTTGGCAAAGACGGGCGTATTCGTCGTCGGAGCCGTCACACCAATAAATGTTGGCGGGCTTGGTCAGTGCGGCCATGTCGGCCACCCAGGCGATCAATTTTGCGTTCTTGACAAAGCTTGGGGTGTTGAGGTTCAAGCCTTGCATGGCAGGTGAGTTCATGAAAATGCTCCAGAGATAAAAAATCGTTTTTTCAAAATGAACCAACCCGTTGAACGGGGGGCCTTGCGGTAGTCATTTTGAGAAAACGTTTTGTACAAACTGCCTCGCCGGGTCAGCGGGGAATGAACTTGAACGCAGCAAATGGCTGCTTCAACGGCATTGCTTGGGCGTGGGTAACGCCGGACTCACGATTTTAAGAACTTGACTGCCAGTTACCTGACAGTTACACGTAAAAGTCATGCAAAGCTTGCATGACTTTATGTTGTTTTTGACCATTCAACTCGTCGCTAAACAGGTCAAAGGCGTGCCAAGGGCTTGCGCAATACAGGACGGTGTCAGTGGGGGAGGGTGCCCGGCGCGCCATGGATGGGGCCGGGACTTGGCGGCTGCCGCGACGTGCAGCGCGCAGAAGGCTGGCTACAGATGAGCCAGCGCTTCGATAACCATAAAACAGGGGACGGCTGATCAGGCCATTGAAACGGCAATGAAAGCCAGCAAAAACATCAGCACGGCGCCCACGAGCGGCAAGACGAGTGGCATGGAAGACACAACAGCTTCTACAGCGTCAGGTTCGTTGCTGGGGGTGTGAGGTGTGGGGTTGGACATGATGATTCCTTTGGTTATTCAGATTCGCAATGGGTGAATTTTACCCATCCAGAGGCGATGGTTGATTTCAATCAGTGCTGGATAAGTAAAAAGGCTTCTCAACTCGTTGGCAGGAGCAGGCGCCACGGAGCGCCATGCCAGGCCAAGTTACGAGGTATGCCTTCAGGCGATCCGCGCCGTCAGCGTTTCGAGTCGGGCAGAGAGGTCCCGCACCGCTTCGGTCAGGGCCAGTAACTCCTGTTCTTTCATCAAGTCAATTTTTTGATGAAGCAGCTCAATTTCGAGCTCGGCTTTCACATTCACTTCGTAATCATTTTCCGCGTGTGTGCGGTCCAGCTCGGATTGCCGGTTCTGGCTCATCATGATGGCGGGTGCGGTGTAGGCGGCTTGGAATGACAACAGCAGGTTGAGCAAAATGAAGGGATAGGGATCCCACGCGCCGCGCCCGGTCAGGGCATTGCCGGTAATCCACAAGGCAATGGCCGTGCTTTGGAAAATGATGAAGCGCCATGACCCGATGGTGGAGGCCACGGCGTCCGCCAAGCGCTGTCCCCGCGTTGGGGGAGCAAAAGCAAAATGCTCCGGTGCTGCCGGTGGGCGGGGCGGATGTTTTTGCCGATGAGCCCGCCGGTGCGCACGCAGCAGCTTGAGTTGGCTCTGTTCCTCTGGCGCCAACGAAGCGCCTGGCTGGGTCTGGGTGGTGTGATTCATGCCTGCATTGTGTGCTTCAACCCGTCGTGTGCAATTGCCATTTCAGAGGCCTGGCCCAACGGTGCGGATCAACCGGGTCGCTGGTTGGTCGACGGGCGCTGCCACAGGTTGATGCCGCCGTCCACCGCATGCTGGTCGATGGCCGCCAGTTCTTCAGCCGAGAACTGCAGGTTTTGCATGGCGCTGACCAATTCGGTAATCTGCTCAGGTCGGCTGGCCCCGATCAGGGCCGAGGTAACGCGCGCATCGCGCAAGACCCAGGCGGTGGCCATTTGGGCCAGGCTTTGACCGCGCGCCAGAGCAATCTCGTTGAGGGCGCGGACATGTTTGATGTTCTGCTCACTGAGATGTTCCGCCTTCATGGAGCCGCCGCCGGGGCGGTTGATGCGGGCGTCGGCAGGAATGCCATGGAGGTATTTGTTGGTGAGCAGGCCCTGGGCCAGCGCGCTAAAGGCGATGCAGCCCATGCCGGTGTCGCCGAGTGCGTCGAGCAGATCTTCTTCAATCCAACGGTTCATCAGGCTGTAGGACGGCTGGTGAATGAGCGGCGCGACGCCCATGGAACGCAAAATGGAGGCCGCTTCGCGGGTCTTCTCTGCCGAGTAACTGCTGATGCCAACATAAAGCGCCTTGCCCTGCTGAACCGCGCTGGCCAGTGCCCCCATGGTTTCTTCAAGCGGTGTGTCCGGATCAAAGCGGTGAGAGTAAAAAATGTCTACGTAGTCCAGGCCCATGCGCTTGAGGCTTTGGTCCAGACTGGCCAGCACGTATTTGCGGGAGCCGCCGCCTTGGCCGTAGGGGCCGGGCCACATGTCCCAGCCAGCCTTGCTTGAAATAATAAGCTCATCGCGATACGGTTTGAAATCACGACGCAGGTGTTCGCCAAAATTGATCTCAGCACTGCCGTAAGGCGGGCCATAGTTGTTGGCCAGGTCGAAGTGGGTGATGCCTGAATCAAAAGCAGTACGAAGCATGTCGCGCTGTGTCTGGAAGGGCGTGGCGTCACCAAAGTTATGCCACAGGCCTAAGGACACCGCCGGTAGTTTCAGCCCGCTTCGCCCGCAAACGCGGTAAGGCATGGTGTCGTAGCGGGTCGTTTGGGCGCTGTAGTTCATGGGGTCTCTCTCTATGTGGGCAGACCGGTGGCAACAAGCCGCCGATTTTTAGCTGAGAAACATTATCTGCCCGCGCCGCTTTACGCTGCGCGGGCAAGGGCATTGACAGAGCCAATGGTGTCAGGCCGATCCCCAAGGCACGTTGTAGCTCGCAAATATTTTTGAAAGACGGTCATCTTTGGCCATGGTGTTGATGGCCGACTGCAACGCGCGAGCCAGGTCGGTCGAGTTCTTTTTGACGGCCATCCCGACTGCCCAGCCATTGCGGGGTGCGCGAGGCATGGGCAAGGGAATGACCTTGTACTGCTTGTTGCCCTTCAGCACACTGTGAAGTTCGGACGCATCGCCTGCAGCCACAGCCACATCGCCTGCCAACAGGAGGCTGGCGGCTTCGGTCCCGTTGTCCATGCGAGTCATCAGCTGGTCACGGTAAGCGCCACCGTCGGCGCCCAGCAGCAGCCAGCCCGCAAGCGTCTGCCCTGCCACCGCCACTTTTTGGCCTTTCAGGTCCGCCAGGGTGTCGAGTTGGGGAACACGACTCACGTCATAAGCCATTGCGACCGTTTCACGGTAGTAAGGCGCGAAGATCAGAACCTGCTTCTGGCTGTCCATGAGTGGCTTGTCCACCGGCACATGCAACAAAACGTCAGCCGGCCCGAAACCCAGGTAGTGACCTTTCCAGACCATGTTACGGATGTCGTCCTGCATGTTTTCGCCAGCCGAGAACGGCAGCAGGTTGAGCTTCACCCCCAGTTCGCTGGCCAACTGTTCCGCAATCAGCACATCAATGCCTGCACCATCGACGCTGAAGGGGGGCATGGCCTTGTAGACCGCCACAATGAGGCTGCCCCGCGCCTTGATGCGGGCGAGGGCGTTGGGTTCCTCTTGCGCCCATGCGGCGCTTGCGAGACCGCCCAGCGGCAACAGGGTGGCCCCTTGCAGCAAACGGCGGCGTGTCACCGCGTTCAACCTGGTTTCAAGTGTCATGCCAATTCCTTTTTGAAATCAAGTGTCATAGAGGTGAAACGATTGTGCAGTCAATTTACTTGGCGGCAACCAAGGGTTTTTCCCGGCGGGTTTCCAGGTAGCTTTTGAGCGCCCAAACGGCTTCCTGGTTCAGGATTCCTTCAAACGGAGGCATGTACACGGCACCGTTGCGTGTCAGGCCACGACGGACCCGGCCCACAAAATATTCGTCGGTTGACTGCAGGCACATCGCCTGTTTTTTGGCATCTTTCAAATTGACGCATTCGTTGTCCATCTTGCGAAGGTCGGGTGCTACACCGCCGGAGATGGCTTCCAGCCCGTGGCACCGTGCGCAATTCTGGCCGTACGCAGCCGAGCCTATCTTGACGGCGGCCGCGTTGCCACGGTAAGGGTTGTCAACTTTCCAGTCGGTGCCGAGTTTAGGCAGCGTGGAGGTATCAACCGACTGGGGCGTGACATCGCCGTGGGCGAACACCACAGAGGAAACAGACAGAGCAAGTGCTGCAATTGCGCTCAAGCCAAGCAAGCGGAAGAGAGAGGAGTTTTTCATGATTTCGAACCATTGGAGTTAGTGAACTCGTTTAAACCAGCAACTACTATGCCAACCCCTGGGCCTTGCCAAAAGGGTGTAAGGTAAGTAGATTCCAAACATGCGTACACTCCCGTCGCGATGGGCTACAGCCCGTGTTGAAGCGGGTTGACGAACTTGGGCTGACCTGATCGGGCCGCCGGGTTGATCCAATTCGCTACAGGTTGAGACAACTGATAGACAAATAAATACGGGAATACCCGAACAGGAGACAAGTACATGTCCGCGCAATATGAAGAGGCGTCATTTGACAGCCTGTCCATGCCTTTGGCATATCGGGGGCATGCCGTTGATGCGCGGCCAATGACACCGAATCCGTTCATCATCGAGTCACACGCCCGCTGCGAATACCTGGGTCTCAAGACCTATGAGCCTTGTGATTTTTCAGCCCAGATGCATGCCGACTTTCGCATCACGCTTGAACGCAATGCCAGGCTGATTGCGCAGGCCACCTCGGTGGTGGAGATGTTGGGAAAATGTGTGGGTGACTTTGGCAGCATGATTGTCCTGACCGATGGCAACGGAACGGTTCTGCGCACGCGCTGCCAAAGCACCTTTATCGAGTATGCGGAAAAAGTGGCGTTGCGCCCCGGTGTGAGTTGGGCGGAGTCTTCCAAAGGTACCAACGCGGTGGGTACCGCGCTGGTCCTGGAAACAGACATTTATGTGCATGGCAATGAGCACTACATGCAGTCCAATCATTTTCTCTCGTGCGCCGCGTCACCCATCATGGATCACTCCGGCAATGTCATTGGGGTGCTTGATGTTTCCGGCGATAAACGCTCATTTCATCCCCACACCATGGCACTGGTGGAGATGTGCGCGCGCACGATCGAGAGTCATTGGTTTCGAGACAAGTTTCGCCAGTCCCTGCAATTGCACTTTCACGCGGCGGCAGATCTGATCGGCACGCCTGAAGAGGGCATCATCGCTTTTTCGGAAGACGGGAAAGTACTGGGAACCAACAGGGCTGGTCTGCGCCTGCTCGATGTCAGTGCCTCAGCCTTGCGAATCCAGGGCATGCGCACGCTGTTCGGTTTGGCTTTTGGGGATTTGATGGACAAGCTCCGGCTGGCGTCGTTTGCGCCGATGAAGATGCACCTGTCAAATGGTGCAGAAATATTCGTTCGCGTGAGCTGGGGTGAGACCGCGATGGCCTTGAGCACGGTCAACACCAACTTCACCACGGCGCAAGCATCGTCGACCTCAGTCGTACCTGCTGTGCCCTCACAGAACGCCATGCAAACAGGCAAGCGTGTGCCTCATCAACTCGATGAGCTTGACTTCGGCGATGCCCATGTGCGTTCGGTGATTCACAAGGTTCGGCATGTCATTGACAAGGATATTCCCATTCTGATCCTGGGTGAAACCGGAACGGGTAAAGAGCTTTTGGCCAATGCAGTTCATCAGTTCAGTCAGCGCCGGGATCGCCCCTTTGTTGCGATCAATTGCGCGTCGATACCGGAGGCCCTGATTGAGTCGGAGCTGTTTGGCTATGAAGAAGGTGCGTTCACCGGCGCCAAGCGCAAGGGTGCGGCAGGCAAGCTCCTGCAGGCCAATGGCGGTACACTTTTCCTTGATGAAATTGGAGATATGCCGTTGTCGTTGCAGGCTCGCCTGTTGCGCGTTTTGCAAGAGCGCAAGGTGGTTCCGCTGGGGGGGCACCGGCCCATCGATATTGACGTGAACCTCATCAGTGCAACTCACCGGAACCTGCGGGAGTTGATTGATCAGCGTGCTTTTCGGGACGATCTTTACTACCGCATCAATGGCATTTCAGTGAAGCTGCCGCGTCTGCGAGACCGGACCGATCTGGCCGCACTGGCACAAAAGATTCTGCGTGAGCATTCGCCAAACCGACCGCTGTCGATTCAGCCAACGCTGCTTGAGGCCTTCTTGCGTTACCCGTGGCCTGGCAACTTGCGTCAACTCAACAGCGTGCTGAAGACCGCCGCCATCATGGCCAGTGAGAGCAACGAAATCACAGCGGCGCACCTGTCCGACGATTTTCTCGATGAGTTGTCGATGCCCTTGTCCGTCAGCGCGTCCACGCTGCAGGCTGCGCCACCGGCAAGCGATGCCTCTCTCCATTCGGCCAGACCTGCGAACATGGCCGCAGATTCAGGGGATCGATGGCGGGTGCAAGATGCATCGGTGCCTGTCTCGTCGGTGTTCGACAATCTGGAGCAAGTGGAGTTCATGACCATTCGGCGAGCATTGGACACTTGCGCGGGCAATGTTTCCCGAGCAGCAAAGTTGTTAAACATCAGCCGCAACACCATTTACCGGAAATTGAAAAGTCAGGATTGACGTTCCCGGTATTTGTCCGCTAACGGCGGCTGGATGGGTCGCCGTTAAAACTGTTGTTCTCGAACTGTTGCCACGCACGTTGGACATTGAGTCGATCACGCAGTCGTCCTTCCGGCCCGGTCGCATCCCATTCAGCTGCAGTCAATCCCGACGCCATGCCTGGCTGACTTTCTCCCCTGTCCCAGAGCTCTTGCAGGGACCTCAGCAAACGCTGCCAGTACCGACGGTCTTTTTCAATCAATGAGTCATTGGCCGCCGGGCCCTGTTCCGGCACCACTGTCTTTGGGTTTAGCGCCGTCAATTGGTCAAGTATGCGTTGCAGGTGTGTTACTTCGGCTTCCCGCAAGTCCGGTACCAGGTCGCGGCCCCAGATGACACCGGGCAATATCCAGACGTTACTGGCGCGATGGTGAAGCAGCGCGACCGCCTGTCCGGGCTGAACTTGTACAGGCATCACATTGAATGGCCCCAGCAGAGGACCCTCTATCAACTGGTTGGGTAAGGCCACCTGATTGACCAGAGGCTGTCGCGCCTCGAGCGCTGCCTCCAGTCGCTTGACGCAGCGCTCGCAGCGTTCCCCCATGGCCGCTTGCACCTCAGGCAGCGCCCAATGGCGAACCACTTCCAAACCGGCGGCGCCGAGCACGCTTTCAGGCTGAGCCCTCGGACTGATCACGTCGGTTATTTCATGGCCCAAGTCTCGTCTGACACTGCATGCCAAGGCGCGACCTGTTTCAGCATCAGGCCCGCTTCCCACCAGCCAACCCCGCTCGGTGTTCTCCGATGGATCAACAACGAACACCACGTTGCTGACGTGGCCCCGATTGAGCGGCGTGCTCAAGGCGTCCGATGCGCCCTGGTTCAGCCAGATGTTTTCCCCAACCCTTTGCCACCGGGAAAGTAGCGGATTTTCAACGGGTGCGGACTCGCAATTCAACGGGTCATTGCCTTGCGTCGTGTTGTTCAGAGAAGCACACCCGCCAAGAAGCAGGGTGGCCAGGGCTACCCATGCCCTGCTCATGGCGCAGTCGGCGTGGCACCGGTTGCGCTCCGGGATTGCCCTATTGGTCGAGGAGGATGCCGGGTCAATAATGACTTGGGATGCTGCATGGGTTGAATACCTGTTGGCATGAATTGTGCAGATTTAGCTGGCAATAAGAAAATGAATTTAAACAGAACCATGTGCTCCAAATCGCGACATACCCTATGCGGGTTTATACCCGTCTGAACCATGCTGTCTATCAAGAACATCAGCAAACGGTATGGATCGCAAGTTGCGTTAAATGAACTCAGCATCGACGTGCAGCCCGGTCAGTTCTGTGTGTTGCTCGGTCCCAATGGAGCAGGCAAATCGACGCTATTCCAAATTCTGACCGGGTTATTTTCACCCGATGCCGGTGATATCGAGTTGTTTGGCGTTTCTCTTCGCCATCAGCCTCAAAAAGTGCTTGCACGCATTGGCGTTGTCTTTCAGCAGCAGGCGCTGGACATGGATTTGTCGGTCAAGCGCAACCTGAAGTTTCACGCCCAGCTCCACGGACTGCGTTGGCACGATGTGCAAGACCAAGCGCGGGCCCTGTTGGGTCAATTGGGGTTGCCTGATGATCCGGACCGCACCGTACGGGAGCTCTCCGGCGGTAATCGCCGCAAGGTTGAGCTTGCGCGGGCCTTGCTGCATGGCCCGTCGCTCATTTTGATGGATGAGCCCACGGTCGGACTCGATCCCAAGTCTCGTCGTGATTTGCTTCAGGCCGTGAAAACCCAGGTGAGCGAGCATCAATGCATGGTGTTGTGGGCCACTCACCTGGTTGATGAGGCCGAGCAGGCTGACCGCGTCCTGGTACTGAACCACGGCCACCTGATGGCCTCGGGTTCACCGGTCGAAGTCCGGCAGCAACTCGGCGCGGCCACGCTGGAGCAAGGATTTATTCAAATGACCCAATCCCCCCGATCAAAGGAATATGCATGACGCCCTCCCCACGAGTCTTTTCGGTCCTGTTGCTCTCATTGAGCTTCTTCGTTATGGCTCCGGCGCATGCGCAAAGTGTGGCGTGGGTGTCCAGCGAAAAAGACAATGCCATTACCTTGGTGGATCTGGTACAGGGCAAGGTCACCGGCACGGTACCCACCTGCAAGCGTCCGCGGCACATGCAGCTGAGTGCCGACCGCAAACAGATGCTGGTCGCCTGCAGTGACTCCAATGCGGCCGATGTGATTGACCTGGCAACGCGCAAGTCGGTACGCCGGGTCCCCTTGGGAGATGCGCCTGAAATTTTTGACATGTCCACAGACGGGAAAACATTTTTTGTATCCAACGAAGACGATGCTGAATTGACCTTTGTTGACGCGGAGACGGGCAAGAAAACTGCCCAGATCAAGGTCGGCAAGGAGCCTGAGGGCGTGAAAGTGTCACCGGATGGCAAGACCGTGTTTGTCACCTCTGAAGTCGCCAGCATGGTTCATGTGATCGATATTGCCAGTCAAACCATCAAGAAAAATGTCACCGTCGGCAAACGGCCGCGGCGCTTTGCGATCACACCCGATGGTCGGGAGTTGTGGGTCACGAACGAATTAGGCGCGAGCGTGAGCGTGATTTCGATGAAGGATTACAGCGTTTTGGCGACGATCCCGCTGAAGCTGAAAGGCGCGCGGTCGACCGACATCACGCCGGTCGGCCTGATCATGACCCGTGACGGCAAGCGAGCCTACGTGACGATGGGGCGAGCCAACCATGTGGCCTTTGTGGATGTGGCAACCCGTCAGATGACCGACCAGGTATTGGTCGGCAAACGCCCCTGGAGTCTCGCACTCAGTCAGGACGAAGCCAAACTTTTTGTCGTCAACGGACTGTCGGATGACATGACGGTGATTGACACCGTCAAGGCCAAAGCTTTGGTCAGTGTGCCAGTGGGGCGCGTGCCCCATACGGTCGTGCTGACCAATTGATGGACCGGATGACCTCACTGATGAGCAAAAATTTCTCTCGGCGTGTGCGGCGGCTGAGCGTGTTGGCGTTCGGTGGCCTGGTCTGCGTGCTGGTGCAAGCGGCCAGTTGGAATGTGACCCTCCTGGAAGACGCCAACGCGCCCGATCTCGAAAAACCGCGCCTAGACCGCGCCTATCTCGGACATGCAGGCGGCTCGGCGGTCGATGGCTGGAGCCAGGCGATTGAGGACGCTCGTTTTGAGCTGGAAGCGGCACGTACGCAGATCAATTGGAAAACCCTGCCGGTCTCCACGCTGGAGGCTGCACGCACCGCAGCGCAGCAGGCAGAAAAAGCCGGGCAGCATGCACTGGTGGTGAATCTGCCCGCCAGCTGGGTGGCCGCATTGGCAGCAGCAGTCAAAATGCCGGTCATCAATGTCGGGGCGGGCGCTGACAGTTTGCGCGAAGCCCAATGCCAGCGCAATCTCCTGCACACCCTGGCCAGCGACCGCATGCGCTCCGACGCCTTGGCACAGGCGCTGGTGTCACGCAAATGGCTGCAAGTGCTGTTGCTGAAAGGTCCCTCCGCCGAGGACCGCGTGCGTTCTGCCACGGCCCAGGCCAGTTTGCGTCGTTATGGTCTCAAGGTGGTGGCTGAGAGGCCTTTCAAAATATCAGCCGATCCTCGTGAACGTGATCTGGCCAACACGAAGTTGCTCAGTAGTGGTGTCAGCTATGACGTCGTCTGGGTCGTCGACGGCGATGGCGAGTTCGCCCGTGCCTTGCCCTACAACATCCAGGCAGCCCGGCCCGTGGTTGGCGATGCCGGCCTGCTCGCTTTGGGCTGGCACGCGCAATACGAGCGTTATGGCGCTCCACAGGTATCCCGGCGTTTTGCCAAAACCTATAAACGGGCCATGACCCAGCAGGATTGGTCCAGTTGGATGGCGGGCAAAGCCGTCAGCCTGGCAGCCGGTAGTTTGACCAAGGTGGCTGCTGCCGATCTTCTGACTGGTTTGAACCTGTTGAGCCTGGATGGTTCCAAAGGAGTACCCATGCAGTTTCGTCCCTGGGATGGTCAGTTGCAGCAAACCATGCTGCTCACGGATGGACAAGGGGTCATCGGCACGGCGCCTGTCGAGGGCATTCTTCACCCCCGCAACACGCTGGACACACTGGGCGCTGACAGCAATGAAAAACGCTGCCCCAATCGCTCATGACGACATCTCCTTCATCGCACAGCTCGCGTCCGCTTCCCGTGACCGGTTGGCGCCATGCCTTGCTCGCCCTGCAGGCTATTGTCGGGCGCGAACTGTTCAAGTTTTCGCGTCAGTACGGTCGCTTGCTGTCGGCGCTGGTTCGGCCCTTGTTATGGCTGGTGGTGTTTGCCGCGGGTTTCCGGAACGTCTTTGGCGTGTCCGTGGTCGACCCGTATGACACCTATATCACGTACGACGAGTACATCGCGCCGGGTCTGATCGGCATGGTTCTGCTCTTCAATGGCATGCAGTCCTCGCTGGCCATGGTCTATGACCGTGAGATGGGCCTCATGCGCCTCTTGTTGACGGCGCCACTGCCTCGCTGGTGGGTGCTGGCCTGCAAGCTGTTGGCTACCACCGTGCTTTCGCTGATTCAGGTGATCGTGTTCCTGGCGGTTGCCGCTCTGCTGGGCACACAACTGCCATTGCTGGGTTGGCAGCTGGGGCATTTTTTGTTGGCTTTGCTGTGTGCTGCCTTGATGCTTGGCTCCATTGGTCTGCTGCTGAGTGTTCACATTCGCCAACTCGAGAATTTTGCCGGCACGATGAACTTTGTGATTTTCCCGATGTACTTCATTTCTACCGCCTTGTACCCTTTGTGGAAGCTCCAGGAGTCAGGCGCTGAGTGGGTGTACCGGTTGGCGAGTTGGAACCCCTTCAGTTTCGCCGTGGAGTGGATGCGGTTTGCCCTGTACGGAAAAGACCCGGGCCTGGCGCCCTGGGTGGTCATGGGGACGCTGGCCGTTTGTTTTGGTTTGGCCTGTTGGGGTTATGACCCGCAGCGTGGCTTTGGTGCCTTGGCCAAGCGTGGGCCGGGAGGTGCGGGATGATGACGTGGTTGACGGCCGCCCGCTGGCGAGGGGTGTCAACCACCGTCCTGAGTCGCAAGACCGAGATTGAGCCCCTGTGGTTTGAATGGCTGGCCCTGTCCGGCCTGCTGGTCTTTGGTACCTGGCTCATGGGTGTGCGGGGCGTCTGGGCGTTGCTGCTAACCTCGGATCCGACCGGCCTCACGCTGGTCATCATCGTGGTGTTTTTGCTCTCCACACTTTGGTCGGGCAGTCGGTCACGCGAGTTGGTTCAACAGCGTCAGTGGCTGGCCCGTGCACGCACGGGTGTCGCCCTGCCGGATGTGCCAGGCTGGGTGGGTGAATACCTGCGCGCCATTGCCGCCGCGCCTCCGGATACCCACACCCCGCTGGACTTGCTTCTGGAGAACACCCATGGCCCGCACCAGACGGCATGGTGGGTCAATGGCATCCAGCTCAAACTAGGTTTACTGGGCAAGGTGATCGGATTCTCTGTGTTGGCCCTGCACATCGGACAGCTTCAAAATTTTGATCCAACCCAGTCTCAGGACCTGCTCAAGAGCCTGACCTCCGGTCTGGGCATTGCGCTGCTCACCACGATGGTGGGACTGGTGGGGAATATTCTGCTGGGTATCCAGCTCACCCGGCTGGACCGTTTTGCGGACACGTTGGTGGCTGATTGCCAGCGTGAGGGGTTGCGCCGTTTTTCGCAAACTGCCTGAGCCGACATGCCGAGCCGCCGCCACACGCGTGAACCGGAGGTGGATCCCTTCTATGACATGTTGTTCAACATGCTGATTGCCTTCGTGTTTTGTTTCATCATTGCCCTGCTGGCGATGAACCCGAAGGCCTTGAAAGCGGGGGATATTCCGGCCAAAGCCGAATTCATGATCACCGTCTCCTGGCCCGACATGAACCCCAACGACATCGACACCTGGGTCGAGGACCCTTCTGGTCGCGTGGTGTGGTTTCGCAATCGCGAAGCCGGGCTGATGCACCTGGACCGTGACGACCGCGGCTTGACTAACGACAGCATTGTGGTCAACGGCAAGCAAGTGACCAATCCCTTGAACCAGGAGGTGGTGGCCTTGCGTGGTATTGCCCCTGGCGAGTACACCGTCAACGCGAGTTACTACGAATCCAAGGATGGCAAACCGGTCGAGGTGAGCGTCTCGGTGGTCAAGGTCAATCCCCGCGCTGAAGTGGTCTATTACGGCCAGGTCATGTTGTCCCGCAAGGGCGACGAGGCCACGGCCTGCCGCTTCACCGTCTTGCCTGACGGCACGGTAGGCAATATCAATACGCTGCCCAAGACCCTCGTTGAAAGGATTTGAAAGATGTCCCTCGCCATCGTGCTCGCTTTCTCGGCTCTGGTGCTACTCACCACCTTGGCCTTGCTCTGGTCAAGTTGGCCGGTCTGGTTGAAGGGTGTGTTGGTCGCATGTGTTGCCGTGTTTTATTTTTGGGCGGACAGTGTCGTTCACGACCAATGGGGCTGGCCCACAACCGATCCCATGCCCGAACGTTTTGTTCTATTGGCGGCGGTCATTGATGAGCCCACCAAACAGCGCGCCGGTGCCTTGCATGTTTGGGTCAATGCGATTGACAACGGCAAGCCCGTTGAGAAACCCCGTGCCTACACCTTGCCCTATGCCAAGGATGTGCATGCGCTGCTTGAAGAGGCGATGAAGAAAAACCGGCAGGGCGTCAGCCAGGTCGGGACGACCGAGCCCAAGAAAGGCAAGGGCGGCGTGTCCTGGCTGCGTCCCGGCAATGATGAACAAGTGCTCAAAATACGCGACCTGCCCGCCCCGCAGTTGCCAGAAAAATGAAGCGAATACACCGCATGTCCCTGCTGCGGCGAAGAAGTGCCCTTGTTTGCGGCTTCAGTGCCTTGCTGGCGTTCGGCCTTTTGGCCTGCCAGCCGACAACGCGGTCCGCCGGGTTTTTCCCATTGGAAGAGGGCCGTTCCTGGACCTACAAAGTCACCACCGAATTTGAGAATCAGACCGTGGAGCGGGACACGCTGGTTCTGCGCAACCAGGGGCGTGACACACTGGCCGACGGCCCGGCCTGGCGCCGCCACAGTGATTCCGGCATGAATTACTGGCTGCGCCAGGACGACACCGGGATCTACCGCGTGGCGTCCCGCCCTGAATTGCAGGCGCAGTACCAGGTAGACGCACCACACCGCTATGTCCTCAAGGAGCCCTTGGTAGTGGGAGCGCAATGGCAGGCCAGCACCACGGCCTACATCCTGCACCGCCGCCAGGATTTTCCGCGTGAGATCAAGCACTCCCACCCCAACATTCCCATGCTGTACACCATTGAGGCGCTGCAGCAGTCTATTGACACACAGGCCGGGCGCTTCGAGGGCTGCCTCCTGGTTCGGGGACTGGGCGCGGTGCGCTTGTTTGCCGACCCGGTCGTGGGCTGGAAAGACATGCCATTGACCACCCGTGAGTGGTATTGCCCTGGCGTTGGTCTGGTGAAGCTGGTGCGAGAAGAACCCGCCCACTCCACCTTTCTCGGTGGTGGCACCACCACACTGGAACTTGTTGAATGGAAATAGGAATGAAGAGCACCCGGCGCCAGCATCTGGCCATGCTGGTCAGCATGTTGGGTATCGGGCCCGCCATGGCCGCGACAGAGGTCAATGCCGAGGAGCCACCGTTCCCGCAGCGTCCCATCACCTTGCTGGTGCCGTGGCCTGCCGGTGGGTCCACGGACATTTCGATGCGCATTCTGGCCGAGGAAGCAGGCAAACACCTGCGCCAACCGGTCATCATTGAAAACCGTCCCGGCGCCGGTGGCACCATGGCCATGCCAGCGTTGCTCTCAGCGAGGCCCGATGGTTACACCGTGGCGCAGTTGCCACAGCCGGTATTTCGCATCGTCCACACACAAAAAGTGTTGTGGGACCCCGTTCGCGACACGACGCCGATTGTTCAAATCTCTGGCTACACCTTCGGCATCGTGGTGCCCGTGGACAGTCCATTTCGGTCAGTTTCCAGCATGCTGGAGTGGGCACGAGCCCATCCCGGGCAACTCACGGTAGGTTCCAACGGCGTGGGTACCACGCCGCATACGGCGATGGAAGAGGTGATGGACCGCCAGGGCATCACCTACATCCACGTTCCCTACAAAGGTACAGTCGAGCAGATGGTGGCGGTGGCGTCGGGCCAGCTCATGGTGGGTGTGAATTCCACCGGTTTTGCTCCTTATGTAGAGTCAGGCCGACTGAGGCTGCTGGCAACCTTTGGCGAGGTCCGCAGCAAGCGTTGGCCCGATGTGCCGACCATGAAAGAGCTGGGTTTGGGGGTGGTGGCCATGTCGCCTTACGGCATTGTCGGGCCACGTGGTCTCTCTGCCTCGGTTGTGCGTACGCTGCACAGTGCGTTCAAAGCCGCCATGTACGAGCCGAGTCACCGCCGCGAGATTGCCAAATACGACCAGGAACTCAACTACCTCGGGCCAGATGAGTATGGGCATTTCATGCGTGAAGCGTATGCCTCTGAAAAACGGGCTGTGGACCGCTCCAATCAAACCAGAGCGCCTGGATAGCCGGCTCGCAACGCGGAACGCCAATAAAAAATGCCACTCGAAAGTGGCATTTTTTATGTCAGCCAGCAGCTTATTTCAGCAGCTTGAACACCCAGACCGAGCCACCTTGTTCCAGGAAGTTAACTTTCTTGGCCACATCGCCGCCCCACAGGGGAACCGCGCCGCCCCAGCCGGAAACGACCGCAACGTATTGCTCGCCATTCACGTCCCAGGTCACGGGAGGAGCGACCACGCCAGAGCCGGTCTGGAATTCCCAGACCACTTTGCCGGTGGTGGCATCTGCGGCTTTCAGGAAGCCCTCAGGCGTTCCCCAGAACACCAGGTTGCCAGCGGTGGTCAACACGCCACCCCACAAAGGCGCGTTGTTGGGAACTTCCCATTCGATCTTGCCGGTCTTGGGGTTGATGGCCCGCAGTGCGCCGATGTTGCCTTCGTTGAGCGTCTTGATGGTGAAGCCGGCACCCATGTAAGCGGCGCCCTTTTTGTAGGTCACAGGCTCGTTCCAGATCTCCATGCCCCATTCATTGGACGGCACGTAGAACAACTTGGTGGCTGGGCTGTAGGCCATCGGCATCTGGTTTTTGCCCCCCAGGAAACTGGGCGCTGCAAACACCGACTTGCCCTTGGTGCCGTCGGCACTGGCCACGGGGTCACCCGCGCGGTTTTCGGGCACAAAGTTGGGACGTCCTGTTTTCAGGTCAATGCCTGTCGCCCAAGTAATCTTCTTGACGAAGGGGAACGCATTGAGTAATTGGCCGGTGGTGGCGTCATTGACATAGAAGAAGCCATTGCGGTCAGCCTTGCCGCCCACGCGCTTGCCGTCCATGTCGAAGGTCACAAACTCGTTGGCGCCATCGAAGTCCCACGCATCATTGGGGGTGTTCTGGTAGTGCCATTTGATCTGGCCGGTCTTGATATCCAGCGCGACCGTGGAGCAGGAGAACAGGTTGTCGCCCTTGCGCAAATGGCTGTTCCACGGCGCCGGGTTGCCGGTACCAAAGTAAGCGAGGCCGGTCTTGCTGTCGTAGGTGCCGCCCAACCAGGTGGTTGCGCCACCGGTCTTCCACAGGTCGCCCGACCAGGATTTGTTCAAGGTGCCTGAAATGCCGTTTTCAGTCTTGTTGCCATCCTTGTCATATTTGTAGCCCATATGGCCTTCAACCGTGGGGCGGCTCCACACCATCCGGCCGGTCTTGGGGTCGCGCGCTTCAACGCGTCCGACCACGCCGAATTCTCCGCCCGAGATGCCGGTCAGCAACAAGCCGCCCGCAATCAGGGGCGCGGCCGAGGCCGAGGCGCCCGTGGCATAGTCTTCAATCTTTTCCTTCCAGACCACGTCGCCCGTGTTCTGGTCGAGTGCCACGATTTGGGCATCCAGCGTCATGAAGATCACCAGGTTGTCATAGAGTGCCGCGCCGCGGTTGATCACGTCGCAGCAAGGCATGATGCCTTCGGGCAGGCGGTGCTCATACTTCCACAGCTTGGCACCTGTCTTTGCGTCCAGCGCGTAAATGCGTGAGTAAGAGCCCGTGACAAACATCTTGCCGTTGTGAATCACCGGCTGCGATTCCTGGCCACGTTGTTTTTCACCGCCAAAAGAAAAGCTCCACGCCGGAACCAGTCTCTTGATGCTTTGGGGGTTGACTTGTTTCAGGGGTGAGAAGCGCTGGCCCTGGTTGCCCAGACCCCAGGAAAGAACTTCCTTGGTGTCGCTCGCATCGTTGTCAATCATCTGCTGCGTGACAACGGCTTGAGCCGTCCCCGCCGCAAACCCATAAGCCATCAAAGTAGCCAGTAATTTCAAGCGCATGAATGTCTCCTTGTTGTGTCAATGCTGAACTGAGGTGTATGGAATTTGGAACTCCAGAGCATGAAATTGCAAAGATCGTGCCTGAGCACTGCATATCGGTATTTGGCTCGAAAGTTCCGTGGTCAGGTGGCATTTGTGGCTTGGTGTGCGGGTTTGTACGGTCAGCACTAACCCTAGCCACTGTGTCAATCGGGAGCAATGCATGCCCCTTCGGCATTGCTCCAAGGGCCACCAAAGACCTGTCAGTGGGGTTTCCGGGGTCTGAAAGTGGGTATCCGGGCCTTATTTGTCTTGGCGCAAATATTGCAGTACAACCGGGCTGCCGACCTTCACGATTCAGGAGGCGGCGGTTCGATTCAATCAACTACCCAAGGAGTACTTCTATGCAATGGACCACACCGGCCTTCACCGATTTGCGTTTCGGTTTTGAAATCACGATGTACATCGCCAATCGTTGATCGTGCCAAGCGACGTCTGTGCCTTGTGTGCAGCGTCGCTTTTTAATTTCCAAAAATCATGCACATACGCGTTCTCGGGTCCGCAGCAGGCGGTGGCTTCCCCCAATGGAATTGCAATTGCGCCAATTGCGCAGCGGTACGACAAGGTGATCCGGCGCTGACACCCCGTACCCAGTCTTCCATCGCGGTTTCACGCAATGGGCAAGACTGGTTATTGGTCAATGCGTCGCCAGACATACTGGCGCAGATACGTGCCATGCCGGAAATACAACCCGCCAGGGCTCTGCGGGACAGCGGCATTGCCGCGGTGTTGCTCATGGATGCACAGATTGACCATGTGACGGGCTTGCTGATGTTGCGTGAGCGGCGTACGCCGCTGCCTTTGTACGCTACCCCGCAGGTTCTTGACGAGCTCAACACCAGCTTGCCGCTGGTTCGTGTCTTGTCGCATTACGCCGGGGTGCAGGCGCATCCCCTGTCGCTGACCGAACCCGCATTCGAAGTGGCGGCATTGACTGGCATCAAGTTTTCAGTGATGCCGCTCACCAGCAACGCACCCCCTTATTCTCCGCGTCGCGATGCGCCCTTGCCGGGCGACAACATCGGGCTGCTGATTGAAGACACCGTGACCGGAAAGCGTGTGTTTTACGCCCCCGGGCTGGGTCGCATCGAACCTGCCGTGGCCCACGCCATGGCCACCGCGGATGTGGTGCTGGTGGACGGCACCTTCTGGCGCAACGACGAAATGCAGACCTTGGGCCTGTCCACCAAGACCGCTGCCGACATGGGTCACCTCGCCCAGTCCGGACCGGGGGGCATGCTGGAAGTGCTGCAGGCGTTGCCCAAAAGCATTCGCAAGATTCTTATCCACATCAACAACACCAATCCCATTCTGCGCAGTGACTCCCCCGAGCGCGCAGCCCTGAACGCCGCGGGTATCGAGGTGGCCTGGGATGGCATGGCAATGAAACTTGAAAGTTCACATGGCTGATCACCTTTTGGCTTGGGATGCTGCGGAATTTGAAAGCCGCCTGCGTGAAAAGGGCGCGGCCTATCACATTCACCAGGCCTTCAACGTCCGTCTCAACAGCGGGCAATGCTCGCCCGAGCAGGTGCGCGGCTGGGTGAGCAACCGTTTTTATTACCAGTGGTGTATTCCGCTCAAAGACGCCGCGGTCATGTCCAACATGCCGGACCGCGCGCACCGCCGACTCTGGATTCAGCGCATGCTGGACCACGACGGCCAGGGCGACTACGAGGGTGAACATGCCGGTGGCATGGAGGCCTGGACCCGTCTCGGCGAGGCTGTGGGCCTGGCACGTGATGAGTTGTGGTCGCTCAAGTCGGTGGTGCCGGGTGTGCGTTTTTCGTGTGATGCCTACGTCAATTTTGCCCGGCATGCGCCGTGGCAGGAGGCGGTGTGCTCGTCGCTGACAGAAATGTTCGCACCGCAGATTCACAAGGACCGGCTGGCCACCTGGCCCATTCATTACCCCTGGATTGAGGCTGGCGGACTGAGCTATTTCCGCAGCCGAATTCCCTTGGCCTCACGCGATGTCGAGCACGGCCTGAAGGTCACGCTGGCGCATTTCACCACCCGTTCGCAGCAGCAGCGGGCACTTGATATTCTGCAATTCAAGCTAGACATTCTCTGGTCCATGCTGGATGCGATCGACGCCGCCTACCCGGCATGAGCCTGGCGTACCTGACTGAATGACGCAATGGAATCAACCCAGACAACCCCTGCACCCCCTGCACCTGCGGGCGATGCCCGGCCGCGCCTGAACAAGATGTTTCGGCTCCAGTGGGAAGAGGTGCAACAGAGTTACGTGCTGCTTTATCCCGAAGGCATGGTGCAGTTGAACGCCTCTGCGGGGGAGATCATGCGGCGTTGCGATGGCCAGACCACCGTGGATGCGCTCGTGGGCGATATCGAGGTGGCTTTTGGTCAAACCGATCTTCGCAGTCAGATTGAGCAGTTGCTGGCACAGGCGTATGCGCGCCGCTGGCTGGTCTGAGCCATGATGCTTGCCCCTGCGCCCGGCACGGCAGACGCCCCTGCGGTCAAACCCCCCTTCTGGTTGTTGGCCGAGTTAACTTATCGCTGCCCTCTGCATTGCGTGTTTTGCTACAACCCCACGCAGCACGCCGCGGTGCGCGATGAACTCACCACGCAGGAATGGGTCAAGGTCTTGCGCGAAGCGCGCGCGCTGGGCGCCACACAACTGGGATTTTCCGGCGGCGAGCCGCTCATGCGCGATGACCTTGAATTGCTCGTGAAAGAGGCGCATAGTCTGGGCTATTACACCAACCTGTTGACGTCCGGCGTGGGCTTGACCGAGCCGCGCATCAAGGCACTCAAGGAGGCCGGGCTGGACCACATTCAGCTGTCCTTCCAGGATTCGACACGGGAGCTGAACGATTTTCTGAGCAGCACCAAAACGTTTGACCTCAAGCGCAAGGTGGCGGCCCTTATCAAGGCCTATGACTACCCGATGGTCATGAACTGTGTGCTGCACCGCCACAACCTGCCGCACATCGGCACCATCATTGACCTGGCGCTGGACATTGGCGCGGAGTACCTTGAACTTGCCAACACGCAGTACTACGGGTGGGCCATGCTCAACCGCGATCACTTGCTGCCCACGCGCGAGCAATTGATTGAGGCCGAAGCGGTGGTCAATGCCTACCGGGCGCGCATCGGCTCGCAATGCCAGTTGCTGTTTGTGGTGCCGGACTATTTTGAGGAGCGCCCCAAAGCTTGCATGAACGGCTGGGGCAGCGTCTTCCTGACCATTGCGCCCGATGGCCTGGCCTTGCCCTGCCACAACGCACGCGACCTGCCGGGCTTGAAATTTCCGTCGGTACGAGAAGAATCGATTGCCGAGATCTGGCACCACAGCCCGGGTTTCAATGCCTTTCGCGGCGAAGACTGGATGCAGGAACCCTGCCGCTCCTGCGACGAGCGCCACAAGGACTTTGGGGGCTGCCGCTGCCAGGCCTACATGCTCACGGGCGACGCGGCGGCGACGGATCCGGTGTGCAGCAAATCACCCCTGCATGAGAAGGTGGTGTCCGTGGTTCGTGCCGCTGCCGTGCGGGCTGACAACGGTCATGCCAAAACGGCCGACTGGCAACCGCTGGTCTTTCGCACCGACCGGAATTCACGCGCCATCACCGCCGCTGAACTCACGCTGCCGGATGTGCGGTAAAACGGCCGGTTTGAGCAAACCGGGTGAGTGAGTCGCGCATGGCTTGCGCCATGGCGGGGTGAAATGGATCATGCCCTGCGCCGGCCACGGTGTGCCAATCACTGCCTTTGAGCCACCCCTGCACCGGTTGGGCGCTGGCGGGCGGGCACACCCGGTCATCACTGCCCTGTAAAAACTGGATGGGCAGGTCCGCCAGCTCTGCCGCTCCCCGACCCAGCGACCGCGCATTCAGCCAGCATTGATGCTGCAGGTAATGGGCTTGCACGCGGTAGCGGTCACACCAGGTGTCCAGTTGCAAGGCCGTGGGCTCATCAGACGGGATCATCGTGTCAGCGTTCGGTGACGGTGCCGGGCTTGATTGCGACTGTTCCCAGCGCCACCAGGCCCGTGCAGCGGCATGCCGTTCGGACAGGGAGCCCACGTCGAGCTGCAAAGCCCATTGCCGCCAGGGTTGGCCCGCAAAAAATTGGTCAATGTTGTCGGCCCCCGGCCAAAAAACCCCGCGCAACAACAAGCCGCGCACGCGTGCTCTGTGGCGCGTGGCATAGGCCAGGCCCAGCGTGGCGCCCCATGAGCCGCCCACCACCAGCCAGTGCGCCACCCCCAGCGCCTTGCGCAAATGTTCGATGTCGTCAAGCAAATGCGCCGTGGTGTTGTGGCTGCATTCGCCTCGTGGTGTGCTGCGGCCGCAGCCGCGCTGGTCAAAAGCAATCACCCGAAATTGCCCGGGGTCGAAGAACGAGCGCAGGCGTTCGGTGAATCCCGAGCCGGGGCCGCCGTGCAGCACCAGCGCCACCGGGCCGTCGCTTCGTCCCCACTGCTCGTAGTACAGGCGGTGACCTTCGCCCACAGTGAGCCAGGCGTGGTCCCACGCTGGCAGGGAAGGGGATGGGTTCATGGTTAAAGGCCGTTCAGGGCGTGGCGGCAGCACGCAAGCTCTGCGCTTCGTAACGCGGGTACAAGTGCACCACGTTGCGGGTGAATTCAGTCTTCAACGCGGCCCAGCCCTGAAACTCGGGCGGCACCGGCGTTCGCAACACGTCCACCATCTCTTGTCCTGTCTGTGCGGCCTGTGTGAAAGTGCGGTCCAGCCAGGTCAGGTAGTTGCGGGTTTGTTGCAACGCTGTTGTGTCAGCGCGTACCGGTCCATGGCTGGGCACCACGTAGCGCAAGGTGTTGTCCGGCAACACCGTGCGCAAATCGGCATCGAGTTGGTCGAGGCCCGCCAGCCAGCGCGCCAGGTTGGCGTGCGGCGTGGTGGGAATGCGGTCGGCAAAGGCCAAGCCCCCGACAAAGGCCACGCCACTGGTTACATCCATCAACACCAGATCCGAGGCGGTGTGGCCCTGGTAAACGCGTAGTTCAAAGTGGCGGTTGCCCAGCGTCCAGCGGCCGGGGCCTTGGGGGGTATCGGGCGCGACCGTCTCGGTGCCTTTCATCCAGTCGCCGCACAGGCGGTACAGGTTGCTCTCGTAACTGCCGGATTCGCGGGCGATGCCTGCTTGTGTTTCTGCAGTGGCGCGGCGCGGCACATCGGCAAACGCCTGGTTGCCCAGAAAGTAGTCGGGGTGCAAGTTGAGGTGCAGCACCTGCGTCACGGGCTGGCGCGTGGTGCGGCCAATGAGCGCGCGCAACTGCTCGCCATACAGACGCGACGGGCCGGTGTTGATGACCAGCACCCCCGCGTCGGTCTCGATGAAGCCGGTGTTGATGATGTTGCAGCCATTGGCGGGTGAAAAATCGGCGTTCGTGCCTTCCACCACATAGACGCCGGGCGCCAGCGCGCGGGCCTTGAGCTGGTAGTCCAGCGTGGCTTTATCCTGTGCGATTGCGGCCTGGCCGACCCACAGAAAAACGAGCGCCAGGAGGGCGCGCCTCCATCCCTTGAATCCAGTCATGGTCTTACTCAATTTGCGCGGACACGCGGTTGCCGTTGTTGTCGGTGCCGCTGAGCACCAGCGGCCCGGGCACGCGCTGTGCGAAGTCAAAAGAAAAAACCGGATTTTCACTCACCGGCTCAAACAGCTCCATGCGCAGCAGGGGCGTACCCACGCTGCTGCTGACCTGCAGACGGTTCAGGTAGAACGCCGGGATGCCGCCGACCAGCCCCGTGTCCATCGGGTGCATGACCCGCAGGCGCAGCCGCATGCCCGCGTTGGCGGCCTGCGCCGGATCGACCGACTGGGCCTGAGCAGGCTCAAACACGCGGCTTGACACCTGCCCCAAAATCTTCGACCAGCTGCCGTCCTGGCGCGTGGCACCGGCCACCGTGCAGCCACCGCCCGTGGATTCCACCCAGGTGCTGCCCACATGCCACACACCATCTTTGGTTTTGGCCGCGGCGCGCACCGGGCTGGCCTGCTCCAGCTTGAAGCGAAACGACACCTTGGGCAGCACCGACTGCGGGTAATACACCAGCACCTTGCGGATGGGGTTGCGGTCCACCATGACCACAATCTGCGTCACGTCCGCCAGGTCTTTGGCGTCCACGCTGATGGGCACATTCATCGGGTCTTCGGCAAAGGCCGGTCCGCTCACCTGAACCCGCGCGTCAAAAACAAAAGGTTCACCGCCCAGGTACAGCTTGTGCAGGTCGGCCCAGGCGTAGGACTGGTAGGGGTCGGCCGCCGGGACGGTTTGCGCCCGGCTGGCGCTGCACCACGCGATAACGCAGGTGAAGCACGTAACGAAGGCAATGAATTTAGGGTGTGTCATACCTGGACAATCAAATCATGTTTGGGGTGAAGAAGCAAGTCACGTGCCGATACCTGCGGGCGGCAACAAGATCGTTCGTGTCCCTGAGCGTGCGCATTTCATGAAAAGACGAAGTGGAGTAACCTGCAGTTTTGAGGACATCCACCATGCAAAAACCTTTCTCGATGATTCGAGAGTTCCATCTGGCGGACTGGGTCACCCTAGCGAACGCGGTGTGCGGTACCGGTGCCATGTTTTCCATGATGACCTACCTGCAGACCAGCGATGTCATGCATGTCTACTTTGCCTGCGCGCTGGTGCTGGCGGCGCTGATTTTTGACGTGCTGGACGGACGCATTGCGCGCTGGCGGCAAAAAACATCAGCCCTGGGGCGCGAGCTGGATTCGCTGGCCGACATCATCTCCTTTGGCGTGGCCCCGGCCCTGATTGCGTATGGCTGCGGCATGCAGGGCCTGTACGACCGCATCATCCTGACTTACTTTGTGGCCTGCGGCGTCTCGCGCCTGGCACGCTACAACGTGACGGCGGAAGAACTGTCTGATGACGCGGGCAAGGTGAAATACTTTGAAGGCACCCCCATCCCGACCTCCCTGCTGCTCGTCCTGCTGATGTTTGTGGCGGCGCTGCAGGGCGCGCTGCGTGAGTCGCTCTGGTTTGGACAGGTGACCTTGGGTGGTTTCGTGCTGCACCCACTGGTCTTGTTGTTTGCCCTATCGGGCTCCCTGATGGTCAGCCGCATCCGGCTGCCCAAATTCTGAAAGCGCTGAATTGCCGTCAGAAGACCGAGGTTCGCCATCAAAGTACAGGCCATTCAGGCGGCGCTGGGCTCACCCCAAGGCCATGCCACGGCGGCCGACCTGGCCAATTTCGCCGGGGCCGGTGTGGACCTGATGATGAGCGAAACGCGGATGGTGTGACGGGGCAAACAACTCGGACCGATATGGCTCGATGTCTTGTTTATTGAGCATATTTATGTATAAAATCGGCCTCTAGCCCAGGCAGGACGTGCGAAAACAGCTATTAAATAGATAGCGGCTTCAGCAGCTCCGCCAATCGCCTTCAGTAAACAAAGGCTGCTTGCGCCCCGTGGCGCCGCTGTACATGCTCTCGCTCAGCGCGTTGCGCTCGTCGCTCTGCCCGGTGAGCTTGACCCAAGACAGCTTGGCCTGCCTCTTGAATCATTTTTACAATTTAATAATTAAATTATGAATTTGTAAAATGATCCGTCACCAAGACGCCCAAGCTGTATTTGGTGGACACCGGTCTGGCCGCTTTTCTGCTGGGCATTCGCGATTCAGCGCATCTGTCGATTCACTCCGCGCGCGGGCCTTGTTCGAGAATTTTGTGATCAGCGAACTGCTCAAGCACCGCTACAACCAGGGGCTGCCGTCCAACCTTTATTTCTAGCGCAACAACACGGGCGACGAGGTCGATCTGGTGATCGAGCAGGCGGAGCAGTTTTGGTGCCAGTGGAAATCAAGTCGAGCCAGACCTTCAATACGGATTTTCTGGCCGGCCTGCACAAATGGACCCGCCTTGCCGGGGCTGTCGCTTTGCCGCCGGTGCTGGTTTATGGCGGTGACGACAACATGATCCGCCAGGGTGTGACGGTTCAGTCGGGGAAGCAGATTTATATGGAAAATCAGTCGCTAGTACCAGTAACACTGCGCATGCCGCTATCAAATTGAGAGCTATTTCATTTTTAAGCTGGGATTATTCGGAACAAGTTCAATGCCAAGGTATCGGACTGTGCTTTCAAGCTTGCTGTGACCAAGCAAAAGCTGAACCGCGCGAACGTTTTTGGTTCGCCGGTAAATGAGGGACGCCTTCGTGCGCCGCATGAATGTGTTCCGTCTAGCATCTGAGTTCACCAAAATAGTGAAAGTGTGTACACTTGGATTCACCAGTGTGCAATGACACACCGAAAGGTCAAAATCATGGAAACGACTAAAGTAGGCATCAAGGAATTCCGCGCAGGCATGGCGGAGTACATCGCGTCCAGCACGCCTGTGGCAGTGACGCGTCACGGTCAAACCGTCGGCTACTTCATCCCTACGCAAGGGAACGCTGACGCGGACATCGCGGCACTGAAGAAGGCAAGCAAGACCCTGGATCAGTTGCTTGCGGCACAGGGCGTTGACGTCGAAGAAGTGGTCGCTGAATTCAAAACTGCACGCAAACCGTTAAGCCCTCGCAAAAAGCCCAAGGCCGCCGCGGCATGAGTGACAAGGCCATCGTCCTGGATGCGAACATCCTGATTCGTGCGGTGTTGGGCAAGCGGGTGTGAGAACTCCTACTTGCACATGCGGCGACAGTCAGATTTTTCGCGCCAGACGTGGCGTACGCCGATGCCCGGAAGTACCTGCCGGCTTTGCTGGAGAAGCGTGGCGTCAAAAGCGCAGCCGCCATGACGGTTCTCGACACCCTTAAATCCATTGTTCGTCCCCCTCGAACTTGATCACTATGCTGGTCTGAAACAACAAGCCCTCCAGCGAATTGCCATGCGCGATGCCGATGACTGGCCGGTTCTTGCGTGTGCCATGACGATAGATTGCCCGGTTTGGACGGAAGATGCTGACTTTTTTGGCACGGGCGTGGCGACCTGGACCACCGACCGGGTTGCGTTGTATTTGGTGGCGTGATTCAGGCCTGCCCCGACCGTTATCGCGGATTTCTACTGCCATGGCTGTCACTGGCTGTTGCGGTTGGCGACCCGGGACTTTGTGGAGATATGTCATGACGACAAAACCAAAATTCAAAAGTGACGCCCTTGCGGCGATTCACGCCTCTGCTATCGCATTGCAAAAAGTGGACGCAATTAATCAAACAACCATGCGCAAGTTTGATATGTCATGGCTGCAACACCCGTTGCGCTGGAGCCTCAGGAAATTAAAAAAATCAGAGAACTTGCTCATGTGAGCCAGCCTGTTTTTGCGAGATACCTCAACACAAGTGAATCTACGGTTCAAAAATGGGAATCAGGGAGTAAACAACCCAGTGGGATGGCGCTGAAGTTGCTGGCAGTTGTGCAAAAGCACGGTCTTGACGTTCTTGCCTGGAGACTATTATTTTTGGAACGCCAAGGAAGCGAACCAAATAGGTGGCTTGCAGCAATGTACCCAAAGCGGCCAACAGAATGGTCTGTTCACACCTTCTTGTGAATGCTTGAATTGCCTGTTTTTTCAGCAGTGGTCGCAGGAGCGCTGGGACTGGGAGTTTGAAATAAAGAGAAAAAAGAATGCGTAAAGGCATCGTGCATTTTTTCCATGTCGGTGACCATGCTTTCCCAAGAATCTACGCTGGCCGCTTTTAGCTCATCGAGTTTGGCGCCGGCAACTTTGGACTGCTGACGCAGCTTGCTCATATCCTCCTTGTATTTTTGCCGGGCTTCCTCTTTCGCTTCCTGCGCTGTGGCTTCAAGTCCACTCATTTTTTTATTCAACTTATCGAGTTGAAGTTCCATCTTTTCGATGTATGCGGTACGTTGTGTCATGGTAATAATTCCTTGCTGTTTTAAAGTAAATTGATGGCTTGATGACAGTCAGATAATGGATTGCATCAACGTCATGTTTTAAACATGTGAAAGAATAATAGCCAGTGATAAAGGCGAGGTCTGTGTGCTCCCGTACATAGGCTTAACCGAAAAACTTTCAATCCCCTATTAGGCCAATCTATCGAAGCCAGTCAAACTTCTGGGAAGTTGACAGTCACCACGGACACCACTGCAGCGTGACCCAGTGCAGCTTTGCCTTGACGCAAAATAACTCAGGGCCAGCGAGATGCCGATGCACAGCAAAGCGCAACTTGCATGCTGACTGGCCGGCACTCACAGTGTCAACATTGAGAGGAATAGAGCAACAACACTAAGACAGCTCTTAGCGATGGTGGACGGCGTGCTTGACAGCGTCTTTTGCATCCTTGACGAGGATGCAAAAGACGGCGGCGCAGTGGCCGGGCGCACGCGCAAGGATATTGAGAAGCAGACCGGCAAGCCAGTGATCTCCAAAGAGAACTTCAAACAGTTGACGGTTAAGAAGACGAAAAAGCTGAAGGGTGATTAGGGGCGAGTCGGTGTCACGGTGACCACATGTGCTTACTCCGATAGCGGCTTCAGCAGTTCCACCAAATCACCCTCAGTGAACAAAGGCTGCTTTCGCCCGACGGACCCGCTGTACATGCTCTCGCTCAGCGCGGCCTTGCGTTCCTGCAGGGCGAGGATACGTTCTTCAATCGTGCCCTGCGCCACCAGCTTGACGACCCACACACTTTGCGTCTGGCCGATGCGGTGGGCGCGGTCGGTGGCTTGTGCCTCCACCGCCGGGTTCCACCACGGGTCGTAGTGAATGACGGTGTCGGCCTGCGGCAGGTTCAGGCCCACACCGCCGGCTTTGAGGCTGATCAGGAACAGCGGCACCTGGCCGCTGGTGAACTGCTCGATCAGCGCGTCGCGCTTGTCGCTCTGCCCGGTGAGCTTGACCCAGGACAGCTTGCGCTTTTTCAGCTCGGCCTCGATCAGGGTCAGCATGCTGGTGAACTGCGAGAACAGCAGGATGCGGCGGCCCTCGGCCAGCATCTCGGGCAGCATCTCCATCAACTGCTCCAGCTTGGCCGAGGTGGTCACTTTCCTGGCCGCTTCGAGCTTGAGCAGGTGCGGGTCGCAGCACACCTGGCGCAGCTTCAGCAGCGCGTCCAGGATGGTGATTTGCGACTTGGCCAGGCCCTTGCTGGTGAGCGCTTCGCGCACGGTTTTCTCCATGCCCAGGCGGATGGTTTCGTACAGGTCCGCCTGCTTGCCCGACAGTTCTACGCGCATCACCGTCTCCACCTTGGGCGGCAGCTCGTTGGCCACCACAGCCTTGGTCCGGCGCAGCATGAAGGGCGTGATGCGGGCGCGCAGCTGGGTCAGGCGGTCCGGGTCGCCCTGCTTTTCAATTGGCGTGCGAAACAGTTCCTTGAAGCGCGTCTGGCTGCCCAGAAAACCGGGCATCAGAAAGTGGAACAGGCTCCAGATCTCACCCAGGTGGTTTTCCATCGGCGTGCCTGACAGGCACAGGCGGTGGCGGGTTTGCAGTTGGCCGACCACTTGTGCGGCGTTGGTGCTCGCGTTTTTGATGTTTTGCGCTTCGTCCAGCACCACCAGATGCCATTGCGCTTCAAGCCACAGTTCACGGTCGCGCTGCAGCAGGGAGTAGGGCGCAATCACGAGGTCATGCTGGTCGATGGTGTTCGCCACCGCATGCCGGTCTTTGCCGTGCAGCACCAGGCTGCGCAGCTCCGGGCAAAAGCGCGCCGCTTCGCGCTGCCAGTTGCCCATCAGGCTCACGGGCGCAATGATGAGCGCCGGGTGGGTCAGGCGGCCCGCGTCTTTTTCCACCTGAATGTGGGCCAGGGTTTGCAGCGTTTTGCCCAGACCCATGTCGTCGGCCAGGATGCCGCCCAGGCCGTGCTCGCGCAAAAACTGCAGCCAGTTCAGGCCTTGCTGCTGGTAGGGACGTAGGCTGGCCCGCACGCTGGCGGGCACCGCCACCTGGGGCAGCTCGGTTTGGCCGCTCAAGCCCTGCACCATCTCGCGCAGGGCCTGGGCGCCTTCCCATACCGCGCCTTCGCCCAGGGCCGCGCCCGTGCGCAAGGCGTCCAGGCGCGAGAGCTTGAGGCTTTGCTGGGTGAAGTCGTGCTCGCGGTCGCCCACGAGGTCCAGCAGCGCGGCCATCCAGGGTTTGAGGGCGTCGGTGGGCAGGCGGATGAAGCCTTGGTTGCCGGGCGAGGGCAGGTACACAAACGGCGGAATGCCGGGCAGGCCGGTGTCCGGGTCCAGCGGGCTGCTGGCAGCGGCGGCAATCAGGTCGGGCAGCCAGGGCAGGATGTTGTGGCGCTGGCCGTTGATTTCCATGCCCAGCGACAGGTCAAACCACGGCGAGGTGGCTTCATCTTCGCCTTGGGGCTGCAGTTGCACGTCCAGCGTGTCGGCGTGGGTGATCCAGTCGTTCAGGGCGTCGTCCAGCGTGACGTCAAAGCCCGCCTCGCGCAGCACGCTGAAGCCGTTGTCAGCCCAGTGCAGCCAGTCTTGCTGCGGCCCGTCGCCGGGAATGCCGAACATGCCTTTGTCCACCGACATCAGCCCGAAGTCATACAGGCGGGTGATGGCGTCGAGCTCGGCTTCGGGGTCGCGGTGCAATAAAAAGCGGCCCTTGGCGTCGTCAACCAGCACGCTGGTGCCTTGACCGGCCCACCAGCCCTTGTGACCCGCGTAGTCAAAGCGCAGCTGCGCCTGAATCAGCCCCCGGGTCCTGGTCTCGTCAGGGCGGGTGAGCGACAAATGCAGGCACGGGGTCGGCACGATGTCGCGCAGCGTGGTGAGCGCTTGCAGCACCGGCGGCAAGGGCAGCGTGCCCAGGTGTTCCATCAGGTTCGCCTGGTACTTTTGAAGCACCGAGGGTTTGAGTGGCGGGGCTTTGAGCAGCACTTCGAGCTGGGCTGCCGGGATGTTGTCGGCCTGCACCGTGCCGCACAAGCCCTGCGCGGCGTCCAGGTACAAGGGTGGGTTGTTCAGGCACAGCCGGGCGGCCGAGTCGGCCAGGCGGGCGCGCAAGGCCCAGCCGGGTTCGGTGGCTTGCTGGTTGGGGACCTCCTGCCATTGCCAGACCAGGCTTTGGGGCGGGCCCCAGTGAATGGTGGCGCCGGGGCCGTTGCGGCCGTCGTCCAGAAACAGGCGGCCGGTACCGGCCGCGAGTTGCAGCCCCAGCAGGCCCGCCTGCCCGCCCAGAATGGCGGTGGAGCTGAAGCTGAAGGTGTAGCGAGAACTCTCGGGCATGGCGCGCATGAGTTGCAGCACCTGCCGGTCTTCGTCGGTGGCCCGGTCATACACCGGTTGGCCTTTGTAGGGCGCGGTCTTGATGGTCTTGGGTTTGGCCCAGCCGCCGGTGACTTTGGGATAAGACACCACGGCTTCCATCTGCAGCCGCGGCGTGGGGCCGTGGGCGCCCAGCACCGTCAGCAGATACAGGTATTGCTCGGGCCGCTCATTGCTGCCATCGGGCGTCAGTCCTTTGGCTTTGTCCAGGTCCTGCAGCCAGCGCAGCAACTCGGCCTCGGCTTGAAGCCTTGCAATCTCCTGGGCGCGGGCTTGCGCTGCCAGACGCATGGCCTCGACCTGTTCGGGCGTGGGGGGTGACAACTGCGGCAACGCGGCGCCTGAACCGGCCTGGCCGCCGAGCAGCTGCAGGCCATGGTAGGCGGCCTTGAGCAGCAGCGCCACACCGTGTTTGCATTGGGTGCCCACGGGGCATTCACACTCGCAGTCCCAGTAGTCCACCTGGCCGTCGGGCATGAGGGCCAACTCGATCGACACCTCGTAAGGTTCGTGCCGGGTGCCTTGTACCTCGCCCAGCACCAGCCAGTGGTCTTGGAGCGGCTCGATGTCCAGGCTCAGCACCTTCTGGCTGCGGTACAGCATCAGGCCGCGGGTCCAGGCACCCGCATCGGCCAATGCCTGGAGCGACTGGGGCTTGAACCACATGCCGTGGTTCAAGGGAGAGTTTTGAATCAAATCAGGCTCCAGCCCAGGTAGGGCGCGCGTAAGTAGCTATTAAAGTAATAGCAATTATCGAACGACTGGTGTGCTCATCGCATGCTCGGCCTGCTGGTCGGCGTGGTAGCTGCTGCGTACCATCGCGCCCACGGCGGCGTGGCTGAAGCCCATCTCGTAGGCCTTGGCCTCGAACATCTTGAAGGTGTCGGGGTGCACGTAGCGCTTGACCGTGAGGTGCGAGTTGCTGGGCGCCAGGTACTGGCCGATGGTCAGCATGTTGATGCCGTGGGCGCGCATGTCGCGCATCACGTCCAGAATTTCCTCGTCGGTCTCGCCCAGTCCGACCATCAGGCCGCTCTTGGTCGGCACGTGGGGGAACAGCGCCTTGAATTTCTTGAGCAGGTTCAGGGAGAACTGGTAGTCGCTGCCCGGGCGCGCTTCCTTATAGAGGCGCGGCACGGTTTCCATGTTGTGGTTCATTACGTCGGGCGGTGCGGCTTTCAGAATCTCCAGCGCGCGGTCGTCGCGGCCGCGGAAGTCGGGCACCAGGATTTCAATCTGGGTGTTGGGCGACAGCGCCCGCGTTTTGGAGATGCAGTCGACAAAATGCTGGCTGCCACCGTCGCGCAGGTCATCGCGGTCCACGCTGGTGATCACCACATATTTGAGCTTGAGCTGGGCGATGGTTTTGGCCAGGTTGTCCGGCTCGTTCACGTCCAGCGGGTCGGGTCGGCCGTGGCCCACATCGCAAAATGGGCAGCGCCGGGTGCACTTGTCACCCATGATCATGAAGGTGGCCGTGCCTTTGCCAAAACACTCGCCAATGTTGGGGCAGCTGGCTTCCTCGCACACGGTCACCAGCTTGTTCTGGCGCAGCACGTCCTTGATCTCATAAAAGCGGGTGGTGGGCGAACCGGCCTTGACGCGAATCCATTCGGGTTTTTTCAGGATCTCGCCCTGCACGACCTTGACCGGGATGCGTGACAGCTTGGCGGCCGCCTTCTGCTTGGCCGAGGGGTCGTAGTTCTCGGTGGTTTGGGCTTCGCGGACCGTGGGGTTGGATACGAGGTCGTCGGGGCTATGGCTCATGGTCGGTAGCGGTGTAGGTGGCGTCGTCAAGGCGCCAGGTAGGTTGCGAGCTTGTGGCCCAAAAGGTCGGCCGCTTCATTCCAGCCGACAGAGACGCCAATTGTAGAAAGATCTACCGTTTGCAGGCCCGAATAACCACACGGGTTGATGCGCGAGTAGGGTTCCAGGTCCATCGCCACGTTGAGCGCCACGCCGTGGTAAGTGCAGTTGCGGCTGACCTTGATGCCTAAAGCCGCGATTTTTCCCAGGCCGGTGAAGTCGGGGTCCAGGCGGGCGGAGGCTGCCGGATCGGCCTTGGCGGGACGCTGGGGCAGCATGGCGTGCGAGCCCGGGTCATCCAGCCGTACATAAATGCCTGGCGCGCCGCCCACGCGGTGCCCGGTGACGCCAAAGTGCGCCAGCGTGCGGATCACGGCTTCCTCGATGCGGTACACATATTCCTTGACGAAATAGCCCGCCCGCTTGAGGTCCAGCAGCGGGTAGCCCACCACTTGGCCGGGGCCGTGGTAGGTCACCTGGCCACCCCGGTTGGTTTGCACCACCGGAATGTCGCCAGGCAAGAAAATATGTTCCGATTTGCCCGCCAGCCCTTGTGTATAGACCGCAGGGTGCTCACAAATCCATAGCCTATCGGGGGTCTCGGCGGTGCGCGTGGCCGTGAAGGCTTGCATGGCCTCAAAAGTGGGCACGTAATCCACCCGGCCCAAGTGCTGCAGGGGAATGCTCACGGCAACCTCAAAGCACCACTTTGACCATGGGGTGTGTGGAGAGCGTCCGGTACAACTCGTCGAGTTGTTCGCGGCTGGTGGCGGTGACGGTGATCGTCACGCCCAGGTACTTGCCGCCCTTGCTTTCGCGCAGCTCGATGGTAGAGGCGTCAAAAGCCGGATCAAACTGGTGGGCCACCATGGTGATCGCGTGCACCAGTCCCTCCACTTTCACGCCCATCACTTTGATGGGGAAAAGCGACGGGTACTCAATGAGTGACTCGGAGCGTGGAATTTCGGGGGGAATAGGCGGCGTGGACACGGTGGTTTGCAATGGTTAGGCGGTACAAAAATCAAGCAGCGTTTTGAACGTCGTCAGGCTCGGGCGGCATCGTGCCCCTGGGCTTTGGCTTGCTGGTAGCCGGCTTGCAGTTGTGCATAGACCGGTCCCGGTTGGCCCGCTCCGACGGGTTGGCCATCAAGCAGGGTGACAGGCAACACCTCTTTGGTGGCGGAGGACAAGAGCAGTTCGTCGGCGTTGACCACTTCCGCGCGGCTGATGCGGCGAAGCTCGAAGTCAATGCCCTGTGCGCGGCAGATGTCTTCGATCAAGCCGTAGCGGATGCCCTCCAGCACCAGGTTGTCTTTGGGCGGGCCGAAGACCTTGCCGCCTTTGACCACCCACACGTTGCTGGCTGCTGCCTCGCTCAAAAAACCGTCGCGGAACATGATGGTCTCCACGGCACCCGCCTCAAAACTGATCTGACGCGCAAACACCGCGCCCAGCAGGCTGGTGCTCTTGATATGCGCCTTTTCCCAGCGGAAGTCGTCCGCCGTCACGCAAGCCACGCCGGTGGTGCGCTGGGTGGCCGTGGGCGGCGTCATCACGTTGGTCATGACAAAGACGGTGGGCGTGATGTCTTGCGGCATCACGTGGTCACGCAGGGCCACACCGCGGGTGATCTGTACATAGACCAGTTGGTCAAGGCTTGCAGGCGTTGTTCCTTGGGACTTGGCGTAAGCGGCGACCAGCGCCAGTGCAATCCCGGCCCACTGCGCGTGGGACAACGGGTTGGCGATTTTTAGTTCGGCCAAGCTGCGGTCAAGTCGCGCCATGTGCTGGGCGAAACGGAATGGCTGACCTTGGTAGACGGGTACCACTTCATATACACCGTCCCCAAAAATAAAGCCGCGGTCCATCACGCTGACCTTGGCAAAAGGCAGCGTGCTGAACTCTCCATTGAGGTAGCAGGGCAGGGCAGGCAGGGTGTTCATGCGTTAATTATCGCCGCCGGGTATTGGGCAGACACGGGTTTCTACGTATAATCAGAGGCTTTGCGGCAGATGCCCGGTGTAACCTGCGTGTAATTTGAGATGTCAATAATCACAGTTGTTCCCGAATCTGAAGTAGATGAGTCCGGTGATCAGGATTTCAAGCCACTAACTGCCGAAGAGGCAAAGGCCCTCCTTGCATCGCGTCCCATGATGTCGCCCTGGCGAATTCTGGCGATGCAGTTTGCGGTGGGTTTGTTGGTGGCTTTGGTGACCTGGGCGATCATGGGAAGTATTGTTGCGGCCTGGTCTGCGGCTTACGGTGCGTTGGCAGTGGTTATTCCTGCCGCCCTGTTCGCACGCGGCATGGCGCGCCAGCAAAGAGCGTCGAATGCGGGTTCCGCGTTATCGGGGTTCTTTGTGTGGGAGTTGGTCAAGATTGCCGTGACGATCGCAATGTTGTTTGCGGCGCCAAGGCTGATCTTGGGATTGCACTGGCTGGCTTTGCTGGCTGGTTTCGTGGTGACGATGAAGGTGTACTGGGTGGCCATGTGGCTGCATTCGGGGCGCAAGGATTCTGTCAAGAAGATTGTTTGAACTGATAAATTGGTGACATATGGCTGCTGCTGAAACCGCTGGTACACATGCCCCGACGGCTGGGGATTACATCCAGCACCACCTGCATCATTTGCAAAAGAATTTTTCTTTTGAAAACGTCGAGCAACACAGTCTGGTTGACTTCAGTCTGTTCAATCTGGATTCTGTTTTTTACTCGGTGTTGCTGGGTGTCATCGGATGCTTCTTGTTGTGGCGTGCGGCGCGCAAGGCAACCTCGGGTGTGCCGGGGCGTTTCCAGGCCGCGGTCGAGATCCTCTCTGAGATGGTTGACACGCAGGCCAAGGGTGTGATTCACAACGTGAAGAGCCGCAAGCTGGTGTCTCCTTTGGCGCTGACCGTGTTTGTCTGGATTTTCCTGATGAATGCCATGGACATGCTGCCGGTTGATGCGCTGCCAGCCCTTTGGCACAGCGCCGGGCCTGCCATGGGTTACAAAGATTACATGCGAGTCGTTCCTACGGCTGATTTGTCGACGACTCTGGGTCTGTCCTTCAGCGTCTTGATGATTTGCCTGTTCTACAGCGTCAAAATTAAAGGCTTGGGCGGCTGGACGCATGAGTTGGTGGCGGCGCCCTTTGGTGACAAGGTGTTTTTGTACCCCATCAACTTTTTGATGCAGATGATTGAATTCGCAGCCAAGACGGTGTCTCACGGCATGCGATTGTTCGGCAACATGTTTGCTGGCGAACTGATTTTCATGTTGATCGCCTTGATGGGTGGCGCATGGGCCTGGCAATTCAACCCTGCTGAAGGGATGTTTTGGTTAGGATTCGGGCATGTGATTGCTGGAACGGTGTGGAGTATCTTCCACATCCTGGTGATCACGCTGCAAGCCTTCATCTTCATGATGTTGACGCTGATTTACGTGGGGCAGGCCCACGATTCACACTGATCGTTTTTTCTCTTTTCTTTTTCTTTTCTTTTCTTTTCTGTACTTAGGAGCAATCATGGAAAACATTCTCGGCCTCGTGGCACTGGCTTGCGGTTTGATCGTTGGTTTGGGCGCTTTGGGCGCATCTATCGGTATCGCACTGATGGGTGGCAAATTCCTCGAGTCGTCAGCACGTCAGCCTGAACTCATGAACGAACTGCAAACCAAGATGTTCATCTTGGCCGGTTTGATCGACGCAGCGTTCCTGATCGGTGTGGCCATTGCCCTGCTGTTTGCGTTCGCCAAGCCTTTCGCCATCTAATTTTGGGTAAGCTTTCACGCTTGAAAGGGAATAAGCTGTGAACATCAACGCAACCCTGTTCCTGCAGGCGATCGTTTTTGCGATCCTGGTGTGGTTCACGATGAAATTCGTGTGGCCCCCAATCACAAAAGCGCTGGACGAGCGGGCACAGAAAATAGCCGATGGCCTCGCTGCCGCCGACAAAGCCAAGTCTGAACTTTCTTCCGCCAACAAGCGCGTCGAAGCTGATCTGGCCCTGTCGCGCACCGAGACGGCCGCACGCCTGGCAGATGCCGAGCGACGTGGTCAGGCCATCGTTGAAGAAGCCAAGTCAAAAGCAACCGAAGAGGGCAGCAAGATCATTGCAGCCGCCAAGGTTGAAGCTGAGCAGCAAAGCATCAAAGCTCGCGAAGTTCTTCGTGAGCAGGTCGCAGCGCTGGCTGTCAAGGGTGCCGAGCAGATTCTCCGCAAGGAAGTCAATGCCGGTGTCCATGCTGATTTGCTTGGCCGATTGAAGACTGAGCTGTAAGAGGACGACATGGCTGAACTCGCCACTATTGCCCGACCTTACGCTGAAGCCTTGTTCAAGGCTTCTCAATCTGACTTGAACGGTGCGGCAGTCTGGGTCGAGGAATTGAAGGAAATTGCGGCCGACCCGCAACTTCAGCAATTCGCCGATAACCCCAATGCAAGCGCCGAGCAGGTGTTTGATGTCATCGCAGGCGTGGCCAAATCGGCCTTGCCAGCGATGGCCAAGAACTTTCTGCGCACCGTCATTGACAATGGTCGCCTGAATGCGTTGCCAGAGATTGCATCGCAATTTCGTGCACTGAAAAACGCCCAGGGTGGATCATCAGATGCCGTTGTGTACAGCGCGTTTGCCATTGGCGGAACCGAATTGGCCGACCTGGCAACCACGCTGGAAAAACGATTTGGTCGCAAACTCAATGTGACCGTCGAATTGCAGCCCGACTTGATCGGTGGCATTCGAGTGGTGGTGGGTGATGAGGTTCTTGACTCTTCCGTCAAGGCCCGTCTGGAACAAATGAAAGTGGCATTGACAGCCTGAGGCATCAGCCTCACGTTGTCAGCCCAATTAACGAAAGAAGGAAAGAGCCATGCAACTCAATCCCGCAGAAATTTCCGAACTGATCAAGAGCCGTATTGAAGGCCTGTCCGCTAACGCGAACATCCGCAATCAGGGTACTGTTGTGTCCGTGACTGACGGTATTTGCCGCATTCATGGCCTGTCCGACGTGATGCAGGGCGAAATGCTCGAATTCCCCGCCGATGCCGATGGTCAGCCCAGCTACGGCTTGGCTTTGAACCTCGAGCGTGATTCGGTGGGTTCCGTGATTCTGGGTGCTTACGAGCACATCTCCGAAGGCGACATCGTGAAATGCACGGGTCGTATTCTGGAAGTGCCTGTAGGTCCTGAGCTCAAAGGCCGCGTGGTCAACGCACTGGGTCAGCCCATTGACGGCAAAGGCCCTATCAATGCCAAGATGACCGACGTGATTGAAAAGGTTGCGCCAGGCGTGATCGCCCGTCAGTCCGTGAGCCAGCCCATGCAGACCGGCCTGAAGTCTATTGACTCCATGGTGCCCGTCGGCCGTGGCCAGCGCGAGCTGATCATTGGTGACCGCCAGACCGGTAAGACCGCTGTCGCCATCGACGCGATCATCAACCAAAAAGGTCAGAACGTAACCTGCGTTTATGTCGCAATCGGCCAGAAGGCCTCTTCCGTCAAGAACGTGGTTCGTGCTCTGGAACAAGCTGGCGCGATGGAATACACCATCGTGGTGGCCGCTACGGCCTCTGAATCGGCTGCCATGCAGTACGTCAGCGCCTACTCCGGTTGCACCATGGGTGAGTACTTCCGCGACCGCGGTGAAGATGCGCTCATTGTGTATGACGACCTCTCCAAGCAAGCTGTGGCTTACCGTCAGGTGTCTTTGCTGTTGCGTCGCCCACCAGGCCGCGAAGCTTACCCTGGCGACGTGTTCTATCTCCACAGCCGTCTGCTGGAGCGCGCCGCACGCGTGAACGAGAAGTATGTCGAAGACTTCACCAAAGGCGCTGTCAAAGGCAAGACCGGCTCGTTGACTGCATTGCCCATCATTGAAACGCAAGCTGGTGACGTCTCTGCCTTCGTGCCAACCAACGTGATTTCGATCACTGACGGTCAGATCTTCCTTGAAACTTCGTTGTTCAACGCTGGCATCCGTCCTGCGATCAACGCCGGTATCTCGGTGTCCCGCGTCGGTGGTGCTGCCCAGACGAAATTGATCAAGAACCTGTCAGGCGGTATCCGTACCGATTTGGCGCAGTACCGTGAACTCGCCGCTTTTGCCCAGTTCGCCTCTGATCTTGACGAAGCAACACGCAAGCAACTCGACCGTGGTGCCCGCGTGACGGAATTGCTGAAGCAGGCTCAATACAGCCCGCTGCCCATCAGCTTGATGGGTGCTACGTTGTTTGCCGTGAACAAAGGCTTCATGGACGATATCGAAGTCAAGAAAGTTTTGGCATTCGAACACGGCCTGCATTCCTACCTCAAGGACAAACACGCAGCCCTGCTCGCAAAGCTGGAAGCCGACAAGGCCATGGACAAAGATGCTGAGGCTGAAATGACAGCGGCAGCAACAGCGTTCAAGAAATTGTTTGCTTGATCCGCACCTGAAGGCACAAGGAGTCATTCATGGCAGCAGGTAAGGAAATTCGCGGCAAGATCAAATCGGTGGAAAACACCAAGAAGATCACCAAGGCCATGGAAATGGTGGCGGCCAGCAAGATGCGTAAGGCGCAGGAGCGCATGCGCGCCGCCCGCCCTTACAGCGAAAAGATCCGCAACATCGCAGCCAACCTCGGTCAGGCCAACCCCGAATACGTTCACGCATTCATGAAAACGAACGACGCCAAGTCGGTCGGCATGATTGTGGTGACCACGGACAAGGGTTTGTGCGGCGGCATGAACACCAACGTGTTGCGTGGTGTCACGGGCAAGCTGCGCGATTCGCAGGCTGCAGGCGTGACCACGCAGGCGGTGGCGATCGGTAACAAGGGTCTTGGATTCTTGAATCGGGTCGGTGCCAAGGTGGTGTCGCATGCAACGCAACTTGGCGATACGCCTCACCTGGACAAGCTCATTGGCCCGGTGAAGGTGTTGCTCGATGCTTATGTGAAGGGTGAAGTGAATTCGGTGTACCTGTGTTACACCCGTTTCATCAACACCATGAAGCAAGAGCCCATGATGCAACAACTGTTGCCGCTCTCCGCTAGCGCGATGCAGGCAGAGACACAGGCCCACGAAGCAGTCACAGGCGCTAAGCACGCATGGGACTACATCTATGAGCCAGATCCGCAGGCTGTGATCGACGATTTGCTGATCCGCTATGTTGAAGCACTGGTGTACCAGGCCGTGGCCGAAAACATGGCGTCCGAGCAATCGGCACGCATGGTGGCCATGAAGTCGGCAACAGATAACGCTGGCAGCGTCATTGGTGAGCTCAAGCTCATCTATAACAAAACCCGTCAGGCTGCGATCACGAAAGAACTTTCGGAAATCGTTGCTGGTGCAGCGGCGGTTTAAACGTATTTATTTTTGGAGCAAAAAATGGCTCAAGTCCAAGGCAAGATTGTTCAGTGTATCGGTGCGGTTGTTGACGTGGAGTTTCCACGCGACCAGATGCCGAAGATTTATGACGCGCTCAAAATGGATGGCTCCACGTTGACCCTCGAAGTGCAGCAGCAATTGGGTGACGGCATCGTTCGTACCATTGCGCTCGGTTCTTCCGATGGTTTGCGTCGCGGCATGGTCGTGCAAAACACCGCACAAACCATCATGGTCCCCGTGGGCAAAGCCACATTGGGTCGCATCATGGATGTGTTGGGTGCACCCATTGACGAACGTGGTCCAGTTAATTCTGAACGCACAGCTTCAATTCACCGCAAGGCGCCTTCGTACGACGAACTGAATCCTTCACAAGAGTTGCTGGAAACCGGCATCAAGGTGATCGACTTGATCTGTCCTTTCGCCAAAGGCGGCAAGGTCGGTCTGTTCGGTGGCGCCGGTGTGGGCAAGACCGTGAACATGATGGAACTGATCAACAACATCGCCAAGGCACACAGCGGTCTGTCCGTGTTCGCCGGTGTGGGTGAGCGTACTCGTGAAGGTAACGACTTCTATCACGAGATGGCTGACTCTGGCGTTGTGAATCTCGAGAAACTCGAAGACTCCAAAGTGGCCATGGTCTACGGTCAGATGAACGAGCCTCCAGGCAACCGTTTGCGCGTGGCGTTGACGGGTCTGACCATCGCTGAGTCTTTCCGTGACGAAGGCAAAGACGTGCTGTTCTTTGTGGACAACATCTACCGCTTTACATTGGCCGGTACCGAAGTGTCCGCCTTGTTGGGCCGTATGCCTTCCGCCGTGGGCTACCAGCCGACACTGGCCGAAGAAATGGGCCGTTTGCAAGAACGCATTACCTCGACCAAAGTGGGTTCGATCACGTCCATTCAGGCCGTTTACGTGCCAGCGGATGACTTGACCGATCCTTCGCCTGCAACAACCTTTGCTCACCTTGACTCCACCGTCGTGTTGAGCCGTGACATCGCGTCGCTGGGTATCTACCCTGCGGTGGATCCTTTGGACTCGACCAGCCGCCAGTTGGACCCGCTCGTTGTGGGTCAAGACCACTACGAAACCGCCCGCGCTGTGCAGGGTACCTTGCAACGTTACAAAGAATTGCGCGACATCATTGCGATTTTGGGCATGGACGAGTTGGCTCCAGAAGACAAACTGGCTGTGGCACGTGCCCGCAAGATCCAGCGTTTCCTGTCCCAGCCTTTCCACGTGGCTGAGGTGTTCACTGGTTCTCCTGGCAAATACGTCAGCTTGGCCGAAACCATCCGCGGCTTCAAGATGATTGTCGCTGGCGAGTGCGATCACCTGCCAGAGCAGGCGTTCTACATGGTTGGCACGATCGACGAAGCGTTCGAAAAAGCCAAGAAGGTTTAAAGGTTCACCATGAACACCATCCACGTTGATGTGGTCAGTGCTGAAGAGTCCATCTTCTCAGGCGAGGCGCGTTTTGTTGCCTTGCCTGGTGAGGCGGGCGAACTCGGCATTTATCCGCGCCACACACCACTGATCACTCGCATCAAGGCGGGTACGGTGCGTATCGAGAAGGCCGATGGCAGCGAAGAATTTGTCTTCGTGGCTGGCGGCTTGCTCGAAGTTCAACCTAACTGCGTGACGGTGTTGTCTGACACCGCCATTCGCGGCAAGGACCTGGATGAAGAGAAGGCCAATGCCGCCAAATTGGCGGCAGAAGAAGCCCTCAAGAACGCCAAGGGTGACATCGATATTGCACGTGCCCAATCCGAGTTGGCTGTTATGGCCGCTCAGATCGCAGCGCTGCGCAAATACCGTATGAAGAAATAAAGAAGAAGCGACGGTCTTCGGGCTGCCAATATCTTTGAAAGGCCTGATTTTTCGAAATCAGGCCTTTTGTTTTTGGGCTGCGCGTTAACGAATCACCGGGCTGTCTGGTAATTCATTGGGGTTCGTGCTCCCCGGTTCGGTTGGAAAATGTTGCACCAAGACGGTGGACACTTCTTCCAACGCTTGCGTTAATCCTTCTTCAAAACGCCCCTGCTGAAAGGCCGCGCTCATGCGAGACGTGAGATGCGTCCAGACAGGCGAGCCGGCCCTGGCATCAATACCGCGATCAGCCACTACTTCAATCGCATGTTCCGCCAGAAGCAGGTAAATCAGAACGCCATTGTTGTTGGCGGTGTCCCAGACACCGAGCTCACCAAACAGCGCCAAGGCACGTTGCCGGGTAATGGCCGGTGTTGATGCCTTACGCCACAGATAACCCAAGGGAAGCGCTGTTTCGACATAAATGCGGATCTCTCCGGTGTGGCGCTTTTCGCTGGAAGCCACCTGCCGTCGCAGTCGCTCTGCCATGGCGGTCGGAACAAGCTGATGGGTTGACGACTGCTCCAGCCAGGCGTGTTTGAAAAGGCGTTTAAGACGCGTCATCATCATTACCACCGCCCGGAGGCACCACCGCCTCCAAAGTCACCACCACCGCCAGAGCCGAACCCGCCGCCACGCCCACCAGACCCCGAACCCCAGCCACCGCCTCCCGTACCAAATCCGCCTCTGCCGCCCAGGCCCGAAAACCGGCTGACGTTGGCGAACAAGGCGAAGAGCAGTGCGCCCAAGGCCGCCAAGCCTCCGACTACCAGGCTGGAAGTGATGAACAGCGCAATCCCGCCTACTGCACCCCCTGTGACCAAGGGACCCAGTTTGGGCCCCAAGATACTGCGGGTGATCGCTGCGACGACTGGAACGGCGATGAACGCAAAAACCATGAGGTCCATCCATTGAAAACCAGGGTTGTCACGGCGCCCTTGGGTCGCGGGTGCAGGGAGTGCTTCGCCTGCAATGAGTTTCATGATTTGGTCCGTGCCCGCCTCCAGGCCGCCCGCGAAGTCGCCACTTTTGAACCCCGGCGTGATGGCGCCGTCAATGACCCGCTTTGCCATCAGATCAGGAATCGCGCCCTCCAATGTTTTGGCCACTTCAATGCGAAGCGTCCGGTCGTTCTTCGCAACCACCACCAGCAGGCCATCCCCGATGTCCTTGCGCCCGATTTTCCAGGTGTTGGCGACCCGGTTCGCATAGCTGGTGATGTCCTCAGGCTGGGTCGTGGGCACCAATAAAACCACAATTTGGGCACCACGGGCCTGTTCAAATGCCGTCAGCTTGCTCTCAAGTGCCTGGACTTGCGCAGCGCTCAGCGTACCGGTCTTGTCGATGACATGGGCCGTGAGCGCTGGTACCTCCTGCTGTGCCAGCACGGGCGCAATGAACGACAGCATGCCCAGCGTCAGAACCAGCAGGCTCCCGCGCATCACCCGCATGGAATGAGACAGGGTGTACATCAGCATCAAACGGACGGGCATAGGTTCAAGCAGGACACTACTTCTTGTCGAAATTGACGACGGGCGGCACCGAGATCGCCGCTTCGTTTTGCACCGCGAAGGTTGGTTTGGGCGGATAGCTGAAGACCATCGCGGTCAGGTTGGTGGGGAAACTGCGCGCCAGCACGTTATAGGCCTGCACCGACTGGATATAGCGGTTGCGCGCTACCGTCACACGGTTTTCGGTGCCTTCAAGCTGCACGCGCAGGTCAGAGAAGGCCTGGTTGGCCTTCAGGTTGGGATATTGCTCCGACACGGCCATCAGCCGGCTGAGGGCAGACCCCAACTCCCCCTGCGCTGCCTGAAATTTCTTGAACGCTTCAGGGTTGTTCAGCGTTTCGGGAGAGACCTGAATGGACGTCGCCTTGGCGCGGGCCTCGATCACGCGTGTCAGCGTGTCCTGCTCAAAAGCGGCCTCCCCTTTGACCGTGGCCACAATATTGGGCACCAGGTCTGCACGGCGCTGGTACTGGTTCAGCACTTCGCTCCAGGCTGATTTGGTCTGCTCGTCAAGACGTTGAAAATCGTTGTAACCGCAGCCCGTGAGTGCGAGTGCGCTAAATAAAACCAGGAGCCATCGTTTCATAAAAAATCTCCAACTTGGAAGGTCAACATTAGCATAAACGTTGACTAGGACACATGGGTTGTAATCAAGCCCGTGTGAGTTCCGCAAATAGGTTGCGGAAAATCACGGCAAAATTCACGGCAAGGCTCAAGAACACCACATGGCGAAATCGACACAACAGGCTGCAACCGCGGGTGCAACTTCAGACGAGGTGGAAGCGGCGTTCTATGAAGCCCTGCGAGCGGCGGATCTGGAAAAGCTCATGGCCTGCTGGGCTGATGAAGACGACATCATCTGTGTGCACCCGGGCGGACCACGCTTGGTCGGCCCGAGCGCCATTCGTGCCGTATTTGAAGCCATGTTTGCCAATGGCAGCATTCAGGCATGGCCTGAGGCGGTGCGCAAGATTGAAACACTGGGCAGTCGCGTCCACAATGTGCGCGAGCGCATTGAGGTCCTGACCAGTGAGGGCCCGCGTCTGGCCAGTGTCATTGCCACCAACGTGTACCACAAGACGGCCCAGGGCTGGCGCATGGTGGTTCACCATGCCAGTCCCGGCACCGCTCACGAAGCCCCTGAAACAGGCGAAACTCCCCATGTCCTTCATTGATAAAAATACGCCGCAGCCTCCGGTCTATATGCGGAGATAGCTATGAATTATGTAGCGCCTAACTGGCTGCCCGGTGGCAATCTCCAGACCATCTGGCCTGCGCTGTACTCTCGTCGGGTATTTGGTCCGATGCCGCAGTACCACCGTGAGCGCTGGACCACACCGGACGATGACTTCATTGACGTCGACTGGTTGCAGGGGCCTGCTGGCAAGACTTTGCTGGTCATGTTCCATGGACTGGAGGGCTCTTCCGGCAGCCATTACGCCCAAGCGTTTGCCGACTTTGCCCGGGTCCGCGGGTTTGAATTTGCCGTGCCTCATTTTCGCGGCTGCAGTGGCGAGCTGAACCATGGTCCCCGGGCCTATCACTCGGGAGATTTCGAGGAAATTGGCTGGATTCTGGCCCGCATGCGCGAACTGCATCAGGGCCCGATACTGGCTGTGGGCATCTCGCTGGGTGGCAACGCCCTCTTGCGATGGGCCGAAGAAATGGGGGCGCAGGCCGCCCGCGTGGTGGATGCGGTGGCCAGTGTTTCCTCGCCGGTGGACCTGACCGCCAGCGGCCAGGCCATTGGCCGAGGTTTCAACCGGCTGGTGTACACCCGCATGTTCCTCAACACCATGAAACCCAAGGCGATGACCAAGTTGGCTCAACATCCGGGCCTGTTCAACGCGCAGGCCCTGCAGGCCGCACGTGACTTGTACGAGTTTGACAACGTGTTCACCGCCCCCTTGCATGGCTTCAAAAGCACGGAAGACTACTGGTCCCGTGCATCGGCCAAACCCCATTTGCACCGGATAAGAATTCCCGCGTTGGTGGTGAACGCCCGCAACGACCCCTTCGTCCCCTCCTCATCCTTGCCCGTACCCGGCGAAGTGGGTTCGTACGTGACCTTGTGGCAGCCCGCCCAGGGCGGGCACGTGGGCTTCCCGAAGGGCCCTATCCCTGGCCATGTGCGCACCATGCCGGACGCCGTCGGTGGCTGGCTGGCGGCACAACTTTCCGGCCAGGAAACCTCTGAAACCGAGCACACCCACCATGGATGACATCGTTCGACAAGCACTGGCCAAATGGCCCAATGTACCTGACTGTTATGGCTGGCTGGGGCTTGATGCACGCGGCAACTGGTTCATGCGCGACGATCAGGCGCAGGCCCAGGGACCTTTCGCAGGCGGCACCTTGCAAAGCAAGGGTTCACAGTTAAAGCACGAAAAATTGATCGACTTCATCCAGCGCAACTATGAGCCGGATGGGCAAGGGCAGTGGTTTTTCCAGAACGGTCCCCAGCGCGTGTATGTCGAGCTGGAGGCGACCCCGCTGATCTGGCGTATCAATGAAACCTTTGGCATTCAGGACCATTCGGGCCAAGGTGCCCGGGTTCAGCGCTGCTTCGTGGATGAACTGGGGCACCTGTATCTGGAGGCCGATACCGGTTTTGGCCTCGTCCATACCCTGGACATGGGTTATGCGGCGGATGCCGTGGAGCAGGGCTTGTGGACCCCACAGGAGGTGCTGGTGGCCGATTTGCCCGAGCGATTCAAGTATGTGAGCAGTCCTGATTTGCTATCAAAAAAATAGCTGTATACGCACCATACACTTGGGCTACAGGCTAGATAGGCATAAAAAAAGCCGGTCGATGACCGGCTTTTTTGTGACCCCATGGTCTTGGTTTATTTGGCGGCTGGCGCAGCGGCATCTGCCGGTGCAGCGGCTGCAGGTGCCTTGGGCTCTGCAAATTTGCCACCGGACGCGTTCACCATGTAGACCACGGCGCGACCGATTTCGAGCGTCTCGAAATCACCGCCACCTTGTGGGCCCATGGCATTTTTGCCTTTGACCGCTGCGGTCAACAGTGCCTCATAGCCGGTGCTGATGCGTGGTGCCCAAGCGGCTGCGTCGCCAAACTTGGGGGCGCCCACAACGCCTGCTGTGTGACAGCTGGTGCATTGGGCTTTGAAGACTTCTTCGCCACTCTTGAGTGCGCGGTTGGCATCACGGATTTCGATCGTGCCGACTTTCTGGATGCGGGCTGCCAAGGCTTTTTCAAGGTTGACAGCACCGGCTGCAGGTTTGTTCTGCGTGGTCACGTAATAGACCAGGCCAATGATGCCGAAAATTGGAATCACAAACGAAAAGAAAACCATCAGCAGCAATTGCTTTGGGTTTTTGACGGGGCCTGTGTGGTCCTCGTCGTGAGCAGCGGCGTGGTTGTTATCGCTCATGGGGTCCTCTAAAAATCGGGTGCGTTGAAGGCAGCCGCCGATTATAGCGGTCGTGTCTTCGAAAACCCCTACAATGCAGCCTTCGGTTTGCGGCTGTAGCTCAGTGGATAGAGTATTGGCCTCCGAAGCCAAGGGTCGTGGGTTCGATCCCCGCCAGCCGCACCAGTCACACATAGAACCCAGCATTCATGCGGGTTACGCGCCAGTTAGGGCTCTTCAAGGATTGCACTGTCCCACAAACCTGTACCAGATACAGGCAAAATCGGAGTGTGCAAGAAGTGAAGAAGCCCCCCTATACAAAGAAGCGTGGGAACGTCTGGTGGTATCGCCGCCCGGTCCCTGCAAAGCTGCGTTCAATCGTTGGCAAGGTTGAGCTTGCTTGGTCGCTGGACACCAGTGACATGGGTGTGGCACGTACCCGAGCCGCTCTACGCAATGCCGAGGCTGCAGTGATCTTGCAGACGGCGAAGGATCAACTGAAGCAGCAGGCCAACGAGAAGGCCACCCCAGCCCCCGCCACATTGTCCCCAGCCGCGCTGCGGTACATCAGGGAGGCAGTGCGCGCTCATACGCTCAGTGAAGACGACGAGGTTCGACGGTCTAGGCCGGATGAGGACACCATGTTCGCCTATGAATCTATACGTGAAGATCAGTACGAAGATTCAGGACAGGCGCTGGCATCGGGGCGTGTGGCTGTGGGGCGGGTCGAGCGCGAACGGGTGAATGCTGCACTGCAGGCTGTGGGGCTTGTTGTGCCCTTAGATGCTCCTTCTTGGGAGGATGCTGCCTACAGCGTCACAGAAGGGCTCCATGGGGCGTTACAGGTCATCAAGGCGCGCAGCAATGGGGACCATACACCAACGCCGGAGAAGCCCGCCAAACCCTCGGAATTGGAGTCAAGAGCAGACAGCGCGCATGAGCTCTTGTTGGGGCATGTGATTGACGAGTACGTCACCAAACTCAAGGAGACCACGTTCACCCGAAAGGTCCGCCGATGCATGCAGTTGTTCGGGGAAATGGTGGGGCGTGACCGACCCGTGAGGGAACTGAAGCAACCCTTGGTCACCGGGTTCTTGCGTGACATCTGCATACTTCCCGCGGAATGGACAAAGCAGTACGACAAGGGCGTGTCTATCGCGGCCATGCTGGCGAAGGGGGCTGACAAGGGCATGTCGCCCACAACGTACAAGGACAACTATCAGGCCCCGTTGGCAAAGTTCCTTAAGCACTCATTGCGTGATTATGGAGATGACGGATTCCCCGCGCGCACCGTGGAGGGGGTTGAGTACACAGGTACGCGGCAGGCGGACGAAGACAAGCAGAGGGCTCTGTCCCCGTCTGACCTGTGCAAGCTGTATGAAGGAGAGCAGTTCGCGGCCATTGCAAGGGACCCACAGCAGGAGGCTTTGTATTGGTTTGCTGTGGTTCTACTGTTCACCGGGGCAAGGCCGCGCGAACTGTGTCAGGCGAATCCTCAGGTCGACTTCGGGCAAAAGTCTGGCAACTGGTTCATGGACCTGAACGCGAAAACAGCAGCCGGAGTCGGCGTTCGCAAGTCAATCAAGACAGGCGAGGCGAGGTGCATCCCGCTACATCCCGAACTAGTCCGGCTGGGGTTTCCTGACTATCTGCAACGTATCAAGCGCGAAGGCGCGGACAGGTTGTTCCCTTCCTTTCGGGTCAAAGGCGGCAACGCCTATAGCGCCAGTGGGGAGCTATTTACAAACCTCCTCAAGGCCGTAGGCCTGTACGACGATGCTGCCCCACCGGGGGAGCTTGTAACCGGGGCGTATGTCCTGCGCAAAACCTTCATCACGCAGTGTCGAAATCAGAGGGTCATCTCTATGGAGATTACAGGGCACGACGGTGGGCTAACCACTGAGATGCAGCGGAAGTCGTATGTAGATAGGCTAGAGCCTTTCGCGATAAAGCTTGGCGAGATACGCAAGTTGGTGATGCCGGTGCGGATTCCAGAGCGATGCGTTTAAACATCAAACTGCTTATCTGGTCGATGTCTGTCCGGTAGAGGCTAGGAGGACCCTTGGTTGTGTGCAGTTTGGAGGTTGTTGGGGGGCCCGCTCTACAACAACTACTTCACCTGTCTCACCTTCGCCGCATTGAACAGCATCTCATGTCGAATCATCTTCCCCACACCGTCCAGTCCGGGAAACATCGTAGCGGCGGTCAGGCCCATGAACGCCAAGTCTTCCAGAGCTTCGTGTGCTTGGGATACGGGTATATCGGCTGCGTAAAGATACGTCGTCTTGTGGAGGGATTCCTTGTTGTGTACGTACGCCGCAAGGTTCGATAAGTTGGTCACCAAGAAGCTTCCTTGTTGCGCAAGAAGGCGCGGGTTGTGTCTGGGCGGGACAACCAGTGCTGCTAGGTAGGGTCGAAGGGAACTAACGGTGATCTGTGATTGCGAATGCTGGGTTATGAATTCTTGTGATAGCGCGAATACCCTCGCGAACTCGACGCCTCCATGTCTTTGATTCATCTCGATAGCATCTGACAGAGCGAAGAATGCTGCAACGTAGGGCGATGACGTCCAATCTAGCAATGGGGTTGGTAACCCGTGGTGCTGGGCAAGTCCCAGGATGGTCGCGTAGTCTTCTGCGTTGGTTAGATCGAAGCGCATATTTAAGGATGCTTCCAAAAGGCCCTTGAATCTAAACAACTCGATAGAGCAGTACCTATCGAGGCGCGTGCGACCCACTCGACTCAATGTAGTTTCAAGTTGAAACTTGGAGCTACCATGGCCCCTAAACGCCGTGCAGTGATGGACTTTTCTGGACTTGTCTGCCCAAGACTTGAATGCGGACCATGATGTGCATGGACGAGAGGCTAGGGTGGAACCCAAGTGGGTCGGTGCCGCAAAGGAAATTGGCCTACTTGTACCCTGCGGGTCAATCCACACTCCAGTGAATCCACCGTCTTTGGTGCTCTTCAACTGGGCTCTGGCTTTGTCTTTGAACTCGCGCTCCTCTGGGGTAAGAACTGAGAAGTCTGGTATTTCTAGGTTCCCGATGCGCCCGGACCTGAACACGATTCTGGGTTTCAAATGCTCCACATTCTTAATCCGCCGAGCTGTCATCAGCACAGCAGCATCATCATCAACACCCGGTCCCCATATATGAATCATGAACTCATTTGGCTGGTCGTCGTCAATGCATAACATTGCTGGGGCAGTCCCGCCTGCTGTTGTTGTAACTTCCCCGAACCATTGCTTCCCCATCTTTGCTCCCTGCGTGATTTGTATAAGTGGTTACCCGGTCCAGTCTATCGGGAAATTTAGCCGCAATTTTGGGAGCGGGTATCTGATGAACGCAGGAGCGGTCCGCCCCCCCGTGGGGGGCAACTTCTTGCACAAGTCGGGCACCAGTAGGACGCCTTTTGAAGCTGTGGTGTCCAGCACTAGCGGGAGCATTGAAGGCGGGCTGCTGTGCGTCATTGCGCCCCGAGTGCTGGGCTGGTATCGACGGGGCAGAGCGAAGGCACTCCGGGCCTCTGGTGGGCTCTACGGGGCTGCGGGGTGCGTAGTCAATCCTGACGGAGCAGGCGGACGATTGAAGGTGTGCCGGGGTGCGCCGAACGGGAGCCCGTGAGGTGTGCGGCTGGTTGCTGAGTGTGGTTGCTTGGCGGGGCAGGCAGGGCACCCAAAGGGGCTTGGTTCCCGCCTCTGGAATTGGCCCACTTTGTGACCTCTCCCATTGGTGGGACGGTGCTATCAATAGTGCAGCAACGGCACGTTATCACAGCTTGTCTATTGGGGTATTTTGTGCTGGTGTGCCCCCTGTTTCCTTGGCATAGTTCGGGCCTTCTTAACCACTCAAGGACTCCCCGAATGAACCTCGTTACTACCCTCAATTCCCTCATTGCTTTCATGCTGGATGCAGTCGCCGTGCTCGCTGCAAAGCTCCTCCCAGTTGCTGGTGCTGGTGTCACCTACACACCCGGCAGCGCATGGCGTGTGGATGCATGGATGGAGGGCAGCAGCCGGGTCCTTCAGGTGGGCGGCTATGAGGCTTGTATTGACTTCAGGGCAGCAGGCAGGGCACTGATGTCAAGCAACTAGAACGGGGGCACGGTGGGGCCTCTGGTGGCCTCTATGGACCCTTCCTCAAGCAGCTACCGCAGCACCCTTGATGTACTGGTAAAGGGTCTCCCTGCTGATCTTATTGGCGGCTGCCACCTTGGTCTTGTTGGCCCCTTCTTTGGTAGCCTCTGCCACGATACGGGCGACCTTCGCGGCATCCTCCAGCTTCTTGGGTCTACCCTTGTACACGCCCTTGGTCTTGGCTACCGCGATTCCCTCCCGTTGTCTCTCCCTGATTAAGCTGCGCTCGTATTCAGCGAAGGCCCCCAGCATTGACAGCATAAGCTTGTCCATTGCGTCAGGGGTAGAGGAACCCTTGAAGGTCTTGCCTTCCTTGATGAACTGGACTGCCACACCACGACCAGTCAACTCCTCGACTATCTGCAAGAGGTCAGTCAGTGACCGGGCCAGCCTGTCCATACTGTGAACCACCACCGTGGACCCTACAGGCCAGTTACCAGACAGCAGGGCCTGAAGCTGGGGCCTGTTGGTGTCCTTGCCTGAGGCCTTGTCTGTGAAGGTGACAGTGAGAGCTTCGCCTTCGAGCTGCCTGTCTGTGTTCTGGTCTATTGAACTAACCCGCACATAGCCAATGCGGACGGGCTGCGGGGTCGTGATGGCTGTCTTGGGTGTCATGGCGTGTCCTTAGTTATGTCCGGCTAGAGTCTAGAGCCAAACGGATACACTGTCAACTAAATTAAAACCCCACCCTGTACTGACACACTTCTGACGTTCGCTTTGGGTACACCCTGAACTGACACAAGGTCACCCTCTGGACCCTATGTCTGGGAACCATAGGCAGTAGTGGGGGGTTTCACCTTTGCCCCCGGCATGGACCTTCGCGCTGTCATCAAGGACAACGAGCCGTGGTTTGTTGCCAAGGATGTCTGCGCTGCACTTGGCCTCAAGAATCCGACAGACCACACCCGTGTGCTGGACGATGACGAAAAGGGGCTGCTTTCAATACAGACCCTTGGAGGCCTGCAGAAAATCACATGCATCAACGAGTCGGGCCTCTACTCACTCATCCTCAAGTCCCGCAAGCCGGAAGCCAAGGCATTCAAGAAGTGGGTCACCAGCGTGGTCCTTCCTGCTATCCGCAAGGATGGTAGGTATATCAAAGACCCCAGCCTGTTTGTCACTGGTCTGAATGTCAAATCAGATAGCAGCCTATCGAGTCGCCATCTGGTGTCCGGCTGGTTTCGGCATGGGCGTTGAGGTGCACCTTTGGGAGGTGTCATGCCTAAAACCGGACTATTGAAGAGAGGAGCATTTTCCCCTCTGATTTTGCTCAGTCACCGAACCTGAATCGCTCCGTAAGTGATTGATCTGTAAGGCTCCATCGGTCAATACACACCAATCCGGCATCAATACAGCGGTCCATACCCTTCCCATTGCCCCCACCACCCCGTCCAGCTCTTAAGTTGTTCCTTAAGGTGCCACGGCTTTGGCCTTGTGGTGGCAGTCCCCCAACCACACATTCAAGGAAGAACCCCGCCATGTCTCGCACCTACCTCGCTGCTGACCTCACCAAGCTTGCAGCCTCCAACGTCCGTATGAACCGAACCAACGCAAGGGCGGCAGGGCTGAGTGTCTTCAATGGTCCCGCCTGTACTGTTCGTGGTCATGGCCGTGTGCGGACTGTGGCAGGAACCCACTGTGTGCGCTGCTTGGATGCGGCAGAGAACATCAAGAAGGAAGCACAGGCAGCAGGCCGCGAAGCTGCCCTCAAGGCCGCGCGGGCGGAAGTTGCAAGGGAGCAGAGGGCAGCAGAGCGGGCCAGACTCAAGGAAGCTGCCGCAGCCGTCAAGGCACAGGAAAAGGCTGACAGATTGGAGCAAGCAAAGGCCGCAGAACGAGCCATACGCAAGGCAGAGCGACAGGCAGCCCTTGCCCCTCAAGTGGCCCTTGTCGAGCCTGTACGGGCCATCCTGTGCCCTCCTGAAGATGACGACGATGACCGGTTGCCATGGGAGTGACACCCACCACCGACAACGAAAGCCCCACCATGAATCGACCTCCCGTCTATCGACAGTTGGCACTTCCCGTGCCCGTGTTCGACTACATCAAGGACCACCAGCGTGCCCACATGGCCCGCACCGGTGTGCACCTTTCCATCAACCAGACCGTGACAGCCATTGTGCTGGGTCACCAACAGAACGAAGAACGTGAAGCACGTAACAAGCAAAGCAAACAAGCAGCCATCCTCCACGCCAATGGCTGAGCCCCTATGGGTTGAGGAGTGGGTGCCCTTGGGGGACATTCAGCAACTTCAGGCCCTTCAGGTGCGCCACAAGCTGTATCCCGGCACCGTGAAGCAGTATCGGGACCTGATGGGGGTAGGAGTAGTGTTTCCACCCATCAAGCTGGGGCGCACCAAAGCAGGGGCGTTGTTCCTTGTTGATGGCTGGCACCGCATGGAGGCGGGCGCGCTGCAAACCAGTGAGGGGGGGCTCGGGGATAAAGAGGTCCTCGCAGTTGTCGCAGACCTGAATGAAGCTGAGATTCGCTGGGAGGCAGCACGGGCCAACATGTCCCACGGGGTGCCCCTTAAGGCCAGCGAGTTCCGGGGTGTTTTTCAGGCGTTCGTCACAGCCGGGAAGCACCGGGACGCGGGCGGCAAGCTCCTGAGCTATCGAGACATGGCGGCGCTTGTCGGCAAGGGCCACACCACGCTCCGAACTTGGATGCTGAAAGATTTCCCCAGTGTTGCACGGGCCATGGGAGGCAGTGAGAACGGCAACCAGTGGGCAGAATCTCCCAAACTGGTGGCGCGCACACTGGCCGATGAACAGTGTGATGAAGCCGTGAAGGCAGCACAGGCAGCACGGCAGGCTATGGCGGGGCTGTCACCCCAGCAACGCTACCGGGTCGCTGAGAACCTTCGGGCAGCATTGCAAGAGGCGGAGCGCCACGGCATGGAAGCTGAAGCGTTCTGATTCTGTGGTGGCCTTGCATCACGTTTCGTGAGAGTAGCTGTCCGGTGGCAACAGGGCACCCAGTCGGGGACCTTTGGGGGCAACCTTGAGGGCACCGACTGGGGCACTGTTCAAAATGAACAGCACAGTGAACAGACGGAGGGTTGGACCCCCTGTGAACCCGCATGGATACTGGGTTCTGGACCTTTCGGTGACCGGTTGCCCCTAAATGCGGTTCAAGCGGTGAGCCCTTCGCTTGCAGCGGTGGGGGCACCTGTTTTTTTCGCGGCTGCAACCCTCTGACAGTTACCGGGCCACCCCTATGGGGCCACTGTCCCACAAATTGCCCCACAACTCTGTGCCACAATAAAACTAGCAGTCTTTGCAGAGCCTTGATTCATAAGGGTTTGTAGCCGGTGGTGGTTCTGTGAGTGGCCCCCCGCCAGCCGCACCAGACGACACGCTTTCCAGCACGTCACAACACCTGAAAACCCGCATGTTGAATGACATCGCGGGTTTTTTCTTGCCAAAAAATCCATTTCTATTTTTGCATCGCCACTTTCTGCGGTGCGACGCAACTTGACCCCAGTGTGGCTCAAGCGCCTTTCAGATCCAGGGCCATCTGGTACAGCGCGTTCTTGGGCTCGCCGGTGATGTCGGACGTCAGCTTCACGGCGGTCTTGAGCGGGAGGTGTTCCAGCAGCAATTTCAAAACACGCGTGTCGGGCCCGGCTTGCACCGTGGTCGGTGCCGGATGAAGCACCAGGACAAATTCGCCCCGCAGCCGGTTGGCGTCCTGCGCTAACCAGCCGGGAAAGCTCTCGGCGTTGACCGTCGCGATGTCTTCAAATTGTTTGGTCAATTCCCGCCCGATCGTGACGGGGCGGGCGCCCAGCACCGACAGGGCCGAAGCCAGCGCCTCAATGCGATGGGGTGCCTCCAGCATGACCACGGCGCGCATCTCTTTGGCCAAGACCTCCACCGCGGTGGCGCGTTCCATGGATTTAGAGGGCAGAAAACCGGCGAACACAAATCCGCTTTGTTGCGCGGCGTCTTCGGCAATACCGGCGACGCTCAAGGCGGCGGTGACGCTGCTGGCGCCGGGCAGGGGGACGGCCTTCAGTCCGGCCAGGCGCACCGCTGCGACCAGGCGGGCACCCGGGTCACTGATGGCGGGCGTGCCTGCGTCGCTGGCATAGGCCACGCGCTGGCCCTGGCGCAACCGGTCGATGACCGTCTGCGCTGCCTCGGCTTCGTTATGCTGGTGCACGGCGAGCAGTTGCGAGGAGGACTTGTCAATCCCATAAGCACGCAGCATGGCCTGGGTGTGGCGCGTGTCTTCGCAGGCCACCACATCTGCCAGACCCAGCACATGCAGGGCACGCAGCGTGATGTCGGCCAGGTTGCCGATGGGTGTGGCGACGACAAACAATGCGCCGGGCGGATAATTCTGGTGACCCGCCGCCTCCGATGCGGCACGCAAGGCAGATGTATAGGTAGAGGCAAAAGCAGAAGTCAATGGAAATTCCTCAAATCAAGGCCAAGGCCCGCACGACCAAACAGGTCGGTGACGCGGCCGAAGATGCGGCGCTGCATCATTTGCAGCAATCCGGCATGCGCCTTCTGGAGCGCAATTATCGGACGCCCGGGCGGGGTGGTGGCGAGATTGATTTGATCATGCGTGCCCCCGATGGCACCACCGTATTTGTGGAGGTGCGCCAGCGCCGCAGCGCCAGCCACGGCGGGGCGGCCGCCAGTGTGGGCAGTACCAAGCAGCGGCGCATTATTTTTGCAGCGCGCCATTACCTGATGCGCCTGCGCGAACCACCACCCTGCCGCTTTGATGTCGTGGTGCTGGAGCAGGGCAACATCGAATGGCTGAAGGCGGCGTTTGATGCCTACTGAGCGGGTGGCGACTTCCCTTGCCTACAAATGGATACATCTGGCGAAGGTATCATCGCACCATGCTAGAGCAACGTATCCAACAACACTTTATTGACAGCGCCGACCTGAAATACCAGGCGGCGCAAGTCCTGAGCAAACCCATTGCAGACGCCGTGCAGGCCATGCTGACCTGCGTGACCAGCGGCGGCAAGGTGCTGGCGTGCGGCAACGGCGGTTCCGCCGCTGATGCGCAGCATTTCTCTGCCGAGTTTGTGGGCCGTTATGAGCGTGAACGGCCCGAGCTGGCCGCTATTGCGCTGACCACCGACAGCTCCATCATCACGGCCATTGCCAACGATTACGACTTCAACGTCATTTTTTCACGGCAGGTGCGTGCCCTGGGGCAACCGGGTGACGTGTTACTGGCCATTTCCACCAGCGGCAATTCGGCCAATGTGCTGGCGGCCATCGAGGCGGCGCACGAACGCGAAATGGTCGTGGTCGGTCTGACCGGGCGCGGCGGCGGCAAGATGACCCATGCCCTGCGCGATACCGATGTGCACATTTGTGTGCCCCACGAGCGCACGGCGCGGGTGCAGGAGGTCCACATTCTGGCGCTGCACTGCATTTGTGACGCGGTGGATGCCCAGTTACTTGGCGACCAGGAGCTTTGACCATGAAATTTGTAACCCAAAAACTCGTTTCGGTGTTGGCACTGGCCGCCTGCCTGGGCGGCGCCTTGAGCGCTTGCGCGCCCATCATGATTGGTGGCGCGGTGATGGGGTCGTTGATGGCCACCGACCGCCGTACCTCGGGCACACAGCTGGAGGACGAGGGCATTGAATTGCGTGGGGCCAGCCGCATTCGCGACAATCTTGGCGAGCGCGTGCACATCAACATCACCAGCTACAACCGTCAGGTGTTGTTGACCGGCGAGGCGCCCAGCGCACAGGACCGGCAACTGGTGGAGCAGGTCGTGTCCAAGGTGGAGAACGTGCGCTCCATCGTCAATGAAATCAGCATTCTGGGTAACTCCACGCTGACCCAGCGCTCCTCGGATGCGCTGGTCACGGGCAAAGTCAAAGCCGGCATGGTGGACGCCAAAGACCTGTTCGCCAATGCCTTCAAGGTGGTCACCGAGCGTGGCACCACGTATTTGTTGGGCCGGGTGACGCAGCGCGAAGCGGACCGGGCCACCGACATTGCCCGCGGTACCAGTGGTGTGCAGAAAGTGGTTCGCGTGTTGGAGATCATCACAGAAGATGAACTGCAGAACATGCTGCCCAAGCCAGCCGCCAACGAAGCCAAGAAGTAAACCCGTGACTGCGACCGGGCCAGTGCCCGGGCGGTCATTCGGGCTTGCGGGTCAACGCAGACGCTTGATCAGGCTGGAGGTGTCCCAGCGATTGCCGCCCAGGTGCTGCACGTCGGCATAAAACTGGTCGACCAGCGCGGTCACTGGCAGTCGCGCGCCATTGCGCTTGGCTTCATCCAGCACCAGCCCCAGGTCCTTGCGCATCCAGTCCACCGCAAAACCAAAGTCGAATTTGTCGGCTACCATGGTTTTGCCGCGGTTGTCGAGCTGCCAGCTTTGGGCGGCCCCCTTGCCGATGACGTCGAGCACCTGGTTCATGTCCAGTCCGGCATTTTGGCCAAAAGCAATCGCTTCGCTCAGACCTTGCACCAGACCTGCGATGCAAATCTGGTTCACCATTTTGGCGAGCTGCCCGGCGCCACTCTCACCCAGCAGGGTGAAGGCCCGGGAAAAAGCCATGCCCACAGGTTGGGCCAGCGCAAAAGCGGCTGGCTCACCCCCACACATCACGGTCAGCATGCCGTTTTCAGCGCCTGCCTGGCCGCCGGACACCGGGGCGTCCACAAATTGCAAGCCCAGGTTTTTGGCGGCTACCGCCAACTCGCGGGCCACGCTGGCCGAGGCGGTGGTGTGGTCTACAAACACCGCGCCCGGTTTCATGCCGGCAAACGCGCCATCGGCACCCAGCGTCACGCTGCGCAAATCGTCATCGTTGCCGACGCAGCAAAAAACGATATCGGCATGCTGCGCCGCCAGTCGCGGTGTTTCGGCATAATTTTGGCCGCTAGCGCCCGCAAACTGGGCGCACCATGCTACTGATTTTGTAGCGGTTCGGTTGTACACCGTGACCTGGTGTCCGGCCCGTGCCAAGTGGCCCGCCATGGGGTAACCCATGACGCCCAGGCCCAGAAAGGCGACGCGGGTGGCGGGAGCAGGTTCGTAAGTTTTGGCGTTGATGTGGTTCATGGCTTTAAACGATGGCGAAGTTTTCGGTACCGGCGCTCAGGTCTTGTGTTCTGCCGCGCTGGCTGTTGAGTTTGATCTGCAGGCGCAGGTCATTGAGCGAGTCTGCATTGCGCAGGGCATCTTCGTAAGTGATCAGGTTGTGCTCGTAGGCATCAAACAAGGCCTGGTCAAAGGTCTGCATGCCCATGTTGCGGCTCTTTTTCATGATCTCCTTGATCTCGGAGACATCACCTTTGAAGATCAGGTCGGAAATCAGCGGCGAGTTGAGCATGATCTCGACCACTGCCACCCGGCCTTTGCCGTCCTGCTTGGGAATCAGCCGCTGCGACACCATGGCCTTGAGGTTGAGCGACAAGTCCATGAGGAGTTGCGCGCGCCGTTCTTCCGGAAAGAAGTTAATGATGCGGTCCAGCGCCTGGTTGGCGTTGTTGGCGTGCAGGGTCGCCAGGCACAGGTGGCCGGTTTCGGCAAATGCCACGGCGTGTTCCATGGTTTCGCGGTCGCGGATTTCGCCCATCATGATCACATCGGGCGCTTGACGCAGGGTGTTTTTCAGGGCGGCGCCCCAGCTGTCGGTGTCCAGTCCCACTTCACGCTGGGTCACCACGCAATTTTTATGGGGGTGCACAAACTCCACCGGGTCTTCAATGGTGATGATGTGGCCGTAGGTGGTCTCATTGCGCCAGTCCAGCATGGCCGCCAGCGTGGTGGACTTGCCGGAGCCGGTGGCGCCGACCAGGATGCACAGGCCGCGCTTGCTACTGACCACGTCCTTGAGGACGACGGGCACACCCAGGCCGTCAATGGTGGGCAGGGTCAGTGGAATCACCCGCAACACCATGCCGACCTTGCCCTGCTGCACAAAGGCATTGATCCGAAAGCGCCCCACGCCGGGCGGAGAGATGGCAAAGTTGCATTCTTTGGTGCGCTCAAACTCGGCCACCTGTTTGTCATTCATGACCGAGCGCGCCAACGACAGTGTGTGCGCGGCGTTGAGGGGCTGGGGAGAGACTTTGGTGATCTTTCCGTCTACTTTGACGGCTGGCGGAAAGTCCGCCGTGATGAACAAGTCGCTGCCATTGCGGCTGACCATCAGCTTGAGCAGATCGTTGATGAATTTGGTGGCTTGATCGCGTTCCATAACGTTCTTTGTTCGAGTTATTTCTTGTCACTGAGGCGGGCACTGACGACGCGCAGACGCAGCGACAGTTTCCGTGCCAGCAGGGCAATCAGGTTGGCCGCCAGCGCGGGGTCCGCGTTGAGCAAATCGTCCATCGCATCGGCACCGAGCACGGCGATTTCGCAGTCACTCATCGTGGTGCAGGCTGAAAAACGTTTGCCGCTGTCCAGCAGCGACATCTCACCCAGAATCTCACCGGGCGCGGCTTCCGCCAGGCGCAGATGTTCACCCCAGGGTTGGGCGCGGTCCACGGCAATGCTGCCGCTCAGCACCACGACCATGTAGTTGCCGTATTCATCCTGGCGAATGATGTCGCGGTTGGCGGCGACCGTGGCGAAGTCGAAAAAGCGCTCCATCCGCTGGATGGCGTCGCTGTCAAGGTGGCGCATGTATTTGTCTTTGGCCCACAGGGCCTGCAGCATCTTGGTGCCACGGCTGGCACTCAGTCGGGTCGCACCGACCTCCACCGCACGGGCCTCCCAGGGCACCAGCAGGTCGGCGTCCACGCCCAGTCCGGCGAAGGCGGTGGCGAACAGCATGGAGTCCACCTTGTCCTCGTCCGGCTCGGGTTTGGTTTTGTTGCGAAGGAGTTCGAGAATTCCTTTCATTGCGCGCTCCAATAGGTGGACCGGGGTCAGCCGGGAAAATTCTCGGGAATCTTGGCTTTGGACCGCGCCTCAGAAGCACTGATGATGTTGCGCTTGACCAGGTCGGTCAGGTTCTGGTCCAACGTTTGCATGCCCAGGCTGTTGCCGGTCTGGATGCTGGAGTACATCTGCGCCACCTTGGCTTCGCGAATCAGGTTGCGGATGGCACTGGTGCCCAGCATGATTTCATGCGCTGCCACGCGCCCCTGGCCGTCTTTGGTCTTGCACAGTGTCTGTGAAATCACCGCCTGCAGTGACTCGGACAGCATGGCGCGGACCATCTCTTTTTCTTCCGCGGGGAACACGTCGATGATCCGGTCAATGGTTTTGGCCGCGCTGGAGGTGTGCAGCGTGCCAAACACCAGGTGCCCGGTTTCTGCGGCCGTCATCGCCAGGCGGATGGTTTCCAGGTCGCGCATTTCGCCGACCAGAATTGCATCGGGATCTTCCCGCAGGGCAGAGCGCAGCGCGGCGGCAAAGCTCAGGGTGTGGGGGCCGACCTCGCGCTGGTTGACCAGGCATTTTTTGGACTCGTGCACAAACTCGATCGGGTCTTCCACGGTCAGGATGTGGCCAAACTCGGTCTCGTTCAAAAAGTTGACCATGGCGGCGAGCGTAGTGGACTTGCCCGAGCCCGTAGGCCCGGTCACCAGCACCATGCCGCGCGGTTTCAGGGCCAGGTCGGCAAAAATCTTGGGGGCATTCAACTGCTCCAGCGTCAGGATCTTGCTGGGAATGGTCCGGAACACGGCGCCCGCGCCGCGGTTGTGGTTGAAGGCATTGACCCGGAAACGCGCCAGGCCTTCAATTTCGAACGAGAAGTCAATCTCCAGAAACTCTTCGTAGCTTTTGCGCTGCGTGTCGTTCATGATGTCGTACACCATGGCGTGCACGGCCTTGTGGTCCAGCGCCTCCACGTTGATGCGTCGCACATCGCCGTGCACACGAATCATGGGGGGCAATCCCGCGGAAAGATGCAAGTCAGAGGCTTTGTTCTTGACGCTGAAGGCCAGCAGTTGGGTGATATCCACAGGTACTCAATCGTTTGTTACGCTTGCGTCAATTATGACCATGATTCAAAGCAATCTAAAAGCAGTTCAGGACCGTATTTCAGCCGCTTGTCAGGCGGCCGGGCGCCCGGCAGAGGCCGTCAGTTTGCTGGCGGTCTCCAAGACGTTTGATGCCTGCGCCGTATTGGATGCGCACGCCGCCGGGCAAACCGCTTTTGGTGAAAATTACATTCAGGAAGCTGTGCAGAAGATCACGCAGCTGCGGCATTTGCCCTTGCAGTGGCATTGCATCGGCCCGATCCAGAGCAACAAGACGCGCCTGGTGGCCGAGCACTTTGACTGGGTGCACACGGTGGACCGCCTCAAGGTGGCGCAGCGTTTGAGCGAGCAACGTCCGCCCGGTTTGCCGCCGCTGCAGGTCTGCATTCAGGTCAATGTGGATGGTGGTGATACCAAGTCCGGCGTGCTGCCCGAAGACGCCTTGGCGCTGGCCCGGCAGGTGGCTGTGCTGCCTAATTTGCGCTTGCGCGGCATCATGAGCATCCCGGAGCCTGCTCCTGATTTTGTAGCTGCATGCGAACTATTCACAAGGGTTAGAGCCGTATTTGATCAAATAAATGCGGCGGGTCTGGTGCTGGACACCCTGTCGATGGGCATGAGTGCCGACATGGAGGCGGCTATTCAATCGGGCAGCACCCTGGTGCGCGTGGGGTCGGCCATCTTTGGCGCGCGGTCTTACCCGGCCGCAACGGCGGGATGAATGTGGTCTGCCGCCAGGGGGTCACCGCAGCGGCAAATGCGTGGTGTTTTTGACTTCTTCCATCACCGCATAGGTCCGTGTTTCGCGCACGCCCGGTAGCTGCCACAGCACGGTGCCGGCGAATTCGCGGTAAGCCGTCATGTCGGCCATGCGGGTTTTGAGCAGGTAGTCAAAGCCACCCGCCACCATGTGGCACTCCATGATTTCGGTCCGCACCTGCACCGCGGCCTTGAAGGCCTCAAACACATTGGGCGTGGTGCGGTCCAGCAGCACTTCCACAAACACCATCATCCCGGCGCCCAGCTTGAGCGGGTTCAGCCGCGCCTCGTAGCCCAGGATGTAGCCGTCCTTGGTCAGGCGCTGCACCCGTGAGAGCACGGCCGTGGGGGACAGCGTGACGGTCTCGGCCAGCTTGAGGTTGGAGATGCGGCCATCCTCCTGCAGGCAGTGCAAGATTTTGAGGTCGATGCGGTCAAGGTCGGACAGGGTTGAACTCATGGGGTGGGGGGCTCAGGACAGGCGGTAGGTTTCCAGGTGGATGCTGGTCTCGGTGCTGCTGATGCCGCGGATCAGGCGGATGCGCTCCAGCACCTGGGACAGCTCCGATAAATTGGAGGCCCGCAACTCGGCCAGCAGGTCCCAGCGGCCGTTGGTGTCATGCAGGATGGCCACGCCCGGCTCGCCCAGCAGGCTGGCAATCACCGAGCGGGTCTCGTTGCCTTCCACGGCAATACTCATCCAGGCGCTGATCTCGGCGGGCTGGGCGTCGGGCCGCAGGCGCACCGTGTAGCCCACGATGATGCCCGCGTCTTCCAGCTTGGTGACGCGGTTGGTCACCGTGCCGCGCGACACCCCGAGCTTGCTGGCCAGCGTGGCCACGCTGGTGCGCGCGTCTTTGCGCAAAAGGGAGAGTAATTGTTGATCGGTCGCGTCCATATTGTCATTATGACAATTGACGCTGTCTAAGTGATAGAAATTTGTCAAAAAGAAAGCATACCTGTCGATTTACATTGACACGCGCCATGGAGACACTACTCTTCACTTACCGGAGCCCCATCATGAAACGTCCCTCACTCATCCAAACCCAATTTCTCAGCGTTCAGGACGTGGCCATCCTCGTGGCCAAGGTCGGCACGGCCGCGACCCTGGGCCGCATGGCGGACTACATCCATGAGGACTACCTGCGGTGGCAGGACTTTGATAAGTGCGCCCGTGTCGCCAGCCACTCCACGGACGGTGTGATTGAACTCATGCCCATCGCCGACGCCAAGACCTACACCTTCAAATACGTCAATGGCCATCCCAAAAACACCCTCACCGGTTTGCCCACCGTGATGGCCTTTGGCGTGCTGGCCGATGTCGCCACCGGCATCCCCGAGTTGCTCAGCGAGTTGACCCTGACCACTGCCTTGCGCACCGCCGCCATGTCGGCCGTGGCCGCCAAAGCGCTGGCCCGGCCCAACAGCAGGCGCATGGCCTTGATCGGCAACGGCGCACAAAGCGAGTTCCAGGCACTGGCCTTTCATCACCTGGTGGGCATTGAAGAAATCACCCTGTTTGACACCGACCCGGTGGCCACCCAGAAGCTGGTCGACAACCTGCGCCACACCGCCTTGCGCCTGACGGTGTGCACCAGCATTGCCGAGGCTGTGCGCGGCGCCGACATCGTGACCACGGTCACCGCTGACAAAACCAACGCCACCATCCTCACGCCGGAGCTGATCGAGCCCGGCATGCACATCAACGGCGTGGGCGGTGACTGCCCCGGCAAGACCGAGCTGCACCCCGATGTGCTGCGTGCGTCCACCGTGTTCGTGCAGTACGAGCCCCAAACCCGCATCGAGGGTGACCTGCAGCACCTGCCCGCTGATTTCGCCGTGACCGAGTTGTGGCAGGTGTTGAGCAGCCAGGCGCCAGGCCGCACGACGGACGCCGAGATCACGCTGTTTGACTCGGTTGGCTTTGCGCTGGAAGATTATTCGGCCCTGCGCTACTTGCGTGACGTGGCGAATGAGTGGCGTCTGGGGCAAGTGGTGTCGCTCATTCCCGAGCTGGCCAACCCGAAAGACCTGTTCAGCCTGATCCGGCCTGTGGCCAGTGACACCCCCAGAGCCTTGCCCCAGGCGGCCTTGCAAGACATGGCGCTGGCGGCATGAGCCCCGTTCCCCCGCCCCATCGTGCGCCCGGCGGCGTCAGCCTGATTGGCGTCCCCACCGATGTGGGCGCAGGCACCCTGGGTGCCCGCATGGGGCCTGAGGCGCTGCGGGTGGCTGGCATTGCGAAGGCCATTGCCCAGTTCGGCCTGGACGTCAAGGACTGCGGCAACCTCAACGGCCCGGCCAACCCCTGGGCGGCGGCCGTCAACGGATTTCGCCACCTGCCCGAGGTGGTGCAGTGGAACCAGCTGCTGCATGACGCCATGTATGCCGAATTGCAGCTGGGGCGTTTGCCCATCATGCTCGGGGGTGACCACTGCCTGGGCATCGGGTCGATCAGCGCCGTGGCCCGCCATTGCCGCGACACGGGCAAGAAACTGCGCGTCTTGTGGTTTGACGCCCATGCCGACTTCAACACCGCCACGCTCACGCCCAGCGGCAACATCCACGGCATGCCGGTGGCGTGCCTGTGCGGCCACGGCCCCCGGGAACTGATTGAGATTGGCGGCCATGTGCCCGCGCTGAAACCGAAAGAACTGCGCCAGATTGGCATTCGCAGCGTGGACGAAGGCGAGAAACGGCTGGTGCATGACATGGGCATCGAGGTGTTCGACATGCGTTTTATTGACGAGATGGGCATGCGCCATGCCATGGAGTTGGCGCTGGCCCTGGTGGATGCCAACACCCATTTGCACGTGAGCCTGGACGTGGATTTTCTGGACCCCGAGATTGCCCCCGGCGTGGGCACCACCGTGCGCGGCGGCCCGACCTACCGCGAGGCGCAGCTCTGCATGGAGATGATTGCCGACACCGGGCGCCTGGCCTCGCTGGACGTGGTGGAACTCAACCCCGCGCTGGATGTGCGCAACCAGACGGCCGAACTGGCCGTGGATTTGATCGAGAGCCTGTTTGGCAAAAGTACGCTGATGCGCAAATCCGGCGCATCGTCCTGATCCCCCGATTGCCCCGATACCGAGTTCCACCACCCGCCGGGGCAAGTCCCCGGCATTTTGAAAGCCCCCTCCATGAAGAAACTCCTGCTGGCCCTCGCTATCGGCACCCTGAGCGCGGGCGCCTTCGCCCAAGGCAAAGACCTCAAAGTGGCCATCGACCCCACCTACGAGCCCTTCACCTTCAAGACCGCGGACGGCAAACCCACCGGCTTTGATGTGGACATCGCCAGCGCCCTGTGCGAACAGATCAAACGCAAATGCGTCTTCGTCGAACAAGTC